>NZ_JBVJOT010000061.1:0-44864 GCF_055583025.1 Streptomyces sp. NPDC104831
CCCGCACCCCCCCCTCCCCCCGCCCCTCCCGCGGCCCCCCCCCCCCCCCCCCGGCCCCCCCCCCCCCCCCCCCCCCCCCCCCCCCCCCCCCCCCGTCCCCGCGGCGCCCCGCCCGCCTTGCCCCGGTCCATGCCGACCGTGGCCGTGGACAGCCCCGCCCTGCCCACCGGGTGGGCGCCGGGCCGAAGTGGGACGGTTCTCCGGACACGCGGATGTCTCTCACAGAGCGGGGTGGTCGCGTTACCCTGCCTCCGTCACGTCTTCTCAGCCGAACCGGGGGGCCAGGCATGCCGCAGGAGCCATGGGTGGGACTGTCCGAGGCGATCAGCGCGATCCGGGCCGAGCTGGAGCAGGCGGTGACCGACGGCCACGGGCACGCCATCCAGTTCCGCACCGGGCCGGTGGAGATGGAGTTCGCCGTCGACATCAAGAAGGACGGCCAAGCCGGTGCGAAGGTATCGGTCCTGCCATGGAGCGTCAGCGCCGAGGCAAAGGCCGGATACGCAGCCGGGACCACCTCCCGCCTGAAGATCACTTTGCAGCCCGTCGACGAGCACGGCAAGGATCAGAGGATCGGCGCTCGCACCTCCGAACGCCCTCGTTAGCGCCCGCCCAGTCCTCGCCTGGTGAGAGACACGGAACAGGAATTCGCCGGTGGATGTGCGAAGGGTAGTGGAGGTCTGGGATCCGGCAGGCAAGACGGCAGGAACCGGTTATCTCGTCGCTGAGCGCCTGGTCCTGACCGCCTTCCACAACATCCAGCGAGCCGGAGCCCGTCCGGGGCGTGTGGTCGAGGTGCGGCGGCTCGCCCTTCACAGGGAGGAACAGGCTCGGTGGGTGGAAGCCAAGGTGCTCTGGCCCGAACAACCGGCCCCTTTCGAGGAGGACCCGCACGCGGACGCCGCCCTGCTCCTGATCACCGGCCGCCCGTGGCATCCTCCCGCTTCCGCGTCCCCCGTGCGCTGGGGGCGCCTGCCCGCGATCTCTCCCGGTGCCACCCGCGTCCCCTGTATCGCGCTGGGCTTCCCACAGGCCGAGGAACGGGACGGGGAACGCGACACCAAGCACATACAGGGACACATCGAGACCTTGAGCGGTCTGAAGTCCGGGCTGATCACCGCGAACATCGATCAGTCCACCACCCCCGGCGCGGTCGGCGGGGAGTCGTCCTGGTCCGGGGCGTCCGGGGCCGCCCTGTTCTGCGGGAACCTGCTCACCGGGATCCTGACGACAGACCGGGCGCTGTACTACTCCGGCGACCAGCTCGTCGCCGTGCCCATAGCCACGCTTGCCGGCCGTCCTGGCTTCGCCCGTGCCGTGCAGGACGCCGGCAATCCCCTGGACCTCGAACAAGTCCCTTTGCCCGCCGGTGGCAGCACCGCGCCGGGACCTGTCACCGGCGGGGAACGGGCCGTCGGCGGCCTGCACCGTGCGGCGGCTCAGTTACGGGAAGGCGTCACCGTCCGGGTGCAGGAGACGGTGGCCCGTCTCGGTCTGCACCAGCCGGCCCTGATCGATATCTCCTGGAAGGGCAGCAGCCGTCCTGCTGTCCAGCCGTCGCCGGAAGTGCTTGGCATCGTCCCCGAGGAACTGAGCGGCACAGTGACCCGGGTACCCGGCCTGTGCAGGCGGCTTCCCCGGCATCAGCTGGTGGTCCTGGGGAATCCCGGGACAGGCAAGAGCGTCCTCGCGATCCACCTCGTTCAGAAAATGCTGGAGAAACCCGAACCCGGCGACCCGATTCCGGTACTCATGCCCCTGTCCTCATGGCGTCCGGCCATTCCCATGAGGGAGTGGATCATCCGTCAGATCAGGCAGAACAGCACGGGATTCCTCAGCCGTTGGCGATTCAGGGCCGAGGCGGCGAAATTGTTCACCGCCGGCATGGTGATGCCGGTGCTCGACGGACTGGACGAGCTGCCCGAACCGCTGCGCGCCAAGGCTGTCGAGGCAGTCGAGGGGGCCGTCCCGGAAGGGTGCTGGCTTCTGGTCACCTGCCGTGGTGACGAGTACGAAGCGGTATGCCGGGCCGGTTTCCACTTGACCAAGGCCGCGGTCGTGGAAATGGACACCGTGAGCGTAGGAGCCGCGATCACCTACCTGAGACAGTTCAGGGTGACCGGTGACGACCGCTGGGACACGCTCTTCGACCACCTGCGCAGGGAACCGGAGTCGGTACCGGCCCAGATCATGGCTTCACCCCTCATGCTGTACCTGACGCGCGAGACTTACCGGCAGCACCACACCGAACCCACGGAGCTGGTGTCGACGACACGCTCCAAGGAGGACATCGAGGAAACGTTGCTCGACCGGTACCTTCCGGCCGTCTACACAGACGATCCACCCAGTAACTACCAGGCCAAAAAGGCCGAGCGTTACTTGCGCCTGATAGCCAGGCAGATGTTTCGGGACGGAACCGTCGACTTCGCCTGGTGGCAGCTCAACGCGAGACCGACCGGGCCACTGGTCGGACTGGCGTTCTGCGCCGCGTGGGGCTGGTTCATGCAGGCGCTGTTCGGCCCGGTGACAGGGATCCTGACCGGGGCCCTGGCCGGGCTCGGGGGGTGGGCGGCCCATGCCGCGGTGCGATCCGAACTGAAGCAGGTCTATGTACCGAAGGGTGCCGTACACGGACCGAAGGCCCTCATAGGCCGCTACGCGCTCATCGGGTCGGCAACGGCGCTCGCGGCCGCCGGCAGCACGGGAGCCTCGGCGGCACTGTGGCTGTCAAGGGTCCTCAGAGCGGACACGCCGACAGCCTGGCATTACGGCACGCTCGTCGGCGCGGCCGCGGGCGCCGCCACGTTACTCGGCTCGCCCTGGGGGTCGTACCAGGTCTCCCGCCTCTGGTTCTGGGTTACCGGCCGACTTCCCATGCGACCGCTGCCCTTCCTCGAGAACGCCCACGACCTCGGTGTCCTGCGTCAGATGGGAGTGGTCTACCAGTTCCGGCACGAGCGGCTCCTGAGGAAACTGGCCGGCGAAGTGACCAAGAAGCCGTCGCGGTCGGTCTACGGCGAGTGGAACGACACATGGCGACGCTGGAGACCGGTCTTGCCCGTCTTCGCCAGTCTGGTACAGATCGGCGCCACGCTGGGGAGCCTCGGAGTGGTTTCCATGGCCTACTCCGAGAGCACGCAGGTCGAGTTGAGATACCACTCGGGGGACGAGCCGGGGGCCCGGTCCGACACAGCGGGTTGCCCACCCGACGGCGTGTGTGCGTGGGTGAGCATCTTGTCGTGGAAGCTTCCTCAGGGATCGTCCCGCCACACACTCTTGCTGCCGTCCAACCCGCACGGCCGTTCCATCCTGGGCTGGAGCGGCACCGTCAAGGCCGACGGCTGCGCCGGGGCGACTGTCCTGGTGACTTCCACCGTGGCGGGTGGGAAGCCCATTTCCTTCTCCCTGAACGATTCGGACTGGGCCCGAATGCCGCAACTGCCACGGCCCGTCTCCCCGCAACGCCGCCCGGTCTCGCTGAGCCTGCGGAGGCTGGACGACCGCTCCTGCTCCCTCGTCGTCGAGTGGACCGCTCCCGGACTCGTCAACGACGGCCTCGAGCCCGCTCGCGAAAGGCTGGGCGTCGATGCGCCCGGCACGGCTGAACACTGACGGGGACGCCCGCTCGGCGCCTGGGGACTCGCATGGCCGAATGAACTCCTCCCTCCGGGACCAACCGCTGATCCGTCGCCCTACACGCACGACACGGCGCCGGTTGCCGGTGAAGCGGGAACGGGAGCGGGAGCGGCTGGGCAGCGGGCCGCGCTGCGCCGGCTCTGTCGCTCGCTAACGCGGCTGCGTGTTCCGATGCCGGTCGCCCACCTGCTCCAAGGCGGCTTCGTACGCGTGCAGGGCGGTGATGACCGTGGCGCGTTCCGCGGGGGCGAGAGCGCGCATGACGCACTCCCAGGCAGAGGCGCTGCCGGAAAGCCATTCCCCGATCGGCGCGGCGTAGGCGGGCGCGATGGCGACGATGCGGCGGCGGCGGTCGGCGGGATCGGCGGTGCGGTGCAGGACGCCCAGCCGTGACAGCTCGCTGACCATGAGGCTGACGGTCGTCGGGGCCACCTCCAGCCGGGCGGCCAGGTCGTTGACGCCGGTGGGACCGTCGTACTCCAAGTGGGCCAGCAGCGCGAGATGTCTCGGTGCCAGGTCCAGTCCCTGGAGCGCCGCGGGGACGGGCAGGCGCTTGGCGCGGCCGACGAGCCGGGGCATGAGCAACAGCAGGGTGCGGACGGCCTCTTCGACGGCTGGACCGTCCGATTGCATGGACATCGGTGACCTCTTCCAGATACCTTTGAATATAAAGGCTTTGGATTCAAAGGGAACGAGGTCCACTATGCCGCACCTGACCGTCCACCTTCCAGAGAACAGGCTGACCGGCAAGGAATCCATGCTGGTCGCCGCACTGACCGACGCGATCGTCGACGTCTATGGCGAGTGGGCCCGCGATCTCGTGAGCATCCGCCTGGCCGGGGTCCCCGCCGGCCGTTTCGCGCAGGGCGGCAAGGCCGTGGACACCAACGCCTCGGTGATCCTGGGCGTCCGCGCCGGCGTCTTCGACCGTCCCGACGCCGCCCGGATCACCGCGCGCCTCGGCACCGCGCTCACCGACGCGATCACACGCGTCGCCGGCGATGACCTCCGCTCCGGCACCATGGTCGAGCTCGTGGCGTCACCGCCGGAACGAACCTTCGTCGGCGGCGCCCTCACCGTGTGACCTCCACCTGGGCACCCAAAAAAGTGCTCAGACGCCTGCTTGCTGTTCGGGGGCATCGCTGTGTATCAGCGGCGGCGGCCTCGCCGTCGTGGCGGGCGGGGTTCGCGGTGATCTCGTCGCAGGCAGGAGAGGTCGGCGGACGGTTCCACCCTCGGCCGCGCCCGGGGAGCGAGGGCCCGTGCGACAGCCGGGAGACGCACTCGCGACACCGGGCCGGACGGCGGATCCGGTGTCGGGGCGAAGGCGTGCTCGACGGCATGCGGCCCGCGCGGACAGTCCGGCGCGGGCCGCACCCGGGCGGCCATGGCTGCGGCCGGGGCATGTTCTCACCTGGTCATCGCCGACCCGGATGGCACTGCTCCGGCCCGGTGCCCCGAGCCCCGAGCCCCGAGCCCCTGTGACCGTACTCGGCAGACGTGGCCCCGAGCCCTGTCCGGCCGGCACGATGATGCGGTTGGTGAGCGGACCGGGAATCAGCTCGTGAGGGTTCCGCGGTAACCGACGGGGCCTTCACCAGGGAATTGGGCGGTGCCCTCGAAGCGGGTGCCTTCGTCGAAGAAGGTGACACTGCCGGAACCGGCGTGGGGGGTGCTCCAGGTGACGGTGGTACCGGTGGGCGGTGCGCCGCCGTCGCCGATGGCCTGGTCGCGATTGGCGATGGCCAAGGTCAACGGCGTGTCCCGCTGCCAGCCCCCGCCTCCGGTGTGGATCTCGGTGTCGTACGTGGCCATGTACTGTCCTCCCTTTCCTCGTCCGGTGATCCCCCCGACGCGAAGGCCGCAGCGGACAGGGCGGCCGCGGTGATACGGGGGATCACGCTCACGCCCAAGACATGAGCCAAGACCACCGGCACCATGCGGGCCGGGGCCACGATCCACCACAACGAGGGAACGTGCACTCGTGTGTTTGAAAAGACGGTGACTCGACCTGTGCGGCGGATGCCGACCACGGCCGGAGTGGACACCCTCATCGGGTCATCGGCGCCATCACCGCGGTGCCGGCTCCCCCACCGTCACGGAGCGGTAGTGCGGGAAGCAGCCGCCGAGGGGTTTCGTCCGGATCGGCAGGCGGACCGGACAAGACGTCCGCGACGGGGTCGGTCGGATGAGCGCCGTCACCGGGGTGGTCGCGGTCACCGGCGGGTCGCGGAGAGGCGGCCGTCGAAGGTGGTGCCGCAGGCGGGCGTTGAGCGCGGCCTTCTCGTACGCGGCCGGGACAGGACCGCCCTGTAGACGCGCTTCGGGGCTGCCCGCTCGTGGGGGAAGTGACCGCGGGCCTCGACCGGCCGCAGCACCCGGTACGCGGGTGCGACCGGCCAGAACCCGCGAGCACCCCGGTACGATGCGCCGGTGAACACGCAGACCAGCGGAGGCAAGCCGACGCGGCGGCGCGGAGGGGCCGCCGAGGAAGCGTCCCCTGCCGCCCGTGGCCGGCGCACCGTGGCCGCCGGACCCGGTGACCTGCCCGCCTTCCCGGGCGACCTGTCCGCCTTCGCGGTGCAGTTGCGCCGCATGCACGGCGAGGTCGGCCGGGTCATCCAGCAGTACGCGGCCCGGCAGAACCTGCACGCCACCGACGTGCAGGCGCTGGCCGCCATCCTCGACGCCCCCGAGCCGATGACCCCCACCAGGCTGCGCGCCATGCTCGGCCTCACCTCCGGCGCGGTCACCGCCTGCGTCGACCGGCTGGAGCGCGCCGGTCATGTCCGCCGGGTGCGCGAGGACACCGACCGCCGCGTGGTCCACCTCCACTACGCCGACGACGCCCGCGCCGCCGCCCGTACCCACTTCCGTCCCCTCGCCGACGCCCTGCGCCGGGCCGGCGCGGACTTCGACGCCCACGAGATGACCGTGGCCCTGCGGTTCCTGACCGCGCTGAACGACGCCCTGGCCCAGGTGCCCGGGGAGCCCGCCGACCGCTGAGGCGCCGTCCGGCGTCCGGATGCGGCGGCACCCGGCGGCACCCGCATCCGGATCACCGGCGCGGCAAGAAGCGGTGAGGGAGAAGTACCTCCTACGATTACTCAACCATTGAGATTCTTTATGGTCGAGTTTTCTTCCGCCGTTCGCCCCGAGGAGTCCCATGACGCCCCCGCACCGCCGGGCACGCAAGCTCGTCCCGTTCGCCTTGATCGCCGTGTGGCTGGTGGTCGGGGCCCTACTGGGGCCCTTCGCCGGACGGCTCGGTGAAGTCGCCACCAACGACCAGGCCGCCTTCCTGCCCCGCAGCGCGGAGTCCACCCGCGTCCTGCGCGAACAGGCCGCCTTCCAGCAGCGCGAGACCCTGCCGGTCATCGTGGTGTGGACCGGCGACGGCGGGAGTGCCGTCAGCGGGCGGCAGCGGGCGGCCACCGCGGCGATGGCCGCGCTCGCCGGCACGCCCGGGACCGCCGGACCCCCCTCCCCGGCTCTCCTCTCGAAGGACCGCGCCGCCCTGCAGGCCGTGGTGCCGTTGCGCCCCGATCTGGGCGACCGGCTCACACCCACACTGCAACGGGTGCGGACGGCAGCCGAATCGGTGCCCGGCACCCGGGTTCAGTTGGGCGGACCGGCGGCCACCCGGGCCGACCTCGCGGACGCCTTCTCCGGCATCGACGGGGTGCTGCTCGCGGTCGCCCTGGCGGCCGTCCTGGTCATCCTGCTCCTGGTCTACCGTTCCCTGCTGCTGCCGCTCGTCGTCATCAGCGGCGCGGTGTTCGCCCTCGGGCTGGCGTGCGCCGTCGTCTACGCCCTGGCCGACCACGGTCTGGTGCGCGTCGACGGGCAGGTGCAGGGCATCCTGTCCATCCTCGTCATCGGCGCCGCGACGGACTACGCGCTGCTGGTCACCGCCCGTTGCCGGGAGGAACTGGCCGCCGGACGCGACCGCCACACCGCCGCACGCGCCGCCCTGCGCCGCTCGGCCCCGGCCGTCCTCGCCAGCGCCGGCACCGTCGCCCTCGGTCTGATCGCCCTGCTGCTGAGCGACCTCACCAACAACCGGGCCCTAGGGCCGGTCGGCGCGGCCGGGATCGCCTGCGCCGCCCTGAGCGCGCTCACCTTCCTGCCGGCGGTCCTGTCCGTCCTCGGCCACCGCGCCTACTGGCCGGCCAGGCCCGCGGGTGAGGCCGGCACCACCGGGCTGTGGCAGCGCGTCGCGCGCCTGGTCGACCGGGCGCCGCGGCGGGTGTGGGCGCTCGCCCTGGCCGGACTGCTCGCCTGTTCCGCGGGGGCGCTCACCCTGGACTCGCGGGGTGTGCCGCTGGACGAGACGTTCGTCCGGCACGTGCCGTCCGTCACCGCCCAGCAGACCCTGGCCCGGCACTTCCCGGCCGGCGCGGGCACTCCTGTGGTGGTTCTCGCCGACGCCGCCTCCGCCGACCGCGTGGAGCGCACCCTGCGCGGCACCGCCGGCATCGCGGCGGTGACCCCGACCGGCGCCCGGGGCCGTCCGGCGTCCGGTCCGCGCGCGGTGGACGGCAGGGTCGGCTTCGAGGCGACCACGGACGCGCCGCCCGATGCGCAGGCCGCCCGCGACACCGTGGCCCGGCTGCGCGCCGCGCTGCACGCGCTGCCCGGCGCGGACGCCCTCGTCGGCGGCTACACCGCGCAGCAGTACGACACCCTGCGCGCGGCCGAACGCGACCGGACCGTCATCGTCCCGGTGGTGCTCGTCGTCATCCTGGCCATCCTCGTGCTGTTGCTGCGCTCCCTCGCCGTGCCCGTCCTGCTGGTGCTCACCGTCGCCCTCAACTTCACCGCGACCCTCGGCGTGGCAGCGTGGGTCTTCCGTGACCTGTTCGGCTTCAGCGGCACCGATCCGTCCGTCCCGTTGTACGGATTCGTCTTCCTGGTCGCCCTCGGCGTCGACTACAACATCTTCCTGATGTCCCGGGTCCGCGAGGAGACCCTGCGGCACGGCACCCTCGAAGGCGTTCGGCGCGGACTCGTCACCACCGGCGGGGTCATCACCTCCGCCGGTGTGGTGCTCGCCGCCACCTTCGCGGCGCTCGGCGTGATCCCGCTCGCCTTCCTGGTGCAGATCGCCTTCATCGTCGCCTTCGGCGTGCTGCTGGACACCCTGGTGGTGCGCTCGCTGCTGGTCCCGGCGCTCGTGCGGGACGCCGGGGACCGCGTGTGGTGGCCCACCCGGCCAGGAGCCGGGGAACCGCACCGTCGCGGGGAGCCGGAGGGCCGCTCGACGGCACCGGAACGGCGAACCCGAGCCGTCCTGCGGCGGCAGGACGGCGCCTGACGGCCGCGCTCCGCGCGCCGCACTGGCGAAGCAGGCGCCCACGTCCTCGCGGCGTACGCGAGCGCGGGTGAAGTCACCGGCGGTGTCCAGCAGTCCGTCCCGAGCCGCAGAACTCGGCGCCGACCACCCGATGTTCGTGGACGTTCCAGTCGCCGTTGAAGGTCGGCGACATGGAGTCCAGTGAGCCGGCTGCGGCCCCGCGCCGCGGCTCGGCGCTGGACTCTCCCACGGGGGGAGAGTCCACCATGACGGCATGCACGACAGACTCCTCACCGTCGGGCGGTTCGCCCGGCTGTGCCGCCTCAGCGTGAAGCAGCTGCGGCACTACGACGACCTGGGGCTGCTGACTCCCCACCGCGTGGACGCCGGCTCCGGCTACCGCTACTACGCCCCCGAGCAGGCGCGCGACGCCCTGACGATCGCCCTGCTGCGCGAAATGGATCTCCCGCTGGCCGTCATCGCCCGGGCGCTGGCTGCCGGACCCGAGGGCAGGGCGGGGATCCTGGGCGCCGAGCGGGACCGGCTGGCGGAGCGGATCCGTGCGGACCAGGCCCGGCTCGAGGTGCTGGAGCGGCTCGCGCAGGACGGATGGTCCGGCTACGAGGTAACGCTGGGCAGGGAGCCGGAGCGACACCTGGCGACAGTGCGCGCGGTGTGCAGCACGGCACAGATCGGCACCACAGTGAAGGAGAGCATGGACCGGCTGCTGACCGGGCTCGGCGAGAGGGGGATCGCGGTGCGGACACCGCTGTGGGGGCTGTACCCGCTCGACCTGGAGGAGCGGATGGAGATCGGCGTCGGAGTACAGCTGCCGCAGGGGGCCGGCGTACCCGGTCCGGAATGCGAGGTACTGCCCGGCGGGCCCGTCGCCGAGACCCTGCACATCGGGCCCTACGCCCAACTGCCCCTCGCCTACCACGCACTCTTTGCCGCCGTCCACGAGCGCGGCCTGCGCCCGCTGGCACCCGTGCGCGAGGCGTACCTCGTCGGACCGGGGCAGGCACCGCCAGGAGAGCTGACAACCCGGCTGATCGTCCCCATCGAGGAGAGCACGGCATGACCACGGTCACCGACATCGACACTCGCGGCATGCGGCACTGCGAGACGACGGCCCTTGGGGTACTGCTCAGGCACCAGGGACTCGACCTGTCGGAACCCATGCTGTTCGGTCTCGGCTCCGGCCTGTCCTTCCTCTACTGGGACGGCAGGACCATGGACTTCCCCTTCCTCGGGGGACGGGTCAAGCCCTTCGACCTCACCAGGAACCTGGCCGGCAGACTCGGGCTGGAACTGCTGGTCGAGGAGACCACCTCCCCGCGCAAGGCATGGGAGCACGTGACGGCCGCGCTCGACACCGGCCGCCCGTTGGGGCTCCAGCTGGACAGCTACCACTTGGACTACTTCCACCCGAAGGTCCACTTCGGTGGCCACATCGTCGCCATGTACGGCTACGACGGCCAAAGGGCCTACCTGGTGGACACCGACCAGCAGGGCGGGGCGGTCTCCGTCAGCCTGGCCGGCCTCGCCCGGGCCAGGGCGGCGCGGGGCCCTATGACCGCCCGGAACCGCTCCTTCACCCTGACCGTCCCACCGGGATGTCCCACCCCGTACGGCCAGATCGTCCCCGCCATCACCGCCTGCGCCGACGCGTTCTTGCATCCGCCCATCGCCAACCTCGGTCACCGCGGCATCGAGAAGGCCGGCCGGCTGGTGCGCACCTGGCTTCAGCGCACCGACCACCCACAGCGGGACCTCCCCCGAGCCGCTTCGCTGATGGAGAAGGCCGGCACGGCAGGGGCCCTGTTCCGCAACCTCTACCGCGACTTCCTCGCCGAGTGCACCGAGGTGCTCGACAGCCGCCACCTGCGCACCGGTCACACCCTGTACACCGAGGCGGCCGGCCTGTGGACGCACACGGCGGCACTGATCGCGAAGGCCGGCGAAACGGGCGATGCGCAGTACCTCGACCAGGCCGGCTCGATCCTCGACGACCTCTCTCGGATCGAACACGACGCCATGCGCGCACTGAGCCGCCTGAAGGCCGCACCCCCCGCATGAGCCGCCCGGCAGGGTGAGTTCAGGAAGGCAGCGATCTGTTCCAGACCGTCGTCCGCCACTGCCACTACCAAGACCAACACCCCGACCAGCCGGTCGGCCGCGCCGCACACCGTCGACCACCCGAACCGGGGCACAGCCCTCACCCCGGCACAGCGGGCCGCCGTCCACACCCAGCAGCAGGCCGCGATGCACGAGGAGTACCCGGAGGGCCGTACGACCGACCCGGCGACGTAACCGCGCACACCGCAGAATTTGGACCGGCTCGCCGCCTTCATCCGCGCGGCCGACGCCCGCCGCCGCGCCATCAAGGAGGGAGATCCGGGCCTCGAAGCCAAGAGACGAGCGCACGGAACCTTGGCCGTAGCCGCGTGGCACGGGCGGCAGGGATCAGCCCCAGGTCCACCCGGCGGGCGAAGTGGAGCAGCGAGAGCCGCGAAGGTCCGGCTTTGCGGAAGATCAGGGGTTGGCGGAGCCGGCGTCGGCGCTGGTGAGGCCCATCTGCTGCAGGCCCGCGTCATAGGTGCTGCGCGCGGTGTCGTGGGCTTCGGAGTCGTTCGTCAGGAGTAACGCAAGTTCCGCCCAGGACGCGCCGTGATGGCGGTGGGCGACGGTCAGGTGCCGTACACGCCGGGTCAACGCGTCGGCGAGGGCGGCGGTATGCCGTAGCAACTCGGCACGCTGGGCCTTGGGCAGGCTCGCCATCTCGCGGTAGTCCTGCAGGCCGAGGACGGTCAGGGCGGCTTCCAGGTGTCCACTCTCGACGGCCTGGGCGATGCAGCTCTGCGGGTCGTCGGTCCGGGTCCAGGTAAGCATGGTGACTTTGGCAGTGCGATTGACGGAAACGGTCATGGGTCCTCCTGGGGTCTGCTGCACCTTTTCGACGCGCCATTACTGGGCGCTTTCCGAACATACGTACTGAGCGCTTTCCGCACATCCAGAGTCGACCCATTTTGGAGATGTTTTGTGTCCTCATGTTCGTGACACCATGGCGTCATTACGTTCATGTTGCAATATGGATAGCGGCGGGGCCGATCGAAAAGGCTGAAATTAGGGGAGGTAAAGACCAATCCATGAAGGTGACCGTACAGGCAGTATTCCGTGCGCCTTAAGGCGAGGGAAAGGTCGACGTCATCAGTTGATGAGCGCGCGTGGGCTCCGGCAACAGGGCTGTGGTCCGCCGCCCAGCGGAAGCACCTGGAGAAGCGGGCGGAGAATGCCTGCCGGCGCATCCTCCGCTCAGGAGTCTGACGCCGGCGACGGCATGTCGGCCAGACCCCGGTCGTGACGCAGTACGGCCAGGACGATCACCGCAGCGCTCGTGGACGAGCGGGCAGGGGCCCTCGGCGACCAGGGACGTCATCGCCTCGCCCGGAGTGGTGCGCGGCGGGCGTAACTGCGGTTCTCCCGGTGTCATCCGGTTCCGCGCGCCGCGCGGTGATCCGTTCCAGCGGCTCAGGATCCAGCACGACCGGATCGTAGAGGGCCGCCGAGCCGCAGCGAGCGACAACCGGACGGCTCAGTTCCCTGCTTCTGCTGCCGACCCCCGGCGCAGGGCGGTTCATCGGGTGAGGGAGGTCCCCCGTCCCGGAGAGTCATGTCAGTCGGGGCGGCCGTTCGGCCGTTGATGTCTGGCGCTCATGGCATGGAATACCTTCTTCGGTTCCCAGCGGGTCTCGTCGAGCATGCGCACGACACCGCAGGAGGCGATGTCACGGTCGCGCGGCTTGTCGTAGTTGGCGAAGGAGAACCACAGCGCGGTATCCACATTCTCTTCCTCGAAGGTGTCGAGGAGTTCGTTGAGGTAGCGGACCTGTTCGTCCTCGTCCGGGATCGCTCCTTGCGGTGGCTGCCAGGCCATGCCGCCGAGGTCGCCCGCGCCGCGGTAGGCGCACGTGCCGTACTCGGTGACAGCGACAGGCTTGCCGTGGGAGAGGGCCTCGCGCAGGTGGGTGCGGAAGGTGCCGGCGTTCTGCGCGGTTCGGTAGGCGTCGATGCCCACCAGGTCGAACGGGCCCCAGTCGACGGGCTCCCAGGGGCCGGACGCGTAGGTGATCCTCCCGCCGAAGTGGGCGCGGACCGTCGTCGCGGCTTGGGCGAGGAAGGCGTTGAGGCGTTCGGGGACCGGCCCGAGCGAGGCCCACCACTGGATGTCTGCGGTGGCCATGGCATGGAGGCGGTCGAGGTAGGTGTCGCCGGGAAGGAAGCCGTGGGCGAAGGCGCTGAGCTCGCAGCCGGCGACGAGCACCACCTGGGCGCCCTCCTGTCGCAGGGCCTCCGCGCGCTGCGCGCAGTCGGCGAAGAACGGCAGGATCCGCCCCGGGGGAAGGTCGGCCGGGAAAGGGGAGAACCACACTTCGAGGCCGGCATCGGCTGCGTGCCGGGCTGCGATGCTCAGCCGTTCGGCGTCGCCGCCGGAGACGCGCACGGCGTCGCAGTGCAGGCTGTCGGCGATCGCGGCCATCTCGTGTCGGACTTGCTCAGGATCGAAGGTCTTTCGGGTGAGCAGGCGGCCAGGGAAGGTTCCGGTGTCGTAGTTGATGCCTCGAGCACGCAACGTCAGTACCCTTCCGCGTGAGTGAATCCGTGTTCCAGCAGGTCGAAGGCCAGCTCGACGTCCCGGGCCAGAGCACGGCCGGCGTCCTGGGCGGAGGTGCCGCCGAGCAGGCGCCGGAAGTATGTCTCCTGGAGGGTGAGCAGGGACGCCGCGATCTGGGCGGCCATGAGCGCGGCTGCCGTGGGGCCGTACTCGTCGGTCAAGGCCTGTGCCAATGCCTGGCGTTGCTGGTACAGCAAGCCGTTCGCCGCGTTCAGCAGGGCCGGGCTTTCCTGGATCACACGCACGCGGGCGAGCAGCGCGTCAAGGCCCGCATCTGATGTCCGTCCGGCGGCGAACGCACGATAGTGCGCTCGCAGCGCGTCCAGGAAGCTCTGGTCAGCCGTGCGCCGGGCGACGATCCCGGCCAGGTTGTCGCCGCCCACGCCGTCCAGAGCGAGTGATTCCTTGGTCGGGAAGTACGCGAAGAGCGTTGCCTTGGCCACCTCGGCGGCCTCGGCGATCTCGTTGACCGTCACTGCATCGAAACCGCGCTCGGCGAACAACCGCGACGCCACCGCGGCGATCCGCTGCCTGGTCTGTTGCTTCTTACGCTCACGAAGGCCTGCCACTCAGGCCATAGTAACCATACTCGGTTCAATAATGAACTCAGTCCAACGAGGGCTCACTTCCACGCGCCCGCTGGAGGTTTGGCTGACAGATGCGTTGGAGAGGGTGCCGTGCCATGCCTCGCTGCACGGGTCGCGGGGTCCACGACCCCGTCAGGGGTTCCCAGTTGGCGTGCGGGTCCGACGCATGTGTGAGGTCAGTTCAGTGTGACAGCGACGCAGTTGCCGGCGGGCGCTCCCCCGTGTCAGCGGCCCGTCTCCCCCTGGGCGGCTTCGATGTCCCGGTGGACGCCGAGCGCTCCGGTCGCCGCAGTGGCGCAGGACAACAGCGCGCACGCGGCCAGGAGAACGGCGATCCACGGCATGATGCGCGATGCGCGCCCGGCGGGGGACAGGAGGGCGGCGACGCGCTGCGGCACTGGTCCCGTGGTCGCCGCCGGTGTGAACGCGGGGCGACCCGAGTCCGCCGCGTGCGCGGCCGGAGCCGCTCGGGCGATGGCGCGGGCGGTCAGGCGCCGGTCGCCGACGGCGGTGACCGCGGCTTTGTCGGCGGCGGCGCGTTCCGCGACGAGCCGAACGGCCCCGCGGACCGGTCACAGGGCGGGGTGGCAATGGGCGGCGAGTTCCGCCGCGGCGAGGAAGTAGTGGTGGCCACCGGTGTTGTGTGCGCACTCGTGCGCGAAGAGCACCTCACGTTCGTCCGGACGCAGGGCACGGAGCATCCCAGTGGTGACGACGATGCGGTGCGGGCGGCCGGGCAGGGCGAAGGCGTCGGGGTGCGGGGAGTCGATGACGCACAGGTCGCCCGCGGTGGACCGGTGTCCGGCCTGAGAACGGACGGTGCGCAGACCCGCGGCCTGGCGCACGACCGAACGTCCGAGCGCGAGGGTGCCGAGTGCCGTGACGGAACCGCCCACGAGGAGAAGCGCGGAGACGGTGAGATTCCACAGGGCGGCCGCCGGCGCGCAGTGGTCGATGATCCGGCGGGCCAGGGCCGGTGCGAGGCGGGGCAGGACGAGCGGCATCAGCAGGAGTGTGATCGTCATAGGCCCTCCTCCAGCAGTCGCCGCAGGACCTGCTCGTCGTCCGGGCCGAGCTGGGCGACGAAGCGTGCGAGGACCGTCTCCCGGTCGCTGTCGCGGGCGAGTTCACCGTGCATGCGCAGTGCCGTCAGACCGTGCGAATCCTGTACGGGCCGGTACGTGTAGCCGCGGCCCCGCCGCTCCCGCTCCAGCGTCCCCTTCTCATATAGGCGGGTCAAGATCGTCATCACGGTCGTCCGGGCCAGGCCGGAGGCGAGTTCGGCCTGGACCTGGGTCGGGGTGAGCGGCTTGTCCGCGGCCCACAGGGCCGCCATCACGGCGGCCTCCAGCTCACCCGCCGGCCGACGGTCGCCCGTTGTGTCGCCCATGGGAACGATCCTCACCTCACGATCGTCTACAGTTCTGTAGACCGTCTACCAGGTTGTAGACGGGGTGACGGTCCTGACCGTGGTGTTCGACTCGGTGGTGGAGCGGCACCAGGCGGACGACGAGCTGCGCACCCGTGCGGACGCGGTGGCCACGACCGTCGACACCAGCGGTTCACGGGCGCGCGTGCGGGAGACCGCAGACGACCAGTTCCTCGACAGCGACGTCTGGTTCCACGCCGGCACGCATCTACTCGAACAGCCGGCCTCCGCCGCGGCCGACAGTCCGCTGACCCGGGCTGCCGCCCGGCTCGCCGCACAGGGCGGCCGTGACTGCACGACCGTCCGCGCCGCCCGTCCACGCTCCGTCCGCCTGTGCTCCCGGCTCGTATCCGGCCGCCAAACGGCCGCCATGGTGGTCACGGCCCTGGACCTCGCCCCGTACCGGAACTCGGCCGACACCCTGCTGCTGGGATCGCTCGGCCTGGACACCGTGATGCTGATCCGCACCTATGCGTTGACCCGACTCTCGGTGGGCCGGGCACTGCACCCCGTGCGGGCCATGACCGAGCAGGCCGCCCAGTGGAGTGCGGTGACCGCCATGGACCGCTTCGGCTCCGCGGAGCACCCGGCCGAACTCGCAGCCCTGGGCACCTCCCTCGACGCCCTGCTGGACCGGACACGCGCGGTGCTGCGTCACGAGCAGCAGCTGACCGGAGAGTTGTCCCGCGAGCTGCGTACCCAGCTGGAGGCAGGTGTCACGCCTGCTGGATTTGTTCCTGCCGGGCCGACGCGCCGAGTGCGGGCCGCCGAGGCGTTCGACCCTGTCGGATGCCGCCTGAACACATCCTGAACGCCTGCGGGGACACGGCTACCGCCCGGAGCCCTGAAGGTCATCTCATCGCGGTCAAGCCGCCAGCAGGCCAGGAGTGCCGACACCGTCAAGCCAATCCGCAGCTCGTATGACGTGATCGTGCTCGACGTGCTGTTGCCGAAGCTCGACGGCTTCGAGGTGTGCGGCGACCCCGGTCGCCGTCCGTGGCCTGCGCGCCTTTAATCGTGCTGCGCATCAACCGTCTGTTCGTGCTCTGTGCCGGCCTTGGGGTTGTACGGTGCGGTGAAGGGCCGGCGGCCCCGGGCACCGGAGACGATCGCCCAGCGGGCCAGAAAGAAGGAAAGCGGGGTGGCAATGATTCCGGCGATCACCGCGGCGACGTTCTTGTTCAATCCCAGCGTGTCCACAGCGAGGAAGAGCAGGAACCCACTGACCAGCATATTGACGACGCTCGACAGCGGATAACGGACAAACGCACGCCAAGTCGGTCTCATGCGAAGGGTGATATACGTGTTGAGTAAGAACGATCCGACCACGCTCACCGCGAAACCGATTGAATGGGCGGCGAGGTACGGCAGCCAGCTGTTGAGAGCGATGTAGACGGTCAGATATACGGACGTGTTGACGATTCCAATCGCCGCGAAGGTGAGAAACTGGCGCATCGTGCGCGCCCTGCCCCTCCCCCTCGGTCCGACCGGTGAATATCGGGCATCCAGCCGGTGCGCCCCTGGGCGCGAAACGACGGTCGCGTCGGCGGGCCGTGAGGGTGGCGGAGCGTCGGACGTCGCCCGCACTACATAGGGTGGGCGGCCTTTCGTCTCGTAGTAGATACGTCCCACGTACTCCCCGACGATGCCCGCCGTGACGAGCTGGATTCCGCCGAGCGCGATGACCACCGTCAGCAGGGTGGCGTAACCAGGAACCTCTACGCCGTGCAGGGCAACGTTCACGATGGTCCACAGCGCATAGACGGCCGCAGCGAAAGACAACGCGAAACCGGCGTAGAAGGCCAGCCGCAACGGACGATTGTTGAACGAAATGAGACCGTCGATCCCGTAGTTGAGAAGCCGCCTGCCACCCCATTTAGACCGGCCGGCTGCGCGATCGACGTTGTGATACCTGAAACTGACGGTCTCGAAGCCGATCCAGGCGAAGATTCCCTTGGAGAACCGGTTCGTCTCCGGCATGGAAAGTACGGCCTCGACAGCCGATCGCGACAGCAGCCTGAAGTCTCCCTCTCCATCGATGATGTCGACGTCCATGCCATGGCCCATCACCCGGTAATAGGCGGAACTGAGCAGGCTGCGTAGCACGCCGTCTCCCGCACGGTCGCGACGGGCCACGACCTGATCGTAACCATACTGGCGCAGTTGCAGCATGTACGGGACGAGACTGGGCGGGTGTTGAAGGTCGGCGTCCATGAGGACAACGGCCTCACCGCGGGACATGCGCAGTCCGGCGAGGATCGCCGCTTCCTTTCCGAAGTTTCGACTGAAGGAGGTGTAGCGGACGCGATGGTCCCCGGCGGCGAGGGCGCAAAGGCATCGAAGGGTGTTATCGCTGCTGCCGTCGTCGATATAACAGATCTCGAAGTTCTGCTGTGTCGCCTCCAAGGCGGACAGCAGGGTGGCGTGGAATGCGTTGATCACCTCTTCTTCGTTGTAGCACGGGACGACGATGGAGATGTTGCATTCTGGCATACGGATTCCCGGCGAGTCGGGGCAGCCTCAAGACCGATTCCTGCGCCCCGTCCACGTCTCGAGCGAAGACCTGCCTCGTAAAAGTCACATTGCCGTAAACGACCATGCACTCCTCCGAGCCGCCCAGCGACTCCTCGGGGCCGAGCGGATGAATTGTCTGTCCATTTCACCCGTGTGCCACAGTGGGCTGCGCTTCCCAGCGCCGAGTGGCAGGCTGGATGCACCAGGCGTTTCCCTGCCGCACTCCTCCTCTTTTCCTGCAACGCTCCGGAAGTGCCGGTGAACGGGCGTCACGTGCGATACCCGTCGGAAGGGAGAACGGGCGTGGGCGTGGAACGCCTACCCGGAAGAACTGTCCGGGGGCAGCGGGCCAGAGGTGCCCTGGACGCGGAAACGCCGGTGCAGCGGGGACGCTGGTGGCCGGTATTGCTCTGTGTCATGCCGCTGGCTCTGCTCGCCTACGCGGCTTGGAGCGCCCGTTGGGTGCGGCCCAGCGGGGACGACTGGTGCTTCCTGCCCGTGGTCCGTGACGGCGGGCTGTCCGCCATGGTGGACAAGTTCTATCTCAAGGACAACGGGCGTGTCGTCAACGCCGTGCTCGTATGGGCTTACGCGCGCTTCGGCATCGACGGACAGCAGTGGTTCGCGCCGGCCAGCGGAGTGCTGACTCTTCTTCTGCTGTGGGCGTTCTGCGCCGCCGCGCTGCCTGCCACGGAAGGAAGGCTGCCGCGCGGAACAGCGTTGTTCACGGCGGCCACGGTGACCGCCGTCTTCCTCTTCGGCTCCCTGAACACCTACAAGACGTTCTACTGGCCGGCGGCATCCGTCTCCCACACGCTGCCCCCGGTGTTCGCCTGTGCAGCCATCGTCCCGGTCATGAGGGCGACCTCACTGCGGGGCCGCGCCTTCGCCCTGTGCATCGCCGGCGCGACGGGAACAGCACTGGGGATGCTGTCGGAGGAAACCACCGTGGTCGCACTGGTCGCCCTCGGGTGCACGCTGGTGATCAGCGGCCGTGCCGTCCCCGCCGCGCGGCGGCGCTTCGTCCGCTTGTGGTGCGCGGTCGCGATCGCCGGCCTCGTGATCGGAACGCTGATCCTCTACACGTCGCCCGGTGCACAGCACCGGCGCCAGACGAAGAACGCCTCGACCATGCTTGACCCCGCGTCCCTCTGGGAGTCCGGGCACGGGTTCGCCTACATCACTTTGAGGTGTCTCACGGCCTGGCCGTACCTCGGAGCGTTCGCCGGCGGCCTCGTCCTGGGCTGCCTCCTCGCGCGCGTGTCTCCGGAGCGTGTCACCCGCGCGAACAACGAGGCGCTGCTGCTCCGCTCATGCGTCGTGGTTCTCCTGGTCGCCGGCTACGCCTGCACCGTCATCACCTACCCCGTCTTCCGTACCGGCGTGATGACATCGACGCGCCTGTGGAACGACTATCTGCTGCTGTACGTCTTGTTCCTCGTCTATGCAGGTGCGCTGGCCGCCCGCGCGTGGCACCGCCGAGGCCGACACGTAGCCACCGCCCTCGTCGCAGCAATGGTTGTGTACTGCGTCGTCTGTCTCGCTCTGGCGGCATCGCTCACGGTCCTGAACTCCGACATGGCCGCACGCGCCCGCGCATGGGACCAGCAGGACACGCGGATGCGGGCCCAGGCCGCAGCGGGGGCCCGGGTTCTTCCGTACAGGCGGCTCCCCATCAGAAAGATGACCGAGCCGTTCGGCCAGGATGGTCACGATACGTGGCCGGCGCTCTGCGTCGCGCGCTACTACAGGGTCCAGAACATCACCAACGCGACCGGCAAGCCTCGAGCCGGTGCGGAGCGCGCGAGCAGGAGGGCCCCGTCCGAGCATCCTTGACGGGCGGCCGGAGACGGCGGTGGCGACCGCGCTCAGGAGAGGGTGGACACGTGGGCAGGAGCCTCGGACGGGAAAGCGCAGTCTCCGCTCCCACAGCACTTTCCGCGGCCGTCCTATGCCTCATTCTCGTCGCAGGGCCGGCCCTTCTCGGTGTGCCGTCCCTTCAACCGCCTCGACGAACCGGTCACTCCGGGGATGCCGCCCTACGTGATGCGTACGGAAAGCCATCGGGCTCCTGCCTGCGGGAAATGATCGGTGTGGCCCACGAGGACGATGACCTCCTCTTCATCAACCCGCAGCTCATCACCGCGAGATGCCCCCTGGACGTGGTCTGCCTGACCGCGGGGGACGCCGGGCAATCCTTCAGCCGCAACCCCTACCCGAAGAGTCGCGAATACGGCGTGATCGCCGCCTATGCGGCAATGGCGGGTTCCCGGCGGCACACCGTCGCCAAGACCATCACCGTCAACAACCACGACATCACCTTCTTCTCCTTCCGTGAACGACCCGAAATTCGACTTGCCTTCTTCCGGCTGCCCGACGGGCTTCCGACAGGGAAAGGAAGCCCCGCCTACCGGGCACGAGAGTCTCCTGAAACTTTTCCGTGGCGAGATCTCCGGCATCAGCACGGTCGGCTCCCCGGCGCGGTACACGGAGCGATCTCTCGTCGCAACAATCACCGGTCTGGCCAGGCGGTGGAAGACCGAGCGCATTCGTACCCTGGACTTTGACAATGCCTCCTTCGGCCACCCGCACACACGAGGCGCGGACCACAGCGACCACGGAGTGACAGCGCGGTACTTCCGGATGGCGGGCTTCACTCTGCATGTGCGAGGCGGCACCGTCGCATACCGCGGATACCCTGTGGCGCTCCTCCCGGAGAACCTCGCACCGGCACAGGCCCGGGCCAAGCAGCGGATCTTCGAAACGTACCTGCACACGGTCCACTGCGAGCCGCTGCGCTGCAACGAGTTCTCCTCGATCACCCCCGCATACCGGAACTGGGTGCACCGGCAGTACCCCCGCCCCCAGCAGCATGCCCGTCGCGGCGCGATCATCTCCCAGACGGGCGGCGCGGAGCTCTGCCTGGAGGTTGCGAACAAGCCGCCGAGGACGGCAGAAGGCGCCGTGCGGACCGCCCGCTGCAACGGCAGTCCCCAACAGTCCTGGCATCATCTCCGCGCAGGCCGGTGGCAGTCCAGAACGGTCCACGGAAGCTGTCTGACCGCCGCGCCGTCCCCGCGTGTCTCGCCATGCGCCAGCACGGCCCCCGACCAGCGGTGGCGGATGAATCGCAGTGGCCAGCTGGTCTCGGGCGACGCCTGTCTGATCCAGGACGACGCAGCACGGAGCGCCCCCCGCCTCCACCTCGGGTTGTGCCGACCTGTGGGACCGGAGAACACCTGGCCCTGGCGGCCGTGACCCGGCGGCGACGCAGGCCGCGCGGCGTGCGGCCCCGCCGGCTCCACAGATCCGCCGATCCACCGCCCGTGGAGGCGGCCGGATGCGGCGGCCCGGAACACGAACCTCTCCCCAGTTGCTCACGCGACTACGGGCGCACCGCCACCGCGTCACTGCCCCATGGACGAGCAGCGGCCGACTCGATGACTCTCCAGGCAGCCCCGGCAGGAACCCTCACCTGCTCGGTGCACGGGCGACCACGCGTGCTCTGGCCGCTGCCGCGGCGTCGACGCACTCCAGGTGGCGGTGAGCCATCACGCGGCGCCCAAGCCCGACCACCGAATTCGGGCGCATCAAGTCGTCGCGGAGGTGGCCGAGGTCGATGTTGAGAAGGTCCCGCGACGAAGGCTGCCATAGCCGTGTGAGGGTGTGGCGGGCACGGTCGCCAGCGGGTGGATCCAATTTCCGAGCGAGTGAGGTCTTCTCAGAGGCTGAGTTCATCGTCTCCGCAGGCCGGGCGCGGAATGCTTCGGTTACGCGTGGCCGTCGCCGGCAGGGGGTCGCACCGGGTCCGGAAGGTCCATGAGCGCGAGTTCGGCGGGGTCGACCACGGCGGTGATCTCGGTGATGCGGCCGTCGGCGACGGTGAAGACGAGGAGGGACAGCGGGGTGCCGTCTTCGCTCCAGGAGATGACGCCGGGGCGGCCGTTGACGATCGCCGCGTGTCCGCGTGCCGCGCTGCCGGCCACGCGCGCGCGGGTGGCGACTTCGGTGGCCCCGAGCGTGACGAACGTGCCGTTCGTGGTGTGGACGGTGAACTTCACTTCCGGGTGGAGGACCTGCAGCAGCTGTTCGAACCGGCCGTCGCGTGCTGCGGCCAGGAAGGCTCGCGCCACCTCGCGTTGTTCTCGTGCGGCGCGTACCGGCTGCTGTGCGGCCTGTACCTTCCTGCGGGCGCGGCTGGCGAGCATTTTGGCCGCGTCGGCGGATTTGCCGAGAATGGTGCCGATCTCCGCGAAGGGCACGGCGAACACGTCGTGCAGCACGAACGCCAGTCGTTCGTCAGGGCGCAGCGAGTCGAGGACCGTGAGGAGGGCGAGGCCGACGGAGTCCCCGAGTGCCGCGAGGTCTTCCGGAGTGGGAGCGTCGTCGAGCGTCACGGTGCATTCGGGTAGCCGGTCGCCGGAGGAGACTTCTGGGCGCGTTCGGCCCGACCGCAGGGTGTCGAGGCTGATGCGGCCGACCACGGTGGTCAGCCAGCCGCCGAGGTTGTCGATGGTGCCGGTGTCCTGGCGGGACAGACGCAGCCAAGCTTCCTGGACCACGTCTTCCGCGTCGGCGTGTGATCCGAGCATGCGGTAGGCGACGGCGCGGAGCCGGTCACGGTGGGACTCGAAGGCTTCGGCGATCGGGTCCGCGGGGTGGGTGCCGGTCATGGTGTTACCTCCGTGGGAGCTGTTCCGTCATAGGGATGACGCGCACAGGCGCCGCAACGTAACCCGTTGAAGGAGAGCACTCCCGCATGGAAAACCGGCTCAAGGACAAGAACACGGACAACCCCGATGTGTGGACCGCGGTCCGGCACCTGCAGAAGGCGATCGCTGCCGGCGGTGTCGACCCGAAGCTGCTCGCGCTGGTCCACCTGCGCGCCAGCCAGATCAACAGCTGCTCGGCGTGCGTCTACGCCAGTGTCGCCGGTGGGAAGAAGGCCGGTGACAGCGACGAGCGGCTGCACAACGTAGCGGCGTGGCGTGAGGCGCCGTTCTACACCGACGCGGAACGGGCGGCACTGGCACTGGCCGAGGCCGCCACCCGGCTGCAGGACGGTGCGCCGGGCGTCACCGACGAGATCTGGGAAGAGGTCAACGCCCATTTCACCGAGGAGCAGATCGGCGCGCTCAACCTGGAGATCGCGCTGACCAACTTCTTCAACCGGATCAACCGCACCATCAAGGAACCGGCCGGCAAGACCTGGGGCTGAACCCGGCGTGGCTCTTGCCCACTAATTGGGCGTCTGGTGGAGAGCCTCGCGGTCCAGGTCCGGCCGGACAGGGGCCGGTGGTCCTCGGCCGAGAGCCGGTGGGCCTCCGTACGGGTGTCTCGTCTGCCGGTTCGGAGGGCCGGCGGGCCCCGTACCGGTATCTCATCCGCTGGTCCCGATATTGACATGAGCACATTCCTCTTGATGTTCTTCGGGCATGCAGCCGGGACCTCTCCTCACGGCGCGGCGGTACGTCGACTTCGTTCGGCTCTCCACCAGCCTCTGTAGGCCGTAACCGGCCCTGCGCGTCCGCCGCGCCCCGGCCGGTCCGGGCGCCCGGCACCCGCACGGCCCCCTGAGTCCGCTGCTTCGGCGTCCCCCACTCCCGGTGGACGCCCCGGCAAGAATGCCGCCGCGCGTCCCCTGCCCGGCGGCTGTCCCCCATCCGCGGCTCGCGCCCGCGTCCCTGGCGCTGTGACCACAAGGGCTCACCGGCCCCAGCACCAGATGTGCGCCGTGCCGCCCTCTCGTTCGAGGACCCCCTATGCCCTTCGCCGTTCCCGGCCGCCCCGGACTGCGCCGGCTGGCCGCCGCCGCCTTCACCGCCGCGGTGTTCACCACCCTCGGCGCCGCCTCCCCCGCGAGTGCCACCGGCTCGGTGTTCACACCTCAGCAGCCGCACAACCCGTACGCCGGCCCCGACGGCACCGCCACCATGCACGGCGACTCCGGTTCCTCGGACACCACACCGCTGCCGGGGCCCGGTTCCGGGAACCTGCGTTCGAACCGGATCGCGCTCGCGTCGGCCTGCCCGACCGTGCTGGTCGGTGGCGACGGCTTCCCGGTGGCACTGTGCACCCCGATCTTCACCCAGGTGCCGACGGTCCATCTGCTCAACCCTTCCGACGGCGGCTCGATCGCCGAGTTCACTCTTACCAAGGGCTCGCTGCTCGGCGGGGTCTACTCCTACCTGGACCAGAGCAACCGGCTGGTGGTCGTCGACGGCAGCCGCCGGCTGCTGCGGATCGGCCACCACCGGGACGCCGACGGCGACTGGTCCCTCTCGATCGACCAGAGCCTGTCGCTGACCTCGGTGATCGGCGAGAGCGACTCGGTCACCGGGATCGCGCCGGACTATCAGGGGCGGGTCTGGTTCGCCACGCATGACGGGGCGGTCGGCACCGCCGACGACCGCACCGGCACCGTCCGCACCCTCCGTCTCCCGGCCGGCGAGACGGTCGCCAACAGCATCTCCACCGCGCCCGAGGGCACCCTGGTCACCACCACCCACGCCACCTATCTGCTGACCGCCTCGGCGGACGGCACTCCCACGGTCGCCTGGCGGCAGGCCTACGACCGCGGATCGGCGCGCAAGCCGGGCCAGTTGAGCTGGGGCAGCGGCTCCACGCCGACCTTCTTCGGGCCGGGTGACGGCACGGACTACGTGGCCATCGTGGACAACGCCGACGGCAAGGTGAACCTCGATGTGTACGTCACCTCGACGGGTCGGCAGATCTGCTCCGTCCCGGTACTGCTGGCGGGCGGCTCGGGCAGCGAGAACTCCCCCATCGGGGCGGGCCGGAGCGTCTTCGTGGCGAGCACCTACGGCTACCCCTACCCGGCGCTGCCGGACGACGCCGGGACCAGCGTGCCGTCCTCGGCCGACTTCATCGGTGGTCTGACCAGAGTCGACGTCAAGGCCGACGGCTCCGGCTGCGACCTGGTGTGGGACAACAAGACCCGGTCGGCCGCCGTACCGAAGCTGTCCACGGCCGATGGCAAGCTGCACACCGTGCTGCGCGACCCGGTGATCCCGGGCACCACCACCTCCTCGATCCTGGACCCGTACCGCTACGCCGAGATCGACCCGGAGACCGGCGCGGTCATCCGCAGCCACCGGGTGGGCGTCGGCGCGTTGTACGACACCCTGCAGATGGCCGGTACGGCGGCGCCGGGCGGGGTCTACTACCAGGGCACGGAGACCGGCGTCCTGCGGATCACCGCGGGCTGACCGGTACCGGACGGGGAAGGGGAAAACCCCTAGCCCACGGGCGCGGCATCTGTCAGTCCGTAAGGTTCCGGGTTCCCCGGCGGGACCGCGCGTCGCTACTTTCCGAATCGCTCGTCTCACGGCGGCCGGATCGGCCTTGCCACGCGCCCCAGGAGGTCACCTTGACCGCGCACCACCCCACCCGTAGGAGCATCCTCAAGTCCGCCGGCGGCCTCGGTGCCGCGCTCGCCCTGGGCGGCGCGGGAGTGCTGGCGCAAGCGCCGGCGGCCTCGGCCGCCGGCGACGGCTTCGGCCTGCGCATCGTGGACCGCAACGAGAGTGACGGCCGGATGTGGTACTACCGCTTCCAGACCGACGCCATCGGCTGGAACCCCGGCGTCAACGTGCTGCTGCCGGACGACTACCACTGGAGCGGACGCACCTACCCCGTCCTGTACCTCTTCCACGGCGGCGGCACGGACCAGGACTTCATCACCTTCGACCGCGAGGGCGTCCGCGACTGGACCGCCGGCCGGCCGATCATCGTGGTCATGCCCGACGGCGGGCACGCCGGCTGGTACTCCAACCCCGTCAGCTCCAACGCGGGGCCGCGCAACTGGGAGCACTTCCACATCAACCAGCTGCTGCCCTGGGTCGAGGCGAACTTCCGGACGTACGCCGAGTACGACGGCCGGGCGGTGGCCGGCTTCTCCATGGGCGGCTTCGGCGCGTTGAAGTACGCGGCCAAGTACTACGGCCACTTCGCCTCGGTCAGCGCTCACTCCGGTCCGGCCAGCCTGCGCCGCGACGGCGGGCTCGTCGGTCACTGGGCCAACGCCTCCGCCGCGGCCCTGGACCTCAACGGCGGCACGATCTACGGGGCGCCGTTCTGGGACGAGGCCCGGGTGAGCGCCGACAACCCGGTGCAGCGGATCGAAAGCTACCGCAACAAGCGGGTCTTCCTGGTCGCCGGCACCAGCCCGGACCCGGTCAACTGGTTCGACACCGTCAACGAGACCCAGGTGCTCGCCGGTCAGCGGGAGTTCCGTTCCCTGCTCGACGGGGCCGGGATCCCGCACGAGTCGTACGAGCTGCCCGGCGGCCACTTCATCCGCCGCGACATGATGCAGCGCGACATCGACGGCATCATCGGCCGTCTGCGCAAGGCATGACGGGGGCCTGACGTGTTGCTCGCTCTCTCTCGGCGCGCCCTGTGCGGGGCGCTCGCGGCGGCCGTCGTCCTGGTGCCCGGCCTGGCGGTGACCTCCCCGGCCGCCGCGGCGGCGCCCGCCCGGGCCTCCTCCGCGCCCGCCGGGTCCCCCGCCCGGGCCGCCGCCGGTTTCGCCGCCGCCTGCCCGGCGGCCGGCTACATCTCCCAGCACTACAGCTGGGAGCACAACGGCATCGACATCGCCAACGACTACGGCACCCCGATCCATGCCGTGGGCGACGGCGAGGTGACCATCTCCGGGTACGAATCCGGCTACGGCCAGTGGATCCGCATCCTGCACCCCGACGGGACCATCACCGAGTACGGCCACATGTACCAGCGGGACGTTCAGGTGGGCGACCACGTCGTGGCCGGCCAGCAGATCGCGCTGATGGGCAGCGAGGGCCAGTCCAGCGGCCCGCACCTGCACCTGAGGGTGTGGGGGGACGCGGGCGCGAGCGTGCGCACCGACCCGATCCCCTATCTGGCGGAGCGCGGTGTGGACATGCCCTGCATGCCGGGCAGCGGCCCGCATCCCGCCCCGCTGGTGTATCCGGCGGAGTCCGGCCGGGTGGTGTCGGCACGTTCCGCGGACGGACGGCTGGAGGTCTTCGCCGCCGGGCCCGACGGTATCCACCACGCCTGGCAGACGGGCGTCAACAGCGGCTGGTCGGACTGGGAACCCCTGGGCGGACCCGCAGGCGCGCAATTGGCGATCGGACCCAACGCCGACGGACGACTCGAAGTCTTCGCGATCAACGGAAACGTCCTCCAGCACCGCTACCAACTCGCACCATCCGGCGCCTGGTCCGGCTGGGAACCCTTCGGCGGCGGCGGCCACGACATCGCGGTGGGCGCCAACGGCGACGGACGACTCGAAGTCTTCGCCTCCGGACCCGTCGGCGTCTACCACAAATACCAGACCGCCGCGAACAGCAACTGGTCGGAGTGGGAACCAGCCGGCGGCGGACCCGCCGACAGCACCATCGAGATGGAGAAGTCCAACGACGGACGCCTGGAAGTCTTCGCCCTCAACGGCGACACCTTCCAACACCTCTACCAGACAGCCGTCAACGGCGGCTGGTCACCGTGGGAAACCTTCGGCGGCGGCGGACACGACCTCACCGTCGACCACAACCAGGACGGACGACTCGAAGTCTTCGCCTCCGGACCCACCGGCGTCTACCACAAATACCAGACCAACACCACGAGTTGGTCCGAGTGGGAGGCTACGGGCGGTCCCGCCGCCTCCCAGCTGACCAGCCAGCGGACCGCGGACGGCCGGGTCGAGGTGTTCGCGATCAACGGCAGCGTCGCCCAGCACCTCTGGCAGACCGGCGTCAACGCCCCCTACGGCCCATGGGACACCTTCGGCGGCCCCGGAACCGAGATCACCGCCACGGCCAACGCCGACGGCCGCATCGAGGTCTTCGGCACCAGCCACGCCGGTGTCCACCACAAATGGCAGACCGGATTCGCCACCTGGTCCGAATGGACCTGGCTCAACAACACCGCCGGTCCCGCCGTCGGTTGAGGAGACAGCAGGTGAGAACCGCTCAGCGCTCCCGCTCCCGTGGAGCGCCCCATCGCGTCATCCTTTCGTCGCTCGCCTCCCTGCTCCTCGCCGCAGGTGTCCTCGCCGGTGCCTCGCCCGCGTACGCCGCCCCGAGCGACCTGTGCGCCCAGGTCGGGTACGACGCCGGCTTCCGCGGGGACAGCCTGGTGACCGCCGTCGCCGTCGCCCTCGCGGAGTCCTCCTGCGATCCGTCGGCGACCAACGTCCAGAACAACACGCCCCCTTCCCGCGATCGTGGTCTGTGGCAGATCAACGACTACTGGCACCCCGAGGTCGACGACGCCTGCGCCTACGACGCCCGGTGCAACGCGAACGCGGCCTTCGAGATCTCCTCCGGGGGCACGAACTGGCAGCCCTGGTCCACGTACAACCAGGGCATGCACTGGCGGCACATGGACGAGGCGCAGGCCGCGGTCAACCGTCTCGGCCACCACGAGCCCGGACCCGCCCCGCTGGTGTATCCGGCGGAGTCCGGCCGGGTGGTGTCGGCACGTTCCGCGGACGGACGGCTGGAGGTCTTCGCCGCCGGGCCCGACGGTATCCACCACGCCTGGCAGACAGGCGTCAACAGCGGCTGGTCGGACTGGGAACCCCTGGGCGGACCCACAGGCGCGCAATTGGCGATCGGACCCAACGCCGACGGACGCCTCGAAGTCTTCGCGATCAACGGAAACATCCTCCAGCACCGCTACCAACTCGCACCATCCGGCGCCTGGTCCGGCTGGGAACCCTTCGGCGGCGGCGGCCACGACATCGCGGTGGGCGCCAACGGCGACGGACGACTCGAAGTCTTCGCCTCCGGACCCGTCGGCGTCTACCACAAATACCAGACCGCCGCGAACAGCAACTGGTCGCAGTGGGAACCAGCCGGCGGCGGACCCGCCGACAGCACCATCGAGATGGAGAAGTCCAACGACGGACGCCTGGAAGTCTTCGCCCTCAACGGCGACACCTTCCAACACCTCTACCAGACAGCCGTCAACGGCGGCTGGTCACCGTGGGAAACCTTCGGCGGCGGCGGACACGACCTCACCGTCGACCACAACCAGGACGGACGACTCGAAGTCTTCGCCTCCGGACCCACCGGCGTCTACCACAAATACCAGACCAGCCCGACCAACTGGTCCGGCTGGGAGCCCACCGGCGGCCCGGCCGGCTCCCAGCTCACCAGCGAACGCTCGCCCGACGGCCGGGTCGAGGTGTTCGCGATCAACGGCAGCGTCGCCCAGCACCTCTGGCAGACCGGCGTCAACGCCCCCTACGGCCCATGGGACACCTTCGGCGGCCCCGGAACCGAGATCACCGCCACGGCCAACGCCGACGGCCGCATCGAAGTCTTCGGCACCAGCCACGCCGGTATCCACCACAAATGGCAGACCGGATTCGCCACCTGGTCCGAATGGACCTGGCTCAACAACACCGCCGGTCCCGCCGTCGACTGACCCCTCGGGGTCCCCGCGGAGAAGAGTCATGCATCCGATCAGCAGGCGGTCCCTGCTGCGTGCGGCCGGAGCGGGAGCGTTCGCGCTCCCGCTCCGGGACCGTACCGCGTCCGCGTCCGCGTCCGCCGTCGGCGGGTCCCCGGGGGACGTCCCGTCCCACCGGTGGATCGGCGCCGGTCCCTTCACCCACGTCCACGACCCGTCCCTCCCCGGCCGGCGGCGCTACCTCAACGACCACACCCTGATCACCGCGAACGGCCGGTGGCACCTGTTCGGCATCGTCGGTGACAGCGCCGCGCCCGGTCAGGCCCCCGACAGCGCCCGAGAGATCTCCCTCACCCACGCGTCCGCGCCCGACCCGTACGGCCCGTGGACCGCCCACGCCGACGCGCTCACCGTCGACCCGGCCTACCACGGTGAGCAGCACCTGTGGGCGCCGCACGTCATCGAGGCGGGCGGCACGTACTGGATGTTCTACGCCGCCGGCGGCAGCGGCGGGGCCGCGATCAACCTGGCCACCTCCACCGACCTGTTCACCTGGACCCGTGTGCCGTCAGGACCGCTGTTCCGCGGGCGTGCGGCGCGCGATCCGATGGTCGTGCGGATCGGCGGCGAGTGGGTCGTGTACTACACCGAGTCGTCTGCCGTCGACGGCCGCCACCTGGTCTGCTACCGCCGGTCCGCCGACCTGCTGCACTGGAGCGAACCCGGCATCGCGTACGCCGACGAGTCCACCGAGCAGACCGGCGTCTCCGTCACCGAGTCGCCCTTCGTCGTCGAACGGGACGGCTGGTACCACCTGTTCCTCGGGCCCCGCGGCGGCTACGACGGCACCGACGTCCTCGCCTCCCGGGACCCCTTCCGCTTCACCCTCGACGGCTACGCCGGCCACGTGCCCGGACACGCCGTCGAGCCGGTCACCGACGGACAGCGGTGGTACGCGAGCGCCGCGGGCTGGTTCCGGCGCGGCCTGTACCTGGCACCGCTGAACTGGCAGGACACACCACCCCCTTGGCAGAGCCCGGACCACCCGGTCGCCGCCCTGGACGTCCGGGGCCGGCTGACCCTGTTCGCCCTCGACGCCGGGGACCGTTCCATGCTGCGGCGCGTCCAGCTCGACCCGGACGCCGACACGTGGTCCGACTGGGAGCCGTTCGGCGGCCCGGCGGGGGCGGCTCCCACGCTCGGCCGCGACACCGACGGCGCGCTGGAGGTGTTCTCGCTCGCCCCCGGCGGAGCCAACCTGCACCACAGGGTGCAGCGACCCGACGGCGGCTGGTACGACTGGGAGGAGTTCGGCGGCCCGGCCGGAGCCGCCCCCGCCGTCGCCCGCGACGCGCACGGCCGGCTTGAGGTCTTCGCGCCGAACCCCGGCGGTACCGTCATCGCCCGGCGGCGGCAGTCGTCGCCGGGAGCCTTGACGTGGGACCCCTGGGACGCCGGTTTCGGCGGTCCCGTGGGAGCGCCGCCGGTCGTCGCGGTCAACGCCGACGGCCGGCTGGAGGTGTTCGTCCTCGCCCCCGGCGGTACCGCGATCCACCACCGGTGGCAGGAGGCGCCGGGCGGTGCCTGGGGCCCGTGGAGCGGCTTCGGCACCGCGGCCGGTGCCGCGCCCCGGGTGACCCGCGACGGCAGCGGACGGCTCACTGTCGCCGCGATCGCCCCTTCCGGGGTGGCGGCCTTCCACCGGCGCCAGTCGGCGCCCAGCGGCGGCTGGGACGACTGGCAGCCGCTGTTCGGCTGGTCGGCCGCGGCCCCGCTGCTCGTCCCCGGCGCGGACGGCCGCCTGGAGGCGTTCGCGCTCTCCCCGGGCGGCGACCGGCTCGCCCACCGCCGGCAGGTCGCGCCGGGCGGTGGCTGGGACGCCGGCGAGGACTTCGGCGAGCCGGGTGTCGTGCTCGCCGCCGCGCCGTCGGCCGCGGCCGACGCCACGGGCCGTGTGCACGTCTTCGCCGTCACCACCGACGGCCGGGTACGCACCCGCGTGCAGCTGCGGCCGGGCGGCGGCTGGCGGCCCTGGACCGCGTTCGGCGACCGCCCGGTGGCCGCGCTCCTCTCAGGCGCGGTCGCCCTCTGAACCCGCCCGGCCGGCCCCGCCCCCTGCCCGGCCGGGAGGCTCCCCCTCCGCCTGCCCGTTCAACCGGCCGGCCGGTCGTCGGCACTCCGGCAGGGAGCCGCCGCGGACCGGCGGACCTCTGCCGCCGACGAACGGCGCCGCCCGGATCGTCGTAGTCACCCCGCCCGGCGGGGGGACGCTTCGACCGGGGTGCGGATGCGCCCGGCTTCCCGCTGCCGACCCGCGGCCCGACCCCCTGATCCACCCCCAAGTGACCCGTACACGCGGTGAATCACCATGTGCAAGCGGTAACGTTCGGGGTGTCGGGCATCGGTCGGAACGGGGGTACGGTGAGCGGGATTGTCGTCCACGTGCCGGAGGGGAGCGGCGGCGACGCGGTGACCCTGCGGCTCGGTCCGGGGGAACGCGCACGGTTCGGTCGCGGGGCGCCGGGCACCCCGGTCGAACTCCGCCTCGCCGACGAGGCGGTCTCCCGCCTGGCGGGGGAGATCCGCGCGACCGATGACCACTGGCAGCTGAGCAACCTCAGCACCGCCCATGGCTATCTGGTGGAGAACCCGGAAGGGGCGGGCGAGTACCTGCGGGTGCCGCCGCGCCGGGTCGGCGCGCCCATTCCGTTCGAGTTCTCCCGGGTGGTGCTGCCCACGCGCCGTGACACGCCGGTGTTCTTCCAGGTGTTCGCGCCCGACCACATCTATCTGGACCCGCACCCCCTGGGCGGCTCCTGGGAGAGCCGCACCCTGAGCGCGTACTCCCTGGACGAGACCGCCACCTACTTCCTCGTGCTCGTCGCGCTCTGCGAACCATGGCTGCGGGACCGTTCGCCGGTCGCCGTGCCGACCACGCCCCAGGTCGTGGAGCGGCTCCGCGCCCACGCGGCCTGTGCCAGGCTGACGGCTCGCGCGGTCAGTTCGCACATCGACTACCTGGCCGACGAGAAACTGCGGATCGGTGTCCCCGGCCCGGACGAGGCCGGCCGGGCGGACCGGAGGAACGGCAAGCGGGAGGCCGTGGTCGGCCTCGCCCTGAAGTTCGGCATCGTGCGGGAGGAGCATCTCGCCCTGTTGCCGCCGCGGACCGACCCGGCCGGGCACGGGAGGTAGGAGGCGTGGGAGAGGCGCACGACCGGGCCGTCGCCTGGGGCAGCGGTCGGCCGCAACCACTGCCCCGAGGCCACCGGATCGGCGACTGGATCGTCGAGGAGCCGATCGGTGCCGGTGGCTGGGCGACCGTCTACGCCGGCCGGCCGGCCGACGGTACGGACGCGGAAGAGGTCGCCCTCAAGGTGATGCCGACCGCCGGCCTCGCGCCGCGCCAGGCCCGCCACGTGGCCGAGGCGGCCCGGCGCGAGGTCGAGCTGGGGCGCAGGACGCGGCACCCCAGGCTGATCCGGCTCCTCGACTCGACAGTGCTCACCGCACCGGACCAGCCGGCCCTCGACGGGGCGATCGTCCTCGTCATGGAGCGGGCCCGGTGCAGCCTCCGTGACCTCCTCGACAGCGGAGTCGATGAGGCGGAGGGCGGCCGGCTGATCGCCGGGATCTGCGAGGGGCTCGCCCGGTTGCACACCGCCGGCTGGGTGCACACCGACCTCAAGCCCGAGAACATCCTCATCAGCCGCGACGGCGAGGTGCGGCTCTCGGACTTCGGGTTCGCCATCGAACTGACCGGCACCCACGGCTACACGGCCCCGATGGGCACCCTGGACTACCTCCCGCCCGAACGGTGGAGGGAGCCCCTCGGGGAGCGGGGCGTGGTGGTCCGGCCGACCGCCGACATCTGGGCCCTGGGGATCGTGATCCACGAGGTGTTCGCGGCCGGTGTCTCCCCCTTCCCCGGGGCCACCCCGGCGGCGCGCGGGGCCGCCGTGCAGGAGTACGCGCAGGGGCGCGCGTCCTTACGGATGGACCAGGCCGTGCCGGAGTTCTGGCGGACCCTGGCCGCCGATTGTCTCGCCCCCACCCACGCCGCCCGCGCCCCGCACACCGCCGAACGCCTGCTCGAACGGATCCGGGCCCACGAGTCCGGGCGTCCCGCGCGCCGGCGGATCCGCCCGTACCCCGCCCTCCTCGCCGTCGCCGTCGCCGTCTGCGCGGCCGCGGGCGTCGCGCTCTGGTCGCACACGGGAGGCGACGGATCCCGTGGCGGCCCGGCACCGGGAGCCGCCGAAGGCCCGACCCGCATTCGGGTGTTCAACGCCGAGCGGGGCTGCCAGGGCCGCGCCGACCGCGACCGGCAGTGCAGCCTCGGCCTGGCGGTCGACCCGTTCCGTCCGTACACGGCGGAGAACGTCGTACCGACCCGGGTGTGGCACGGCGACGTCCTCGAAGCGCAGTGTCAACTGCCCGGCGGCCAGGTCATCATCGACGAGGAGGACCACCGGTCCACCCTCTGGTTCCGGATTCGCGTGCCCCGGGCGGTCCCCACGGCGACGGCCTGGCTCCCCGCCGTCCGGACGAAGGACCACCCGGCGCTGCCGCGGTGCGCGCACCCCTCGGGCTAGTGGTCCTGCCAATCGACGTTGGCCGCGGCAGAGCCGATCCGCCACCCCGGTCGTGGCCCCGGGGACCGCTCCGACCAGGGCGGCAGCAGCCGCTCGATCAGGTGATCAGTTCGCCGAACCGCCGCGGGCTCAACCCGGTGCGCAGGGCCGTCCAGGACGGCTCCGACACCGTGGTCACACCAGCCACCACAAGATCACCTGAACACGCCCGGCAGTTCCAGGACGGTGCTCAGCGGGGCACCTTGGCGTGCAGCTCCATATAGCCCACATACGCGAGCCAGGCCGCCAGCGTCTGGAAGGCGATGTTGTTGATGGTGTAGGGCTCGTTGCTGCCGCCCAGCCGCCTGTACACCCAGCTGGAAAGGCTGTCCCACTGCTGCTGCAGGGCGACGTTCTGGGCGGTCATGGGGTTGGACGTGTAATCGCGGATATTGCCCCTGATGTTGTCGAAGATGCGGCCGAAACGCGCCGCCTCGGAGGTGGCTTGGATGAGGAGCACAAGCTGCCTTCCGAAAGCGTTCGAGTCTTGGGCGAGGCGGTCGGGTGCGCGCCGTATGGCCTCCAGGGCGTCGGCGATGTTGTTCTGGGTGATGGCCCGTGCGGCCCGGGCGTCGGTGCTTCCGCCCGGCAGGTTGGCGTAGTTGCCGTTCCAAGGGAGCCGGGTGACCGATGAAACGCCCAGGACCTGCTGGAACTCGGTCGGCCAGACGTCCGGGAAGGCATAGTGCCTGCCCGGGTGAGTGACCCCGTTCGCGGTGTAGCCGGGCTGGTAGAAGCCGGCGAGGTACAGGTTGTCCGCCCAGAAGTACAGTGATCCCCAGTACTCCCCGTCCTCGACTACGCGCGCTTCGAGCAGCCGGGTCGGCAGCAGGGTGGTCTCGTCCAGAGTGCTGGCGACCTCGGGGTGGTTCGGGATGTCATGGCCACTGGTCTGGTGGAGGCGGTCGATGAAGGCCCAGTACTCATTATGAGCATCAGTGCCACCATAGACCAGAGAGCCGATCTCCCAGTCGAATTTCGTGAGCGACCCGCTCGGGTCGGCGTGTGCCGACGTTGATGCGGCTTGCACCAAACCGAGGGCTATGGCAAATGCCAGGAAGAGGCTGGCGAGGCGACGGCCCACCACGCCTGGTGAATGCTGCCGATACACTGGTTTCGTCTCCTGCGTGAAGCTGACATGGCGATGGAAACTCTGTCTGTTCTGAAGGCAACCCAGTTGATCAGCGCTGCATGATTCCTGTTCCTGTAGTGCACGATGGATTTCAGGGATTAGAACGGCGCCGGTCGCCCTCGGCGACTACAAGAAGGAGCTGGGCCTGCGGGACGCCATGAGCAGTTCCTCGACCGCCCGGTGCGCGGCGAGATCCTCGTCCGACCCTCGCGCCCGATCAAGGGCCGTACTGCCGCCCTCATTCCGGAGGAGCGGATCGGCCCCGTGCCTGAGAAGCAGTTCGACGAGGGGCAGGTCTGCGTGCACCACGACTGCCGCCAGAGGGAGGCCGGAGCGCCAGCCTCGGGACTCCTCGTTCGGTGAGGCCCCCGCCTGCAGCTGGGCAATCACCGGCACTCGGTTCCCGCCGGCCGGGGCCAGCAGCCTCATCGCCCGCCGGTGGCGAACCGGGCTGGTGCTGCCCCGGCGCACGGGCTGCTGCAGCTTCTGGCCCTCCTGGTCGGTCGGTCAGCGCACACGGACGGGCTCGGCCACCGCGCCTCCAGTGGTCGGATCGGAAGTCACCGCACATCCAACTGCTACGACCGCCAACCCGGCGAACCTATGCGGTCATAGCACTGGCGCCGTCTGGGGGGCCACCCGTGAAAGCCCCCGGCCCGCCGATGGTTCCGCCGCAGCGGTGGGCAAGGCAATGGGCCTTGGCCGGCACGGTGTCGGCGGTGACGGCCGAATCGCGCAGCACGACGATGCAGGATCCGCCGATCACGGTGGCGTCACCGGCGCCGAGGATCACTCCCGCGGCGGGTGCCACCAGGGCCGGGGTGGTCGAAGCGGCGGCGACGATCGCCGCGCGTACGGCCGGGAGGCCGGCTCGTCGTGCTCGCGAGCTTGTCATCGTCCGGCTCCTTCCAGGCGTCCGCCATGGGTGCTTCGCGCACCGTGGGGCGGCCCCTCCCGGGGCCGCTCCAGAGGTGTTCAACAGGTGTCCTCCTTTGGCTGGACCGGGACGGAGACCGCGTCCCATGCGGCCTTGGTCGCGCGGCACAGGTTCCCTGTCGGGTCGAGGGCCTTGGCCGACTTGACGGTCCCGGCGCGGTAGGTCATGTAGTTGGACTTCCAGGCGTTCGACAGCATCGCCCCGTAGATGATCTTGAGGGCGTTCTTGATGCCGATCCCGGAGGTGGTGGTGGTGCCGTTGCAGGTCGGGCTGACCGGGCCGCCGTTGCTCGGGTTGGATCCCTCGGACAGCAGGTACAACCAGTGGTTGCCGACACCTGCGGCGTAGTGCTCCTCGTAGTACCCGCCGTCATAGCACTTCAGTGGCGGGTCGTACATGCTGCGGATGGGAGCGCCGTCGCCTTTGAGGTTGACTTTGTCGCCGACGAGCCAGTCCGTCTTGCCCCGCAGGTACGTCTCGGTGGCAGCGCCGAACGCGTCGCCGATGAACTCCGCGGTTCCCCAGGCGGACAGGCCGCCGCCGGTCTTGTAGTCGACCCCGTGGCCGAGTTCGTGGGCGATGACGTCGATGTCACCGATCCACTGCCCGTTCAGTTTGTTGTGCCCGATCTGGACCTGTTTCCCGTCCTGGTAGAAGGCGTTGACCATATTGAGGCCGACGCGGATCGGGACGGCGCCGCCGATGCCGTCCATGCCGTCGCGGCCGAGCCACTCCTTCAGCATCCGCATTTCGCCCTGGGCTCCGTACAACGCGTCCACGCACCCGGTTTCCAGGTCGGCGGGGTCGCCGTTGCCGAACACGTTGTCGGGACCCGACCACGTGGTGTCGGCGTACGACTGCTGGCAGGGCATGTTCTTGGTGTTCGGCGAGTCCATGCTGTAGACGCCGCCCGACAGCTTCGTGTCGAGGGAGACCTTGCCGTTCCAGCCGGAGTTGCCGGTGCCGTAGTGGATGTTCTCCTGCTTGTCGAGGACCGCGCCGGTCAGCGCGTCGACCTGGACGGTGAGGCTGCTGGGGCCTTGGGTACCGGTCCCGGTGACGGTGGTCTGCCACACGAGCCGGGCCGTGTCACCGAGAGCGCTGACGGCCAGCTTCGTGTCCTCGACCTTGCTCACCGAGGTCAGCTGACGTTTGGCGGCCTTTTCGGCGTCGGCCGCGCCGAGTTTCGGCGTGACCGGGAGTTCGCCGATGCTCCTGGTCTGCGCGACCGATTCGTCGATCACCTTGTTGTCGCGGTCGGTGACGAGCACGAACTGGCCGCCGACGACCGGCAGGCCCTTGTAGGTCCGGTCGTAGGCCGTGTACGTCCTGCCTTCGAAGTCGGTTGCCGAGCGCTGCCTGAAGCGGTCGTACGCGCTCGCGTGCAGGAAAGCCGGTTTGTCGGCGAGGACAGCCGCCGGGGTGTTCGGCGGGGCGGGTTTCGCCGCGACCGGAACGGTGAGGGTGATGGCGAAACCGCAGGCGACGAATAACGCGCCGGCGGCTTTCGCTCCTATGCCCAATCTCATTGTCGTCCTCTCCTTCGTGGCCTCACGGCGCCCACACGGCTGAGGTTTTGCCGCCGGGACGTCGCCAGTGGTCGCACGGGTGGTCGATCGGCGGAGAGGCTATCGACCCTCCGGGCCCATGTGGACCGTTCTCGACGGCGGCCCGTATTCAGCCGTATTCACCCTGCTGAGCTGCGGGAGCATTCCCGAGGAGGGCCGGGGAGCGGGATGGGGGCCCTTGACCTCGCGCATGGTCGGTCCGACTCTTCGTGGACCCGACCACATCCGCCGGAATATCCGGCCGCTGCCACACCGCAACGCAGGCGTCGGACCACGGCGGTGCGGCACGCGCACCCTAGGAGTGACATGGCACCCAAGCGCTTACTACCCAGGTTGGCGGTCACCGCGGTCACCGCGTTCACCGCCGTGCTTGCTTCCGTGACCACGTTCGGCCAGGCCGCCGAGGCCGTGCAGGCCGAGCCGAGCGGCCGGATCCAGCATGCCGGTGACGCGACCGCGATTGCCGGTTCGTACATCGTGGTCCTCAAGGACACGGTCGGCGTGAATGCCGTCGCCTCGACGGCCAGAGGCCTCGCCACCCGGTACGGCGGGAGTGTCGAACGGACCTATGACAGCGCGTTGCACGGCTTCTCCGCCGGCATGTCGGAGAACGCCGCCCAACGGCTCGCGGCGGATCCGGCCGTGGCCTATGTGGAACAGGACCGGACGATATCGATCGAGGGAACGCAGTCGCCGACCCCGTCGTGGGGTCTGGACCGGATCGACCAGCGGGCCCTGCCGCTGGACAACTCCTACACGTACGGGAACAACGGCGCGGGCGTGAAGGCGTACATCATCGACACCGGCATCAACTTCAGCCACCAGGACTTCGGCGGGCGTGCGATCTCGGGAATCAACATCCTGGCCCAGGGCAGCCCCGCCACCGACTGCCACGGGCACGGCACCCACGTCGCGGGGACCGTGGGCGGTTCCTCCTACGGGGTGGCCAAAGACGTCACCCTCGTAGGCGTTCGCGTCATGAATTGCATGGGAGCGGGCGCGTACGGGGACGTCATCGCCGGCGTCGACTGGGTCGCCGCCGACCATGCCGCCGGCGCGCCGGCCGTCGCGAACGTGAGCCTCGGCGGCCCGTTCTCCCAGGCACTGAACGACGCGATCACCGGCGCGATCGACGACGGCGTGGTCTTCACCGTCGCGGCTACCAACTACCAAGGCAACGCCTGCGAGTTCTCCCCTGCCAGCGCACGCGCTGCGATCACCGTGGGTGCGACCACGAACACCGACGCGCGCGCCTCGTACTCCAGTTACGGCCCCTGCGTGGACGTCTTCGCGCCCGGGAGCGACATCACGTCGGCGTGGACCGGTTCGAACAGCGCCACCAGCACCATCAGCGGCACATCGATGGCCACACCGCACGTGACGGGAGCCGCCGCCCTCGCCCTGGTCGCCAATCCCGGCTTCACCCCGCAGCAGGTGCGCGACAAACTCGCCGTCAACACCGCGACCTACAACAAGATCACCGACCCCGGCCCCGGCTCCCCGAACAGTCTGCTCAACGTCAGCAACGTTCAGCGGCCTTCGCAGGACTTCGCCATGAAGGTGACGCCGGGATCCGGCACGGTCGGCATCGGCGGCACGCTGTCGACGACCGTGAGCACCACCACGACCGCCGGCGCCGCCGAGCCCGTCGCACTGTCGGTCGCCGGTCTTCCGACCGGCGCGACAGCGAGCTTCAGCCCGCCCACGGTCACCTCCGGGGCGAACTCCACGCTGACCATCGCGACCACGTCGGCGACGGCACCGGGCACGTACAAGGTCACCGTCATCGGCATCGGCACCCCCCACGCCCAGAACGCCACGTTCACCTTCACCGTCACCCCCCGTCCGGGTTGCTCGGCGACCAACGGAACCGATGTACCGATCGCCGAAGGAAGCAGCCAGCCGGCCGTGCAGAGCCCGGTGACCGTCTCCGGCTGCACGGGGACACTCGGGGCGAGCACGGTCGACGTGCACATCAAGCACGGGGAGATCAGCGACCTGGACATCACCCTGGTCTCACCCAAGGGAACGGTGTACACGCTGCACAACCGTGGGGGCCTCAACGTCGTCGACATCGACCGGGTCTACACGCTCAACCTGTCGGGTGAGACGGTCAACGGCACTTGGAAGCTGGTCGCGCGTGACATGGCCAAACAGGGTGTGGCCGGGTTCATCGACTCGTGGACGCTCAACCTGGGCACCAGCGGCGCCTGACGGTCATCCCTCGATCAGCAACTGACGTCGGGCGTGGGCTGCCGTCACCGCCCACGCCCAACGCACAACGGTGCCAAGACACCACCGCCGGCTCCGCCCGGTTCCGGATTGGCGCAGTACGTCTTCGAGGGCCACGCGCCGCGACCGGCAACGTCCTCGCGGCCGAAGCCGGGCAACGCGCAGGACAGCACCGACTACCTCGTCGGTGACGTCGTCGTGTGGTCGGCTCCCTGGCGGACCGCTCCGCGCCTGCCTCACCCGCACCCGCCAAGGAGGAGTGAGTCCCTGAAGGCGATCGCCATCGCGGGGCGCGCTGGAAGACGGATCACGCGCACGGTCGGCGCCGGCCTCTCGCGGTAGCCGGTCGGCAACCGCTCATGCTGCCGGTGCGAGTCGGCCCGCCCGCCGCGTGCGAGGTCCTCTGTGGTCACTTGGCAGTCAACAGGCCACGCAGGGCGCAGACGGCGGCCAGCTTGCGGCCCTGGGGAGGGACGGCAGCGAGCACTGCGCGGGCGGACGCGTCGACGCTCTCGAACCGCACGGTGGCATCCAGGTTGTCGAGCACGTCGGTGGCGTAGGTGGCGCCGCCGGTGATGTCGCCGTCGACGATCAGGCAACGGGCACGGTGCAGCAACATCTTGACCCGATCACGGGACAGATCGGTGCCGTAGAGTTCCAGGGCGCGGTCCTGAGCGGCATAGGCGGCGGCCGTGTCGCGAAGGGCGGTGTGTATGTAGGACTCGGTATACCGAAGCCGCACCTCCGGCCAGCCGAACAACGACCCGCGATCGGCCGCAACCTCACCGGGAACTCGCTCGGTCAGCTCCGCCAGTCGCCGCAAGGTCGTCACGGCCGCCGGGTCGCCGAGGTCGGCCTGGGTCTGAGCGAGCCCGCCCAACAACGCGCACGACCCGCTGTCCGGCGCAAGCCGCTCGCCAAGCCGCTCCTGAGCCAAGGCGAGGATCTCGGAGGAACGGCGGCCGATGCTCGGCCCGTTCATCACCGCCCACGCACGCACCCACACCTGCACTGCCGGGTCCTCGGACTGGTCTGCGGCATCAATGGCGGTCTGCCACCAGCGCCGGGCCAGCCGGCGCTCGCCCAGATTCGACCAGGTCAACGCGGTGACCCCGGCCAGATGTCCCGCGGAACGCAACAGGCCCCGCCGATCGGCAGCAGGAATCTCGGCAAGGTGCTTTTCGAGCAGGGCAGCGTCGGTGAGCAGATCACGCAACACCTCGGTGGGCGGCGTCAGGTAGTGGCTGGCTCCATAGTCGGCTATCGCCTGCCGCCACCACTCGGCGCGGGAACGACCGCTGACCGCATTGTGCAGACCGGCGCGGACCGCCTCGACGGCCGTCAGCGCGGGAACCGCACCCAGCAGACCGGCACCGCGCAGCAGTTCCGACACCGCGCAGCGTTGCACATCCTCGCGCCCGGTATCCACGATCCGGCCCTTGTCCGCCAGCGCCCGCCGGTACGCTTCCACCACCGCCGGAGTGACCGCGCGATCACCACGCTCCACATTGGACAGATGACTGTAGGAAATTCCAATACGTCGGGCCATTCCCCGCATCGAAATCCCTGCCTCCACCCGTGCGGCGCGCAGGGTAGTCCCGCTGATCAGCATGCCAGCCCCACCTGCCTGAGTAACCGGGATCGACTACGGCTGAACATTACTTGTCATAGATATTCCCGCAGTGGGCAAGCATCTTTCAAGAGTCCACCCTTCACTGATCACTCATTGTCGACGAACATTCAATTCCCGCCATTGGCGGATTCGGCACGGCTCAATTCCCCATCCGCGTGGTCCCGACTCCCCACTGGGACGCCGATCGTGGCGCACGGTGTCGACTGCGCGTGAGTCCGGACGGACTTCCATGGCTCCGGAAGCTCCGGCGACCCCGGTGGCCTGAGTGGTGATCATCCCCTCCTCGCGAATCCCCCAGGTTTTTCATGGGCGCGTCAGCGCCCGGGGGTGCCTCTATGCCGGCGTTCATGCAGGCGAAGGCGGGGAGGAACATGGCGCATTTGCGCTGCCGGTTTCCGCCGCGGGGTGCGTGTGCGCCGTGGGCCTCCAGCAGGGTGTTGATCTGGGCTACCCGGGCCAGGCGCTGGGTGTGGACGGTAGCCGGGGAGCCGGCCAGGGCGGGGGTGACGATGTCGCGTGATCCACCGGTTCAACGAGATCGGGTGGACCTGTCTGGACCCTCAGCGGGCGGGAGTCCGTCCCCGCCTGCTGAACATCGAGGACGAAGACTTCGTCCTCGAGACGGCCACCACCCGGCCCACGGCGCTGGGCAAGCCCTTCACCCGCTGGTCAATCCGCAAGCTCGCCGAGCACCTGCGGCGCGACACCGCCCGCCTGGTGAGGATCGGCAGGGAGGCCCTGCGCTGCCTCCTGCTCCGCCGCGGGACCTCCTTCCAGCGCACCAAGACCTGGAAGGAGCCTCCGGACCCGAACTTCGACGCCAAGCTCGAGGATCGAGTTCGCGCTCACCGAGCGGCCGGACCGGGCGTTCGCCCTGGACGAGTTCGGCCCGCTCGGCATCCGCCCGACCGCGGGATCATGCCGGGCTCCCCGGTCGAATCCGGAGCGGTTGCCGGCGACTTACCGTCGCACCCACGGCATCACCTACTTCCACGGCTGCCACTGCGGCGCTCGCCGCGCTGCGGGCCTCGCGCCCTTTCCGACCGCGCGATCGTGACCGGTGTTCGACGGGCTGCCGCGCACTGGCTGCTGTCCGTTTGACAAGGCGTCATCGTCAGGTCGGCGTCCGGCCGTGAGGGCGCCATTCGACCAGGAGAATGGTGGCGTCGTCGTTCAGCTTGTTGCCGTGGTGGTCGAGGATGTCGTGGATGAGCAGCCGGAGGATCTCGGCGGGCTGCTGTCCGGCCGCGGCGGAGCGGATGATGAAGTCGGTGAATCGGGCGAGGCCGAACTCGTCACCGCCCCGCCGGGCCTCCGTGACGCCGTCTGTGTAGAGCAGGACCCGGTCGCCGGGTTCCAGGATCGTCCGGTGCACTTGGCGTTCGGTGCCTGGGCCGAGCAGGGAGGGCAGCCCCATCGGCGGCTGCACGGGGCGTTCGAGTGCCTTGTCGAGAACGCGCTGGTTGCGGATCAGCAGGGGTGCGGGGTGCCCGCAGTTGCACCAGCGCAGCACGCCCGTGTCGATGTCCAGTTGGCAGACCACACCGGTGCAGAACTGGTCGGGCAGCCACTGGGCGAGCTCCTGGTCAACGTCGTTGATCAAGTAGGGCAGGTCGGCGCTGGAACGACGGGCGTTGCGGCAGCAGGCCAGGGCCACCGCGGTGGTCAGCCCGGAAGCGAGGTTGTGGCCCATGGAGTCGAAGATGGCCGTGTGCAGGATGTTGCGGGTGAGTGAGTGGTCGAAGGCGTCACCCCCGAGTTCGTAGGCCGGTTCCAGCACCCCGGTCGAGATCACCGAAGTGGTGCCGACGCTGCGTGGTGGCAGGAAGGCCCGCAGCATCTCGGTGTGCGTGCGCATGGTCTGGGTGCGGGTACGGGCCACGAACCAGTCGCTGTAGGTGCGCTTGGAGGTGACCACCATCGCGAGTGTGTGAGCCAGCATCCGGCATCGGCGCAGCCGCGCAGCGTCCATCGTGGCGGCTCGTACGCCCAGCACGCCCAGACGTTCGGCGCTGTCGACCAGGGGGACCCACACCACCAGCTCGTCCTGGGCGTCCTCGATGCGCACCGACGTGGTGCGGTAGGCCCATCCGGCCATGCTGCCGTCCACCGGCAGCCGGGCGTCTTGGTCCTCAACGGGGACCAGGACGCGTTGCTGCAGGTCGACCAGGTAGATGGTGGCGCCCCCCAGTCCCATCGCCCGGGCACAGCGGTCCAGCAGGCCGGGCAGCCGGTAGGGGATGATCGCGTGGACATCGGCGAGCAGTGCTTCCAGCAGTTGGTCGTTCAGCCCCAGGGCGGTCTTAGGGCCGTCTGCGTCGGTCATGAACTCACCTGCACTCCCTTCATTCATTCTGACACCGAACGGTCCCCGCGCCAGGCGCCCCCGCCGCAGCCGATGGGGCAGGGAGGTGTCGTGGCCTCAAGGTGCTGCCTGGCAGGACGGACGCGCTGGCAGCCCTGGTCTTGCTCGGCACTCGGGGTTCCCGCGGCGGGCTGATCCGCGTCCTGGCCCACTGAGTGCGGGATGCTGCCACTCGTGTGCGACGGGTTCGCCCCGGCGAGGCCCGGTCGCGTGCCGCCCTGACCGCGCACGGCCTGCCGGTCCCTGGCCGAGCTGTCGCCGGGCCTCACCCCCGAGCAGGCGCAGAACGCCCTCGAACCGTCGCGCCGTCGGGTGCACGTCGAGATCACTCAGGGCACCTGACCCTCAGCTCACCGTGTCCATCGACTTCAACGACGGACGCGGTTCCCAGCAGGTGCTCAGCACGCCCGCGCCGACACCCGTACCCGACACCTCCAAGTTCGGCTTCTCAGCCTCGACGGGACTGTTCACCGACGTCCACCTCATCCGCAACGTCGTCGTCAAACCTTCCGGCCGTTCCCGCAGCTCGACCGTCACCAACACAGGCACCTTCAACCTGCACGACGTGCAGGTACAGGACGACCGAATCAGCCCCGTCACCTGTGACGAGACGACACTCGCACCCGTCGAGCACACGACCTGCGACGGTTCGTACACGATCCCCCAGGCAGACGTCGACGCGTCCGCGGAGCAGGCAGGCGGTGGCACTAAGGGGTCCTAACAGAAGTTGTTGATCAAGTGACTATCGGCTTGTCTGCTCGTTGGTCGGGTCGTGGGGAAGCGTCAGTCGCGGCCGTGGATCGTG
>NZ_JBVJOT010000062.1:0-32225 GCF_055583025.1 Streptomyces sp. NPDC104831
CGTTCCTGGAACCGCACCCAAGACCGGAGCGGCTCCCCCCGCCCCCCGACCCACCATCCCCGAAAAAAGCCCCCCCCCCCCACCCCCCCCCCCCCCCCGCGCCCTGAATGCTGCCGACGCCTGAGGCGTCCTACCTAGGCACCGTGTCCGGTGCTCAGTTGTCGTCCTCGTCGATCAGGAACCCGCGCATCGGCGAGGGGGCCTGGCCCATCGGGGACGGACCCTGCGGCCGGACCGGGGCCATGGGCTGCGTCATGGCCGGGGTCATCTGCTGCTGGCCGCCGTAGGAGGGGCCGGACGGGGCCTGCGAGCCGCCCATCGACTGGTTGCCGCCGTAGGACGGGGCACCCGCGCCGGCCGGAGCCATCGAGGGCGCCGGGGACGGCGGCAGCGAGGCGGTGGCCGGGGTGCGCGGCGGGGCCAGCGAGTCGTCGGCCTGGGTCTCCAGCTGACGCAGCTGCGACTCCAGGTACGACTTCAGCCGCGTGCGGTACTCGCGCTCGAAGCCGCGCAGGTCCTCGACCTTGCGCTCCAGCGTGGCGCGCGCGGACTCCAGGGAGCCCATGGCGACGCGGTGCTTCTCCTGCGCGTCCCGCTCCAGGGCGTCGGCCTTGGCACGGGCGTCCCGCTCCAGACCCTCGGCGCGGCTGCGGGCCTCGCCGACGATCTTGTTGGCCTCGGAACGGGCCTCGGCGATCGCCTGGTCGGCGGTCTGCTGGGCCAGCGAGAGGACACGGGCGGCGCTGTCGCCGCCGGGGCCCTGACCGGGGCCGCCCATCGGACCGCCCATGGGGCCACCCATGGGACCGCCCATCGGGCCGCCCATCTGCTGCTGCATGGGCGGCTGGCCGCCCATCGGGCCCTGACCCATCGGACCCTGGCCCATCGGGCCGGGACCCTGCGGGCCGCCCTGACCGCCGGGGCCGGCGGGCAGCTGCGGGGCACCGCTCGGCAGCTGGGGCGGACCACCCATGGGGCCACCCATCTGCTGCTGCGGCGGGCCCGATATCCCGGCGGGCACCGGCTGGCCGGGACCTCGCATCCCCTGCTGCTGGGGGTGTTGCTGCTGCTGGGGGTGTTGCTGCTGGGGGTGTTGCTGCTGCTGTTCCTGCTCCGGGGGCTTGCGCGCGTTCTGCTGGTTCTGCGCGGCGGCTCGCGTCGCGGCGGCCAGCTTGGCGCGCAGATCCTCGTTCTCGCGGAGCAGTCGGGTCAGTTCGGCTTCGACCTCGTCGAGGAAGGCATCGACCTCGTCCTCGTCATAGCCTTCTCGGAGGCGGACGGTCGTGAACTGCTTGTTCCGCACGTCCTCGGGGGTCAACGGCATCTCTTCACCTCAACGTAGTCATCGGCAGTCGGCAAGACCGGATCGCCCACCCTCATCTCACGAAGCCCTGCACGATGGAGATGAGAATGTAGACGATGATCATCAGTACGAAGAAGGACAGGTCGAGCGCCACGCCCCCGAGACGCAGCGGCGGGATGAACCGCCGCAGAAGCTTCAGCGGTGGATCGGTGACAGTGTAGGTGGCCTCCAGAACGACCACCATCGCCTTGCCGGGTTGCCACGAGCGGGCGAACTGGAAGACGTAGTCCATGACGAGCCGGAAGATGAGCACGACGAGGAACACCATCAGCGCGATGTAGATCACCTGCGCGAACACGCTCATGCCCTGCGGTTCCCTCTCCCCTGTCCATGCTTTTCCGTGCTTCGGTCCTGCGTTGCGTCTCAGCTCTGGTTGAAGAACCCGCCCTCTGCGATGCGGGCCTTGTCCTCCGCCGTGACATCGACGTTAGCAGGAGACAACAGGAACACCTTCTGCGTCACCCGCTCGATGCTGCCGTGAAGACCAAACACCAAACCGGCCGCAAAGTCGACAAGTCGCTTCGCGTCTGTGTCATCCATCTCAGTCAGATTCATGATCACCGGGGTGCCCTCACGGAAGTGTTCCCCGATGGTACGGGCTTCGTTGTAGGTCCGCGGGTGAAGCGTGGTGATTCGGTAAGGCTCTCGTTCCGACACAACCTTGGGCATGATCACCGGCGCGTTCTTCTCCAGGGACTGACGTTCTTGTGTGATGGATGCCACGGGCGCGATGCGCGCCGGACGTCCGGATTCCGCGGCGAGCGAAGTCGAACGGGCAACCGGTTCGCGAGGCGCGGGGGGCTGCACGATCCGCACCTCTTCGTCCCTTTGGGGCGAATGCGCGCCATGCGGCTGATGGGACGGTTCGTGCCGCCGGTGGTCCCGCTCGGGCTCGGGGTCCAACTCGGGCTCGAAGTCGTCGTCGGGGTCGAATCCGCGGCCGTCGTACCCATCGTCCTCCACGAGGCCGAGGTAGACCGCCATCTTGCGCATCGCGCCGGCCATGCTCTGAGTCCTCCGCTCTGTGGTGGATCGGCTGACGACTGCCAAGTGCCCGCGATCCACGTGGTCGTAGTGCCCAACTTCACGGGCATTGACCATATTTTCTGCTGTGGTCCGACTTCCTGGCGACGTTACCCGAGCCTGGGGCGGACTCCGAGTACCGCGGTGCCAATGCGCACATGTGTCGCCCCGGCGGCCACGGCCTGCTCGAGATCCGCGCTCATCCCTGCCGACACCATGGTCGCAGCCGGATGAGCCCGGCGCAGGTCGGTCGACAAATCCATGAGCCGCTCGAACGCCGCCTGTTCGCGTCCCGCGTATTCCCCGGTCAGCGGGGCGACAGTCATCAGTCCGTCGAGCCGCAGCCCGGGCGCGTCGGCGACGAGGTCGGCCAACTCTTCGATTCCGCCCGGGGCCACGCCGCCGCGGTCGCCCCGGGCGCTCGCCCCGGCGTCGAGCGCGACCTGGAGGAGGCAGCCCACCTCGCGCCCCGCCCGCACCGCCTCCTTCGACAGCGCGGTGACGAGCCGGGAACGGTCGACCGACTGCACGACATCGGCGTAACCGACCACGGAACGCACTTTGTTGGTCTGCAACTGACCGACGAAATGCCACTTCAGCGACAGATCCGCACAGGCGGCGGCCTTCGGGCCCGCCTCCTGGTCGCGGTTCTCGGCGACATGGCGCACACCGAGTTCCGCGAGGATGCGCACATCGCTCGCCGGGTGGGTCTTGGTGACCACGATCAGGGTCACCTCCTCCCGCTCGCGCCCCGCCGCCACGCACGCGGCGGTGATGCGCTCCTCCACCTTCGCCAGATTCGCGGCGAGTTCGTCCCTACGGTCCGTCATGCCCTATCAGTCCAGCCAGACATAGCCGGCGAGCCGCCCGGTGGTGCGGTCGCGGCGGTACGAGAAGTGATCGTGCGACTCCAGCGTGCACACCGGCGTATGCGCCCGGTCGCACACCCCGAGCCGTTCGAGCTGCGCGTGCACCCCGGCCCTCACATCGAGCGCCGGCGTGCCCCAGCTCGTCTCGGCGTGCGCCGCCGGTTCGACGGCGGCCACCTCGGCGCGCATCGCCTCCGGCACCTCGTAGCACCGGCCGCACACGGCGGGTCCGGTGCGGGCGACGATCCGGCCCGGCTCGGCGCCGAGTTCGGCCATGGCCCGTACGGCCGCGGGGACGACCCCCTTGACCATGCCCGGCCGACCGGCGTGCGCCGCGGCGGCGACCCCGGCGACGGGGTCGGCCAGCAGCACCGGCACGCAGTCGGCGGTCAGGACGGCCAGGGCCAGTCCGCGCCGGGCGGTGACGACCGCGTCGGCCTCCGGCACCGGCCTCGTGCCCCACGGCTCGTCCACCACGGCGACCCCGGCGCCGTGCACCTGGTTCATCCAGACGACCCGGTCCGGCTCCAGGCCGAGCGACTTGGCCGCCAGTTCGCGGTTGTCGCGCACCGCCTCGGGCGTGTCGCCGACCGCGCCGCCGAGGTTCAGCTCCTCATACGGAGCGGCGCTCACCCCGCCCCACCGGTCGGTGAAGGCGAAGTGCGCGCCGCGCACGCTCTCGCGCCGTCCTATCACTTGAGGAAGTCCGGGACGTCCAGTTCCTCGGCCGCGCTGTCCGAGTAGGTCCGGGGCGCCGGGGTGACCGGCGGGGCGACCGGGATGTCCGGCACCGGCTCGGGCGCCGGCTCCGGCTCCTCCTTCGGCTTGACGCTGCCCAGCGAGCCGAAGGACGGGCGGCTGGGCTCGCTCGGCCGGGCCGGGGCGGGCTCCTCGCGGCGGGCGGGGGCCGAACCGGAGGCCGAGCCGAGGACGTTGTCGCGGCGGGCCGGCGGCTGGCCGCCGTCGAAGCCGGCCGCGATCACGGTGACCCGCACCTCGTCGCCGAGGGCGTCGTCGATGACCGCGCCGAAGATGATGTTGGCCTCGGGGTGGGCGGCCTCGCTGACCAGCTGGGCGGCCTCGTTGATCTCGAACAGGCCGAGGTCGGAGCCGCCGGAGATGGAGAGCAGCACGCCCCGGGCGCCGTCGATGGACGCCTCCAGCAGCGGCGAGGAGATCGCCATCTCGGCGGCGGCCACCGCGCGGTCGTCGCCGCGGGCCGAGCCGATGCCCATGAGGGCCGAACCGGCCTCGGACATGACCGACTTCACGTCGGCGAAGTCCAGGTTGATCAGGCCGGGGGTGGTGATGAGGTCGGTGATGCCCTGAACACCGGAGAGCAGGACCTGGTCCGCGGACTTGAAGGCGTCCAGGACCGAGACCTGGCGGTCCGAGATGGACAGCAGCCGGTCGTTCGGGATGACGATGAGGGTGTCGACCTCTTCGCGCAGTTCTGCGATGCCGTCCTCGGCCTGGTTCGCGCGGCGCCGTCCCTCGAAGGTGAACGGGCGCGTGACCACGCCGATGGTCAGGGCGCCGAGCGAGCGCGCGATGTTGGCCACGACGGGCGCCCCGCCGGTGCCGGTGCCGCCGCCTTCACCGGCCGTCACGAAGACCATGTCGGCCCCCTTGAGGACCTCCTCGATCTCCTCGCGGTGGTCCTCGGCGGCCTTGCGGCCGACGGCCGGGTTGGCTCCGGCGCCGAGTCCGCGGGTGAGTTCGCGGCCGACGTCGAGCTTGACGTCGGCGTCGCTCATCAACAGCGCCTGTGCGTCGGTGTTGATGGCGATGAACTCGACGCCCTTGAGACCGACCTCGATCATCCGGTTGATGGCATTGACACCACCGCCGCCGACACCGATGACCTTGATGACTGCGAGGTAGTTCTGCGGTGCTGCCACGTCGAAGGCCTCTCGCCTCGAATTACGTTGTCGCCGCCGTGCGGTGCCCCGCGCCGGGACGACGGATGCCGAATGGGACGGTCCGTAGCGCCGACCCGAACCCTAACCTTGAAGTTTAGGGTTACCAGTGTGTCTGTTCCCTGGAGTCTTCCGAACAGGACACTAAGTCGACAAGTGGCGCCCGTTCAACGAACACGCCGAACCTCCCGTTTTTCTTTTCACCCTATGTGATCAGCCATAGCGGTGCCCAACCAGGGGGTTGGCCTGGGCTGATGTGCGTCAACTCACCGATGACGCGGGGGCGGTGGGAACGGTGACGTCGAAGTGCCGTGCGCCCGGGGCTGCTTTCATGAGAGCGGTGAGGGCCCGCGCCTTGGCGCGGCCGTGCTCGTCGCTGCCCCACGCCACCGTGCGGCCGTCGCCCAACTCGACCGAGATGGCGTCGTAGGAACGCACCCGGACGGTCCGGGCGGTGCGCGCCACGGGGGCGGGCAGGTCGCCGGCGACCCGGACGGCCGCGCGCACCAGCCGGTCGGTGCCGAACCGGCGCAGGCTGGCCGCGCCGGGGCCCTTCCGGGAGGCGGACGATTCCAGGCGGGGAACGCCCTTCGGGGCCCGCGAAACCGTGGCGAAACGGACACCTTCGTCATCGACTTCGATGAAGTCCCGGCCCTTTCGGATCAGGAGAACCGGAGTGCGTTCGCTCACTTTCAGGTCGATTCCGCGCGGCCAGGAACGCGCCACGTCCACGGTGTCGATCCGGGGCAGTTTCCGGCGGATCCGGGCCTCGATGGCCTCCGTGTCGACGGACGCCATGGGTGCCCCGACGGGCACGTCGGCCGCCTCGCGGACCTCCGCCGGGGTCAGCACGCGCGTGCCGGACACCGGGACGTGCCGCACCCGCAGCCACTGTGAGCCGTACAACACCCAGGCGCCACCGGCCCCGAGCAGCACGACGGCCACGGCCAGGATGACGATCCTACGAAGGCGCCGTCCGGGCCCGCGGGCGGGCGGCGGGCCGGACGACCCCTGCTGGCGTTCCCCGCGCTCGGCGGTAGTCGGTCCGGCCACCGTCCCTGCCCTTTCGTCATACGGTCCTAACGGCGCGAGGCGATCGCCTCGTACACCATGCCGACGAGCAGCTCGTCGGCGTCCCGGCGGCCGAACTCGCTTGCCGAGCGGGACATCTCGTACAGCCGGTGCGGGTCGGCGAGCACGGGCAGCACGTGCTGCTGCACCCACTCGGGCGTCAGTTCCGCGTCGTCGACGAGGAGTCCGCCGCCGGCCTTCACCACCGGCTGGGCGTTCAGCCGCTGTTCGCCGTTGCCGATGGGCAGCGGGACGTACGCGGCCGGCAGGCCCACGGCGGAGAGTTCGGCCACGGTCATCGCGCCCGCGCGGCAGAGCATCATGTCGGCCGCGGCGTACGCGAGGTCCATCCGGTCCAGGTAACTTACCGGGATGTAGGGGGGCATTCCCGGCATCTGCTGCACCTGCGGCAGTTCGTTCTTCGGGCCGACCGCGTGCAGGATCTGGATGCCGGCCTGCTGGAGCCAGGGGGCGACCGTCTGCGTCACCTCGTTCAGCCGCCGGGCGCCCTGCGAGCCGCCGGAGACGAGCAGCGTGGGCAGGTTGGGGTCGAGGCCGAAGCGGTGGCGGGCCTCGGGGCGGACCGCGGCGCGGTCCAGCGTGGCGATGGAGCGGCGCAGCGGGATGCCGATGTAGCGGGCGTCGCGCAGCTTGCTGTCCGGGGTGGAGACGGCGACCCGGGCCGCGTAGCGCGAGCCGATCTTGTTGGCCAGGCCGGGGCGGGCGTTGGCCTCGTGGATCACGATGGGCACCCCGAGGCGCTTGGCGGCCAGGTAGCCGGGCAGCGCGACATAGCCGCCGAAGCCGACCACGACGTCCGCCTTGGTCCGCTCCAGGATCTGCTCCGCGGCCTTGATCGTGCCGCGCAGCCGGCCCGGGACGGTGATCAGCTCGGGGGTGGGCTTGCGGGGCAGCGGCACCGCCGGGATCAGTGCCAGCTCATAGCCGCGCTCCGGGACGAGCCGGGTCTCCAGGCCGCGCTCCGTGCCCAGGGCCGTGATCCCCACGGTCGGGTCCTGCCTGCGCAGGGCGTCCGCGAGGGCGAGCGCGGGCTCGATGTGGCCGGCGGTCCCCCCACCGGCGAGTACGACATGCACCGAAATTCACCGCTCTCCGGACGGACGCGCCGCCGAGGCACGCCGTCGCATCGTGTTCCATCTCCGAGGCCCCCGCTCGGCACCGGAGCCTCCCGCCCGCTTTCTACCAAAGCGGGGTTGCCGCATCGCAAGCGCCGCCCGCGCAGCGGGCTCGTCGCGCGCGAAGGCGATCAGCAGCCCGATGGCGAACATGGTCGGCAGCAGGGCGGACCCTCCGTAGGAGAACAGCGGGAGCGGGACGCCGGCGATCGGCAGCAGGCCGAGCACCGCACCGATGTTGATCACTGCCTGGGCGGTGATCCAGGTGGTCACGCCTCCCGCGGCGTACCTCACGAAGGGGTCCTCCGTGCGTCCGGCCACGCGGATACCCGCATAGCCTAGAGCCGCGAACAGGGCGAGCACCGACAGCGTCCCCGCCAGACCCAGTTCCTCACCGGTGACGGCGAAGATGAAGTCGGTGTGGGCTTCGGGGAGTTGGCCCCATTTTTCCACACTCGCACCGAGTCCGGAGCCGAAGAATCCGCCGGAGGCGAGCGCGTAGATCCCGTGCACGGCCTGCCAGCAGTCGGCGACCCCGCTCTTGGGCTCGGTGGCGCCGATGCAGGCGAGCCGGGCCATCCGGTTGGGGCTGGTCTTGATCAGGAGCACCCCGATCAGGCCGGCCACCGACAGTACCCCGGCGAAGAGCCGGGTCGGCGCGCCCGCGAGCCACAGCAGGCCGAAGAGGATCGCCGTGAGGATGATCGCGGTGCCCATGTCGCCGCCCAGCATGATCAGTCCGAGCAGCAGGAAGGTGACCGGGACCAGCGGGACCAGCATGTGCTTCCACTGGGCCAGCAGCCGCCTCTCCTGCTTGCGGGCGATCAGGTCCGCGCCCCACAGCACCAGGGCGAGCTTGCCGAACTCGCTGGGCTGGATCTGGAAGGAGCCGCCGAGGGAGATCCAGTTCTGATTGCCGTTGACCGACATCCCTATCCCGGGCACCTGCACCAGGACCATCAGGAAGACGGCGGCGGCGAGGATCGGGTAGGCCAGCGCCCGGTGCAGTTTCACCGGCATGCGGGAGGCGGCGAACAGCAGTGCGCCGCCGATGAGCGCGGCCAGGAACTGCTTGCGGAAGAAGTAGGACCCGGGCAACGACAGCTGGAGCGCGGTGATCTGGGAGGCCGAGTAGACCATCACCAGGCCGAGCACGGTGATCAGCACGCTGCCGCCGAGGATCAGGTAGTAGGCGGTCAGCGGCCGGTCCCAGGCCTTGCGCGCGCGGGTGTAGAGCCGCTGCACGGGGTTCTCGCGCGGGGAGGCGGGACGGCGGGGCGCCCGCTGTACGGGCGGCCGGCCGGTGCGGCTACCGGGCATCGGTGCCTCCACTGAACGTCGACCGTCCCACGCGTCCCTCCCAAGATCCGCCCGGCAGGCGGCCGGGTTCAGGCGCCGAGTTCGCGGACCGCCGCCGCGAACGCGTCGCCGCGCTGGTTGTAGTTGGTGAACATGTCCATGGAGGCGCAGGCCGGGGCCAGCAGCACGGTGTCGCCGGGCCTGGCCAGCCGCTTGGCCTCCGTCACCGCCTGGAGCATCGCCCCAGTGTCGGTCCGGTCGAGGTCCACCACCGGTACTTCCGGGGCGTGTCGCGCGAGGGCGTCGCGGATGAGGGCCCGATCGGCACCGATCAGGACCGCGCCGCGAAGCCGCTTCGCCGACTTGGCCACCAGTTCGTCGAAGGTGGCGCCCTTCGCCAGCCCGCCCGCAATCCATACGATCGGTTCATATGCCGCCAACGAGGCTTCGGCGGCATGGGTGTTGGTGGCCTTGGAGTCGTCCACGTACGCGACCCCGTCGACGTCGGCCACGTGCGCGATGCGGTGGGCGTCCGGGCGGAAGGCCCGCAGTCCGTCCCGTACGGCGCGGGCGGGCACCCCGAAGGCGCGCGCGAGGGCCGCCGCCGCGAGGGCGTTGGCGATGTTGTGCGGGGCCGGCGGGTGGACGTCGGAGACCTCGGCCAGCTCCTGCGCGTTGCGCTGCCGGTCCTCGACGAAGGCGCGGTCGACCAGGATGCCGTCCACGACGCCGAGTTGGGAGGGTCCCGGGGTGCCGAGGGTGAACCCGACGGCCCGGCAGCCCTCTTCGACGTCGGCCTCGCGCACCAGGTCCTCGGTGGCCTCGTCGGCGACGTTGTAGACGCAGGCGACCTTGTTGCCCTCGTAGATGCGGCCCTTGTCGCGCGCGTACGCCGCCATGGAGCCGTGCCAGTCCAGGTGGTCCGGCGCGAGGTTCAGGACGGCGGCCGAGTGGGCGCGCAGCGAGGGCGCCCAGTGCAGCTGGTAGCTGGACAGCTCCACGGCGAGCACGTCGTAGTGCTCCTCGCCGAGGACCGCGTCCAGCAGGGAGACGCCGATGTTGCCGACGGCGGCCGTGCGCAGGCCCGCCGCCTTGAGGATGGAGGCGAGCATCTGGACGGTGGTGGTCTTGCCGTTGGTGCCCGTGACGGCGAGCCAGGGGGCCGCGTCGGGGCCGCGCAGCCGCCAGGCCAGCTCCACGTCGCCCCAGACCGGCACACCGGCCTTCCGCGCGGCGAGGAACAGCGGTTTGTCGGGCTGCCAGCCGGGCGCGGTGACGATCAGCTCGGTGCCCTCCGGCAGCAGGGCGCCGTCGCCGAGGCGCACGGTGATGCCGAGCGCCTCCAGCTCCGCGGCCTGTTCCCGCGCGCGGGCGTCGTCGCCGTCGTTGACGACCGTGACGACGGCTCCGCGCGCGTGCAGCGCTTTGGCCGCCGGGACGCCGGAGACGCCGAGCCCGGCGACGGTGACGTGCTTGCCCTGGAAGTCGAAGGGCCCCGAGGTGGAGGTCACTTGTCCGCTGCCCATCCCGCGTAGAAGAGGCCCAGTCCGACGATCACACAGATGCCCTGGATGATCCAGAAGCGGACCACCACCAGGACTTCGGACCAGCCCTTGAGTTCGAAGTGGTGCTGGAGTGGTGCCATCCGGAAGACGCGCTTGCCGGTGAGCCGGAAGGAGCCGACCTGGATGACGACCGACATGGTGATGAGGACGAACAGGCCGCCCATGATGGCCACCAGCAGCTCCGTGCGGGAGAGGATGGCCAGGCCGGTGAGGACACCGCCGAGGGCGAGCGAGCCGGTGTCGCCCATGAAGATCTTCGCCGGCGAGGTGTTCCACCACAGGAAGCCGAGGCAGGCACCCATCAGCGCGGAGGCGACGACCGCGAGGTCGAGCGGGTCGCGCACCTCGTAGCAGGCGCCCGGGTTGGTCAGGGTGCCCGCGTTGGCGCAGGACTCCTGGAACTGCCAGACGCCGATGAAGGTGTAGGCACCGAAGACGAGCACGGAGGCGCCGGTGGCCAGGCCGTCCAGACCGTCGGTGAGGTTCACGCCGTTCGACATCGCGAGGATCATGAACAGCGCCCAGACGACGAACAGCACCGGGCCGATCGACCAGCCGAAGTCGGTGATGAACGACAGCTTGGTGGAGGCCGGGGTGTTGCCGCGGGAGTCGGAGAACTGCAGCGACAGCACGGCGAAGGCGATGCCCACGATCAGCTGGCCGGCCATCTTCGCCTTGGCCCGCAGACCCAGCGACCGCCGCTTGACGATCTTGATGTAGTCGTCGAGGAAGCCGACCAGGCCCATGCCGAACATCAGGCCGAGGACCAGCAGACCGGAGTAGGTCGGCGCGTAGCCGGTGATGAGCTTGCTCAGGAAGTACGCGGCGATGGTCGCCAGGATGAAGGCGATACCGCCCATGGTCGGCGTACCGCGCTTGCTGGCGTGCTCGCGCGGGCCGTCGTCACGGATGTACTGGCCGTAGCCCTTGCGGGCCAGCAGCTTGATCAGCAGCGGGGTGCCGACCAGCGTCAGGAAGAGGCCAATGACTCCCGAGAACAGGATCTGCTTCATCATCGGGCGGCAACCTCACCCTCGGCACCGGCCTCGGTGAGCGCCTGGGCGACGCTCTCCAGCCCCACCGACCGGGACGCCTTCACGAGCACGACGTCCCCCGGGCGCAACTCGCTGCGCAACAGGTCGATCGCCGCCTGTGCGTCGGACACGTGCACCGACTCCTCACCCCACGAACCCTCGTTATATGCGCCCAATTGCAGCCAGGAGGCCTCAATCCCCCCGACGGCGACGAGCTTGCTGACGTTGAGCCGGACGGCGAGCCGTCCGACGGCGTCGTGCTCGGCGAGCGCCTCGTCCCCCAGCTCGGCCATCTTGCCGAGCACCGCCCACGTGCGACGCCCCCTGCCCATGGCCGCGAGCGCCCTGAGGGCGGCCCGCATGGACTCGGGGTTGGCGTTGTAGGCGTCGTTGACGATGGTCACGCCGTCCGGGCGCTCGGTGACCTCCATGCGCCATCGGGAGAGGGAGCCCGCCTCGGAGAGCGCGAGGGCGATCTCTTCCGCGGACATGCCCAGCTCATGGGCGACGGCGGCCGCGGCGAGCGCGTTCGACACGTGGTGCTCACCGTACAGGCGCATCGTCACATCGCTTGCACCGGAGGGTGTGTGAAGCCTGAAGGCGGGCTGTCCGCTGTCCGTGAGTCGTACGTTCTCGGCGCGTACGTCCGCTTCGGCCGACTCTCCGAAAAGGACCACCTTCGCCTTGGTACGGGAGGCCATGGCCTTCACCAGCGGGTCGTCGGCGTTGAGGATCGCCGCGCCGCCCTCGTCGGCCGGGGGCAGCGCCTCCACCAGTTCGCCCTTGGCCTGGGCGATCTGCTCGCGCCCGCCGAACTCGCCGATGTGCGCGGTGCCGACGTTGAGCACCAGGCCGATCCTCGGCGGGGTGAGGCCGGCGAGGTAGCGGATGTGCCCGATGCCGCGGGCGCCCATCTCCAGCACGAGGAACCGTGTCTCCTCGGTGGCGGACAGGGCGGTCAGCGGCAGCCCGATCTCGTTGTTGAGCGAGCCGGGCGTGAACACCGTCGGCGCCTTGCGCCCGAGCACCTGGGCGATCAGGTCCTTGGTGCTGGTCTTGCCGGCCGAGCCGGTCAGGGCCACGAGGGTGGTGCCGAGCCGGCCCACGACGTGCCGGGCGAGGGCGCCGAGGGCGGTCTGGACGTCGTCCACCACGACGGCGGGCACGCCGACCGGCCGGCTCGCCAGCACGGCGACCGCGCCGGCCTCGACGACCTGCCGGGCGTAGTCGTGGCCGTCCACGCGCTCGCCGACGAAGGCGGCGAACAGGCTGCCCGGGACCACCTCCCGGGAGTCCCGGACGACCGGTCCCGTGACCTTGGCGGACGGATCCGGTATGTCGTGCGTCTGCCCGCCGACGACTGCTGCGATCTCGGCGAGGGAGAGGGCGATCACAAGTTCATCCCTGGGTCTTCTGGATAGCTTCGCGAAGCACCTGGCGGTCGTCGAAGGGACGGATCACGCCGGCGATGTCCTGGCCCTGCTCGTGACCCTTGCCCGCGACCAGCACCGTGTCCCCGGCCTGGGCGCGGCCCACGGCGGCGGCGACGGCGGCGGCCCGGTCCTCGAAGAGGAGCACCTCGCCGCGCTCGTGCGCGGGCACCGAGGCGGCGCCCTGGAGCATGGTCGCGAGGATCGCGAGGGGATCCTCGGAACGGGGGTTGTCGGAGGTCAGTACGGCCGTGTCGGCGAGCCGGGCCGCGGCGGCGCCCATCGGGGCGCGCTTGGTCCGGTCGCGGTCGCCGCCGCAGCCGAGGACGACGTGCAGCCGGCCCTTGGTGACCTTGCGCAGCGCCCGGAGCACCGACTCGACCGCGTCCGTCTTGTGGGCGTAGTCGACGACCGCGAGGTAGGGCTGCCCGGCGTCGACGCGCTCCAGGCGGCCCGGTACGCCCGGTACGGCGGCGATGCCGTCGGCGGCGGCCTGCGGGTCGAGGCCGGCGGCGGCGAGGGCGACGATGGCGGCGAGGGTGTTCGCCACGTTGAAGGGGCCGGCGATCGGCGACCTGGCGTGGATCCGCTCGCCGCCGGGGCCGAGGACGGTGAACGTCGAGTCCATGGGGCCGATCTGGACGTCCTGGGCGCGCCAGTCGGCGTCCGGGTGGCCCTCGGCGGAGTAGGTGACGACCGGGACGGTCGCCTCCTCGGCGAGCCGGCGGCCGTACTCGTCGTCGGCGTTGACCACGCCGAGCCTGCTGCGCTCCGGCGTGAACAGCTGCGCCTTGGCCCGGAAGTAGTCCTCCATGTCGGAGTGGAACTCCATGTGTTCCGGGCTGAGGTTGGTGAAGACGGCGATGTCGAAGACGCAGCCGTCGACCCGGCCGAGGACCAGGGCGTGGCTGGAGACCTCCATGGCGACCGCCTCGACGCCGCGTTCGCGCATGACGGCGAACAGGGCCTGGAGGTCGGTGGCCTCGGGGGTGGTGCGCTCGGACTTGATCCGCTCGTCGCCGATGCGCGTCTCCACGGTGCCGACCAGGCCGGTGGCGCGGGCGGTCCGCAGGCCGCCCTCCACCAGGTAGGCGGTCGTGGTCTTGCCGGAGGTGCCGGTGATGCCGATCTGGAGCAGATCGCGGCCGGGGTGGCCGTAGATCCGGGCCGCCAGCTCGCCCATCCGGCCGCGCGGGTCGTCCACGACGAGGACGGGCAGGCCGGTGGCGGCGGCGCGTTCGGCGCCGCCGGCGTCCGTGAGCACGGCGACCGCGCCGAGGCCGGCGGCCTGGGTGGCGAAGTCGGCGCCGTGCAGCCGGGCGCCCGGCAGGGCGGCGTACAGGTCGCCGGGGCGGACGGCGCGCGAGTCGTGGGTGATCCCCGTGATCCCGGCGGCGGCGTCCGGAGCGGCGGTACCCAGCTGATCGGCCAGTTCCGCGAGGGGTGTGGCGGAGACCTGGACCGGTCGCGGCGGTCCCGGATATGTCACGGAAGCGCCCTTCTGGGTGGTTTGGGACTGATCAGCGTGTGGCACGGCGGTGAGCGTACCGGGCGTACCGGCTCCGGAGCGAAGCGAGGGCCTGTCGGCCCCGTGGTTCCCGGCGTCGGGAGTGATCGTTGTCACGGGTTCGTTCCTGGTGTTTCCGTGCTGACCAGTGGGGTGCTGATCAGGGCTTGTACTCGACGGGCAGGCTGGCGGGCCTCGCCCCGGTCGGCGGGACCTGGAGGGTCTTCAGGGCGAACTCCATCACCTGCTTGTAGACGGGACCGCAGATCTGGCCGCCGAAGTAGCTGCCGGAGGTGGCGTTCTGGATGGCGCAGTAGACGGTGATCCGCGGCTTGTCGGCGGGCGCGAAACCGGCGAAGGACGAGGTGTAGCCGCGGTAGCGGCCGGTGGCCGGATCCACACGGTTGGCCGTGCCGGTCTTGCCCGCCACCCGGTACCCGGGGATGCGGGCCTTGATGCCGGTGCCCTGCTCGTCGTCGACCACCGACTCCAGCATCCGGGCGAGGTTCTCGGCGGTCTTCTCGCTGACCACCCGCGTCTTCTCGGGCTTCGGCGCCGGGGTGAAGCGCCCGTCGGCGCCCTTGGTGCCGCGCACCAGGGTCGGCTCCACGCGGACCCCGCCGTTGGCGATGGTCGAGTACACGGAGGCGGCCTGCATGGCGTTGATGGAGAAGCCCTGGCCGAAAGGGATCGTGTACTGCTGCGAGGTGGACCACTTCTGCGGCGGCGCGAGGATGCCGGGGGTCTCACCGGGGAAGCCGAGGCCGGTGTAGCCGCCGATGCCGAACTTGCGCAGGTAGGAGTAGAGGACCTTGTTGGCCTCGGACTGGCTCTTGGCGAGTTCGCCGGTGGCCAGGATGGTGCCGATGTTGCTGGACTTGGCGAGCACGCCGTTGAGCGTGAGGTACCAGGTGGCGTGGTCGATGTCGTCCTGGAACAGCCGGTCGCCGCGGTGCAGCCGGTTGGGTACGACGACGTGGGTGAGGGGGGTCGCCGCGTTCCGCTCCAGCACGGCCGCCATCGACATCACCTTGGCCGTGGAGCCGGGCTCGTAGGCGTCCTGGAGGGCCGCGTTGCCCATGGCGTCACCGTCGGCCTTCGCCAGGTCGTTGGGATCGAAGCCGGGCGAGTTGGCCATGGCCAGGATCTGGCCGGTGCGGGTGTCCTGGACGATGACGTAGCCGCGGTCGGCCTTGGAGGCGCGCACCTGCTCGCTGATGGCGTGCTGCGCGGCCCACTGGATGTCCCGGTCGATGGTCAGCTCGACGTCGGCGCCGGGCACGGCGGGCGTCTCCGTCGACCCGACCGTGGGCACCTCGCGCCCGCCGGCCTGGGCGTAGCGGACCTTGCCGTCCTTGCCGGTGAGCTGCTTGTCGAGCTGCTGCTCGACGCCGCCGCCGCCCTTGCCGTCGGCGTTGACCCAGCCCAGTATCCCGGCGGCCAGGTCGCCGTTGGGGTACACGCGCTGGCTGCTGGGGTCCGCGAAGACGCCGGCCAGCACGTTGACGGTGGTGTGGTCGGTGCCGGACTTGTTGGCGAGCGCGGTCTTCAGGTCCCTGATCTGCTTCCAGACCTGCGGGGTCTGCCGGGCGGCCAGGCGGGTGTAGCGGGAGTTCCTGTTCGCGGGCCGCAGCTTCCCGACGAGCGCGGCCTGGTCCTGCCCGAGGATCGGGGCGAGCAGCGCGGCGGCCCGCTCCGGCCCGTCGGCGATCTTCAGCTGCTTGGCGCTGAACATCGTCGGGTCGGCCGTGATGTCGTAGGCGTCCTCGCTGACGGCGAGGGCGACGCCGTTGCGGTCGGTGATCTCGCCGCGCTCGGCGGCCAGGGTGTGCACCACGTACCGGTTCTCCTCGGCCCGCGCCGCGTACGCGCTCGCGTCCACGGCCTGGACCTGGAGCAGCCGTACGACGAAGACGAGCAGCACCAGCGTCAGGGCGAGGCCGACCAGGCGCAGCCGGGGCCGGGGGCTGCCGAGCCGGAGCGGGGCGGGCGGCATGGGCCGGGCCCCGCCGGGTCGGCGCGCCGGGCGCGCTCCCGGGCCGGGCTGCCGCCGGACGGGCCCCCTGGGGCGCGGCGGCCTGGCGGGCGCGGGCACACGACGGCGCGGCGGTTGCCTGTCGGACACTTCCGTCACCTGCCGGGGGTCGGGGTGGACACGGACGGGGGGACGGCGGTCGGGGCCGCGGGAGGCGCCGGGAGCACGGGCACCGGGCCGGTGGGGGCCGGCGCGGGGAGCGGGGCGCCGGGCGGGAGCGGTGTCTGCGGAGCGGCGCCCGGGCCGGAGAGGGACGTGGTGCCGGGGGCGGCGCCCGGGCCGGTGAGGGCCGCGGTGCGGGGTGCCGCGCCGGGGACGCCCTTGACGGTGCCGTCGGGGCCGAGGAAGGCGGGGTCGCCGCCGGGGACCATGCCGAGTTCGCGGGCGCGCCGCTGGAGGGCGTCGGGGGCGGAGTAGGCGTCGATGTCCCGCTGGAGGGCCTGCTCCTCGTCGGTGAGGGTCTTCGTCCGCTTCTGCAGGTCGGCGAGTTCGAACGAGCCTTCACTGAGGGCGGAGTTCAGCACCAGCAGCCCGATGAGGCCGCCGCCGAGGAGCAGGACGACGAGGAGCACGAACGGGGTGCGGGCCGCCTGGGCACGGCCCGCCGGGAAGAGCCGGGCCAGCCGGGCGGCCCTCCCCTTCAGCTCGGGTTTCCTGCTCACCGCTCCCCCGGTACGGGGATGCCGCTCCCCCGGTGCGCGGAGGAGACCCTCCGACCCGTCTGGCTCACTCCACGTCCTCCCTGATGCGCTCGGCACCCCGCAGTCTGGCCGGTGCCGCCCGGCGGTTCTCGGCGATCTCCTCCTCGGTGGGAAGTTCGGCACCACGGGTGAGCAGCTTGAGCCGCGGCTGGTACCGCTCGGGCACGACCGGCAGCCCGGGCGGCGCGGTGGAGGCCGCCCCGGCCGCGAACACGTGCTTGACCAGCCGGTCTTCGAGCGAGTGGTACGACAGCACGGCGACACGCCCGCCGACGTCCAGGGCCTTCACGGCCGCCGGGATCGCCCGCTCCAGCACGGACAGCTCGCCGTTGACCTCGATGCGCAGCGCCTGGAAGGTGCGCTTGGCCGGATTGCCCCCGGTGCGCTTGGCGGCCTGCGGCAGGGCGTCCCGGATCAGTTCGACGAGCCGCGCGCTGGTGCCGAACGGCTCCTTCTCGCGCTCCCGGACGATCGCCGCGACGATCCGCTTGGCCTGCTTCTCCTCGCCGTACGCGCGCAGGATGCGCACGAGTTCGCCGGGCGGGTAGGTGTTGAGGACCTCGGCGGCGCTGATCCCGGTCGTCTGGTCCATGCGCATGTCCAGCGGCGCGTCCTGCGCGTAGGCGAAGCCGCGGCCGGCCTCGTCGAGCTGCATGGAGGACACCCCGAGGTCGAACAGCACGCCCTGCACGCGTGCCGTGCCGAGCCGGTCGAGGACGTCGGGCAGCTCGTCGTACACGGCGTGCACCAGGGTGGCGCGGTCGCCGAAGGGCGCCAGCCGCTCGCCGGACAGGCGCAGCGCCTCCTTGTCCCGGTCCAGGCCGATCAGCCGCGCGCCGGGGAACCGGGTCAGCAGCGCCTCGCTGTGCCCGCCGAGGCCCAGGGTGCAGTCGACGACCACCGCTCCGGGGCGCTCCAGGGCGGGCGCCAGCAGGTCCAGGCACCGCTGGAGCATCACCGGGACGTGTCGACTCTGGCTCAAGGGGGCCTCTCAGTTCCGGCGGGCCGTACGCACCGTCGGTCCCCCGAGCCGTACGTACGCGCCGCGCGCGCGGGGAGACGGTCCGGACGGTGCCGGGGTCTCCGGGGGTCTCACCAGCGGGGAGAGACTCGTCTCCCGCTTTCGCGTCACTTTAGTCCACGCCGTCGCCGGGTCAATCAACCGGCCTGCGCGTCGCGCACCGCGACGCGCGGGGACGCGTGCCCGCCCCGGCCCACCCGTTCGGCCGGTCTCCGCCCGCTCTGTGGGTTCGCTCACAACGAACCGCGATGGCGCTCTTTGTCCCCTCTCACGACGGGCCGGGACACCACGTGACCAGTAACGTCGTCGGCATGACGACTTCCGCAGCAGCACCCGCCGGATCCGAAGGCGCCATAACGGCCGGCGACCGCGTGACCGACCGCCTGGTCGCGGCCAACCGCACGTACGCCGAGGCCTTCGCCGATCCGGGCATGGACGCCAGCCCCGTCCTGCGCGTCGCCGTGGTCGCCTGCATGGACGCCCGGCTCGACCTGCACCAGGCCCTCGGTCTCCAGCTGGGCGACTGCCACACCATCCGCAACGCGGGCGGTGTGGTCACCGACGACGTGATCCGGTCGCTGACCATCAGCCAGCGCAAGCTCGGCACCCGCAGCATCGTGCTGATCCACCACACCAACTGCGGCCTGGAGGCACTGACCGAGGACTTCCGCTCCGAGCTGGAGATGGAGGTCGGGCAGCGGCCGGCCTGGGCGGTGGAGTCCTTCCGGGACGTCGACCAGGACGTGCGCCAGTCCATGCGGCGGGTGCGCACCTCGCCCTTCCTGCTGCACACGGACGACGTCCGCGGTTTCGTCTTCGACGTGCGCACCGGTCTGCTGCGCGAGGTCGACCCGGCCTGACGCGGAACGTACCGGCCGGCCGCCCCGGGACGCGTCCCGCCGGCCGTGCCGGAAGGACGGCCGGACACGTCGTATGACCGGCATCGCCGGGGGCAGTTGTCCACAGGCGGTGACACGAATCGGTAACGGCGGCAAGAATGCGGGGAGTGGCGGCACGCGGAACCTTTCCCGCGTGGTGCCCGTGTTTCGGGGTGGGCCGGTTGCGCAGTGACAGCGTCGGCCCGGCAAAGAACGGGCCGAGGAGGGCCGGGGTGACGACCTATGACGATCGAGCGAGCCTCACGGATGTGACCGCCACCGTGGAACGGGTGCGCGGTTCGGTGGAGGGCGTGATCGAGGGGAAGCCCGAGGTCGTACGGCTCGCGCTGACCGTGCTGCTCGCCGAGGGCCACCTGCTGATCGAGGACGTCCCCGGAGTGGGCAAGACGATGCTCGCCAAGGCGCTGGCGCGGTCCATCGACTGCTCGGTGCGGCGCATCCAGTTCACCCCGGACCTGCTGCCCTCCGACATCACGGGCGTGTCGATCTGGGACCAGCAGCGGCGGGACTTCGAGTTCAAGCCGGGCGCCATCTTCGCGCAGATCGTGATCGGCGACGAGATCAACCGCGCCTCGCCCAAGACCCAGTCCGCGCTGCTGGAGTCCATGGAGGAGCGGCAGGTCACCATCGACGGGCAGACGTACGAACTGCCCAGCCCCTTCATGGTGGTGGCGACCCAGAACCCGGTCGAGATGGAGGGCACCTACCCGCTGCCCGAGGCCCAGCGCGACCGCTTCATGGCCCGCGTCTCCGTCGGCTACCCGAGCGTGGAGTCCGAACTGCGGATGCTCGACGTGCACGGCGGGGTCAGCCCGCTGGAGGACCTCCAGCCGGTGGCGCACGCGCACGAGATCGTGAAGCTGGTCGAGGCGGTGCGCGGGGTGCACGTCGCCGAGCCGGTCCGGCGGTACGCGGTCGAACTGGTCGCCGCCACCCGCACCCACCCCGACCTCCGGCTCGGCGCCTCCCCGCGCGCGACGCTGCACCTGCTGCGCGCGGCCAAGGCCACCGCGGCCCTGGCCGGCCGGGAGTACGCGCTGCCGGACGACGTGCAGGCGCTCGCCGTCGCCGTCCTCGCCCACCGTCTGCTGCCCACGGCGCAGGCCCAGCTCAACCGGCGGACGGCCGAGCAGGTGGTGCTGGAGATCCTCCAGCGCACCCCGGTGCCCTCGGGCCCGGGCCGGCCGGGCGGCCTCGGTGATCTCGGCCGCGTCGTCCCGGCCTATCCCCAGCAGCCTCCGCGGGGTCTGTGATGAACTTCGGGGGGACCGGGCCGGCGGAGCCCGACGGCGGGCAGCCGGGCGGCGTCCGCACGGCCCTCGCGGGCCTGACCACCCGCGGCCGTTCCTTCCTCGCGGCCGGCATCGCCGCCGCGGTCTGCGCGTTCCTGCTGGGCCAGAGCGATCTGCTGCGGGTCGGCCTGCTGCTCGCCGTGCTGCCCCTGATCTGCGCCACCGTGCTGTACCGCACCCGCCACCGGGTGGCCGGGAGCCGGCTGCTCGCCCCCGGGCGCGTGCCGGCCGGCGGCGAGGCCCGGGTCCAGCTGCGCATGGACAACGTCTCCCGGCTGCCCACCGGCCTGCTGATGCTCCAGGACCGGGTGCCCTACGTGCTCGGGCCGCGGCCCCGGTTCGTGCTGGACCGGATGGAGCCGGGCGGCCACCGCGAGGTGTCCTACCGGGTCCGCTCGGACCTGCGCGGCCGCTATCCGCTGGGTCCGCTCCAGCTGCGGCTGACGGACCCGTTCGGCATGTGCGAGCTGACCCGGTCCTTCTCGGCGCAGGACACCCTGACGGTCGTCCCGCGCGTGACACCGCTGGCCCCGGTCCGCTTCGCCGGAGAGGCCAAGGGGTACGGCGAGGGGCGCCGGCGCTCCCCGGCCCTGGCGGGCGAGGACGACGTGATCCCGCGCGGCTACCGCTACGGCGACGACCTGCGCCGGGTGCACTGGCGCTCCACCGCGCGCTACGGCGAGCTGATGGTGCGCCGCGAGGAGCAGCCCCGGCGCTCCCGGTGCACCGTGCTGCTGGACACCCGCGGCGGCGCCTACGAGGGCGCGGGCCCGGACTCGGCCTTCGAGTGGGCCGTCTCCGCCGCCGCCTCGGTGCTGGCGCACATGCTGGAGCGCGGTTTCTCGGTACGGCTGCTGACCGACGCCGGCGGCACGGTGCCCGGCGAGGGCGGCGACGGCTTCGCGGGCTCCGGCCAGGAGGCGGCGGAGGCGGCCGGCCTGATGCTGGACGCCCTCGCGGTGATCGACTACTCCGACGGCACCGGCCTGTCCCGCGCCTACGACACGCTGCGCGCCGGGAACGGGGGGCTGCTGATCGCCTTCCTCGGCGACCTGGACGAGGACCAGGCCGCAACGGTCGCCAGGATGAGCCGGCGCGGCGGCGGGGGTGTCGCCTTCGTGCTGGACCCGGACACCTGGACGCGGGAGGCGACCGACGTGCCCCGGCCCGGCGACCGGCACACCGAGCGGCTGCGGCTGCTGCGCGAGGCGGGCTGGACGGCGCTGAGCGTGCCGCGCGGCGCCGCGCTGGACGAACTGTGGCGGCAGGCGGACCGGGAGCGCTCGGCTCTGGCGTCGCCGGGCGGGGAGGCGTGGGGATGAGCGGACGGGCACGACTGGCGCTGTGCGCGGCGGCGGCCACGCTGATGGCGTCCTGCGCGCTGCTGCCGCTGGTCGCCAAGCCGACCTGGCTGCTGCAACTGGTGCCGCTGGTGGCCGTGCAGACCGGCGTGGGCGCGGCGGCCCGGCGGGTGCCGCTGGGCCGGTCGCTGACCGTGGCGGCGCAGTTCCTGGTCACCCTGGTGCTGCTGACCCTGGTGTGCGCCCGGCAGCACGCGATCGCCGGGCTGATCCCGGGTCCGGACACCTTCCGGTACCTCGCCGAGCTGCTCGGGCAGGGCACGGACGACATCAGCCGGTACGCGACACCGGCGCCGGTCACCGACGGCATCAGGCTGATGCTGATCGGCGGGGTGCTGCTGATCGGGCTGCTGGTGGACACGCTCGCGGTGACCTTCCGCAGCGCGGCCCCGGCCGGGCTGCCGCTGCTCGCGCTGTACTCGGTGGCGGCGGGCCTGTCCGACGGCGGCGCCGACTGGCTGTGGTTCCTGGTGGCGGCGGCCGGCTATCTGATGCTGCTGCTCGCCGAGGGCCGGGACCGGCTCGCCCAGTGGGGCCGGGTCTTCGGCGGCGCCCCCCGCGCGCCGGGCGCCCCGGAGGCGGGGCCCCTGACCCCGGTGCGCACCGGCCGCCGGATCGGCGCGGTCGCGCTCGGCGTGGCCCTGATCGTGCCGCTCGCGCTGCCCTCGCTGCACGGCGGCCTGCTGGACGGCGCCCGCGACGGCATGGGGGCGGGCAGCGGCGACGGGGGCACGATCTCGGCGGTCAACCCGCTGGTGTCGCTGCGCGACAACCTGAACACCAACGACGACCGCCAGGTGCTGTCCCTGCGGACCAGCACCAACGACCTCTCCGACCTGTACTTGCGGATCGTCTCCCTGGACGACTTCGACGGCACCACCTGGAAGCCGGCCCAGCGCCATGTCGTCGACGTGCCGGAACCGCTGCCCACGCCCATCGGCCTGGCGGACGACGTCCGGCGCGGCACGATACGGACGACGGTCACGGCCGCGGAATCCTACGCCCAGGACTGGCTGCCGATGCCGTACCCGCCGAGCAAGGTGCGGGTCAGCGGCCGATGGCGGTACGAACCGGTCGGCATGACCCTGGTCGGCGACCACGGACAGACCACGCGGGGCGAGACCTATCAGGTGACCAGCCTGGACGTGGAGCCGACCGCGGAGCAGCTGGCCGCCGCGCCCCGGCCGCCGGCCGCCCTGCGGGACGAGTACACGAAGGTGCCGGCCTCGCTGCCGAAGGTGGTGGCCCGCACCGCCAAGGAGATCACCGAGGGCACGCGCAGTCACTACGAGGAGGCGGTCAAGCTCCAGGACTACTTCGCCGTCACCGGTGGCTTCCAGTACGACACCCAGGTGGAGGTCGGCCGGGGGTCGCAGGCCATCGCGAACTTCCTGGAGAAGAAGCAGGGCTTCTGCGTCCACTTCTCCTTCGCGATGGCGGCGATGGCCCGCACCCTGGGCATCCCGGCCCGGGTGGCGGTGGGCTTCGCGCCCGGCACCCCGCAGGGCGACGGCACGGTGGCGGTCAACCAGCGGGACGCGCACGCCTGGCCCGAGCTGTACTTCGAGGGCGTGGGCTGGACCCGGTTCGAGCCGACCCCGTCCCGGGGCACCACTCCGTCGTACACCCAGCCGGACACCCCCGGCAGCTCGCTGCCCCAGGAGGCGCTGCCGTCCCGGGGCAGCGCCTCGGCGCCCTCGGTGCCGGCCTCGCCGAGCGAGAGCTGCGCCGGGCCGCGCCGGCTCGGGGCCTGCGACAGCCCGTCCGCGGCGGCGGCGGTGCACCACGGCCACGACGACACCGACTGGTGGGCGTGGCTGCTGGTCGGGGTGGGCGCGCTGGTGGTCCTGGCGGCGCTGCTGGCACCGCTGCTGTGGCGGCAGCGGGTGCGCGCGCTGCGGCTGGGCGGGCACGCCCGGACCCCGCAGGGCACGGCGGCGCACACCCTCGCGGCCTGGCAGGAGCTGACGGACAGTGCCTGGGACCACGGCGTCCCGCCGGACGAGTCGCTGACCCCGCGCCGGGCCGCCGAGCGGATCGTCCGGCTGGGGCGGCTGGACGCGGCGGCCGGGGCCGCGGTGCACCGGGTGGCGGACGCGGTGGAACAGGTGCTGTACGCGCCCCGGCCGCGTCCGGCGGCGGGCGCGGCGCAGGACGTGCGCCGGGTGGTCGAGGGGCTGGGCGCCGTGGTGGGCGCCGGGACCCGGCTGCGGGCGCTGTTCCTGCCGCGCTCGTCGGTCCGGGCGTGGTGGGCGGTGACGGCCCGCTGGTCGGCGCTCCGGGCGCGGGCCGCGGCGGTGGCCCGGCCGGCGCCGCGCCGGCCGTCGGGGCAGGAGGGCTGAGCCCACGGACCGAGGGCACGACTGAGGGGCGGCCACCTCGCGGTGGCCGCCCCTCACGTGTGTGTCCGCCGGATCAGCGGCCCTGTTCGTCCCGGCGGCGCTGCCAGCGCTGCTCGATGCGGTCCATCATGGAGCGTCTGGGCCGCACCTGCCGGCGGGCGACGCCCGGCGGCTGCTCGCCCGGTTTGGGTGTCTTGCGCCAGCCGGTGACGGCCAGCACGGCGCAGCCCAGCATGACGAGGAAACCCACCACGCTGACCCAGATCAGCTGCATGACCATTCCGGTCATGAGGAGCGCGATACCGATGAGGAAACCCGCGACCGCCTGGTAGACCCGCCGACGGGTGTACGTCCGCAGCCCACTTCCCTCAAGCGCCGACGCGAACTTGGGATCTTCGGCGTACAACGCTCGCTCCATCTGCTCGAGCATGCGCTGCTCGTGCTCTGAGAGCGGCACGGAGTCCTCCTCATCGTGCAGTCGCCGGGGCGACCCGGGGGGTCCCTTCAGGATAGGCAGGGAATCGCCCCCGTGAAACCCGCCCCTCTACGCCAATTGGCCAACCGGATTCCGTCATGGCCGTCCGGCTCGCTGAGGCTTCCATTCCCCGGCGGCCGACTCGTCATGCCGAGCGGTGTACCTCGATCATACGGCGCAAACCGCTCGATCGGGGGGCCTGTGGTGTACTCCATCCGCGGTCGAGGCGCTGATCAGCGACTGTTCCCGTTGGTGCCCCCAGGACGCTCGAGGCCCCCATGGCACTCGGATCCCGGCGGCACTCAGCTCCCGGTGGCACCCGGAGTCTCGCCGAGCACATGGAGCTGGGTGGCGACCGAGTGGAACGCGGGCAGTTCGGCCGCCGCGGCCTCCAGCCTCAGCAGCGCGTCCACGGCACCGGGCTCGGTGTCCACCAGGACGCCGGGCACCAGGTCGGCGAAGACGCGCACGCCGTGCACCGCGCCGACCCGCAGGCCGGCGCCCTCGACCAGCGCGGTGAGCTGCTCGGCGGTGAACCGGCGGGGCATCGGGTCGCCGCCGCCCCAGCGGCCGTGGGGGTCCTGGAGGGCCTGGTGGGCCTCGGTGAAGTGGCCGGCGAGGGCACGGGCGAGGACGGCGCCGCCGAGGCCGGCGGCGAGCAGGCTGAGGACGCCCTCGGGCCGCAGCGCGGCGACGGCGTTGCGCAGGCCCTCGGCCGGGTCGTCCAGGTACTCCAGGACGCCGTGGCACAGGACGGCGTCGTAGCCGCCGCGCTCGACCACGTCGAACAGGCCGTGCGCGTCGCCCTGGACGCCCCGGACCCGGTCGGCGACGCCGGCCTCGGCGGCGCGGCGCTCCAGGGCGAACAGGGCGTTGGGGCTGGGGTCGACCACGGTGACCCGGTGGCCGAGGCGGGCGAGGGGCACGGCGAAGTTCCCGCTGCCGCCCCCGGTGTCGAGGACGTCCAGCGAGTCCCGGCCCGTGGCCTTGACCCGGCGGTCGAGGGCGTCCTGCAGGACGTCCCAGACCACGGCGGTACGCAGGGAGGCGCGGGGGCGCGACGGGTCCGACACGGCAGTTGACTCCTCGGCGGGTCTGAAGGACTTCAGGCGACTCCACCCTATTGCCTCCGGCCCCGCGGCAGGTCATCGCGTCGGCGTCGGCCCCGGTGCGTCGGTGTCCTGGCGGGGCTGGGGCAGGACCGGCTGGAGGTGGAGCATCCGCTCGACGATGCGCAGGAACATCGCCGCGTCGCGTATCAGGTCGTCGGCGTCCCGGCGGCCGGCCGCGCCCCGGATGCCCGCCTCGGCGCGGGCGCGGCGCGCGGCGCCGGAGGCGAACAGGGCGCTCCACTCGGTCAGCTCCGGGGCGATCTCGGGCAGCACCTCCCAGGCGCTGCGGATGCGGGCCCGGCGGCGCGCGGAGCTCTCGGGCCGGCCGCGTGCCGCGAGCACGGCGGCGGCGGTGCGCAGGGCGGCGAGGTGGGCCGTGGCGTAGCGCTCGTTCGGGGTGTCCAGGATCGCGGCCTCCTCCAGCCCGGCCCGGGCCTTGGCGAGCAGGTCGAGGGCGGCGGGCGGGGCCGTGGCCCGGCGGAGCACGGGGTGCACATCGCTCGCCGGGCCGGTCAGTGAGGGGGCAGGGCCGGTGGCGCGGCGCCGGCGGGCGGCGGCTGCGGACGAGTGGGCCATGACGAACCTCCTGTCGTCTGGGTGACGGCACGTGTGCCGTATGTACCCATCGTGAGGTATGCCACTGACAATCCGTTCCGAGCTGGGCTTTCACCGTTTCCGAGGGGACGGGCGCGGCCTTCGCGGGCGGGGGCGCCCGGGCGGGCCGGGCCACGGCACCTGTGCGGGCCGGGCCGGGGGCACCTGTGAGAATCGGGGCCATGGAAAGCACCAGCGCCAGGCCGGGCGGGAGCACGCGCCGCGAGGCCACCCGGCAGAAGCTCTACGAGGCGGCCGTCACGCTCATCGCCGAGCAGGGCTTCTCCGCCACCACGGTGGACGAGATCGCCGAGCGGGCCGGGGTCGCCAAGGGCACGGTCTACTACAACTTCGCCAGCAAGTCCGTGCTCTTCGAGGAACTGCTGCGGCACGGTGTGGGCCTGCTCACCGCGTCCCTGAAGGAGGCGGCCGAGGGGACGGCGCGCGCCGGGGGCGGCAAGGTGGACGCGCTGGACGCGATGGTCCGCGCGGGCCTGGTCTTCATCGACCGCTATCCGGCCTTCACCCAGCTCTACGTCGCCGAGCTGTGGCGCACCAACCGGGCCTGGCAGTCCACCCTGATGGTGGTGCGGCAGCAGGCGGTCGCGGTGGTGGAGGGGGTGCTGCGCGAGGGCGTGGCGGCCGGCGAGTTCAGCGACGAGATCGACGTGCAGCTGACGGCGGCGGCGCTGGTCGGGATGGTGCTGGTGGCCGCGCTGGACTGGAAGTCCTTCCAGCCGGAGCGCTCCCTGGACGACGTCCACGCGGCCCTGTCCCGGCTGCTCCAGGGGCGGGTCAGCGGCCGCGTCTGAGGCGGCCGGGCGCCGGCAGGCCCCGCCGGCTCCGGGGGGACGAAGGAGAGGCGCCGGTCCGTTGCCGGTCCGGCGCCTCCCCGTTTCCCCCGTGATCCCCCGTGCTCCCCCTTACTTCCTTCCCGTACTCCCCCGTACGGGTTCCCCCTGTCCGGACCCCCGTGGCGGTCGTCCCCCGAGGCCCCCCGTCTCGCTTCCGCCGACGGATCGGCGGAAGGAGCGGCCGGCGGTCCGGGCCCGGTTCCGCCGCCCCGTGTCGGCGGTGCCGGGCCGTCCCCCTGCCGTGCCCCCACTCTCCCGTCCCGGCGGCCGGCGACCCATCCGCGCGGGTACTCATCCGGCGGTCTGAGTACGGGTACTCAGCCCTGCGCGCGCGTGCCCACGCCGCCCGCCCGCCGACTGGCTACGATCGCCTTCGTGTCCGTACTCCCTCTGGTCTTCACCAGCGGCTGGGCCAGCGGCGTCAACGCCTACGCGGTGGTGCTGCTGCTCGGCCTGTTCGGCGTGACGGGGATCGGCGCGGACGTGCCGCAGACGTTGCAGCGCCCGGAGGTGCTGATCGTCGCGGGCGTGCTGTTCCTCTGCGAGACCGTCGCCGACAAGGTCCCGTACGTGGACTCGCTGTGGGACTCCGCGCACACGGTGGTCCGTCCGCTGGCCGGCGCCTGGGTGGGGGCGCTGCTCGCCGGGCAGAGCGGGTCGGTGTCCGACGTGGCGGCCGGGCTGCTCGGCGGCTCCACGGCGCTGGCCAGCCATGCCGTGGAGGCCGGGACGCGGATGGCGGTCAACGCCTCGCCCGAGCCGTTCAGCAACATCGTGCTGAGCGTGGCCGAGGACCTCGGCGTCGGGGGCGTGGTGGCGTTCGCGATGTTCCATCCGGTGGCGGCGGCGGTGATCGCGGGCGTCCTGCTGGCCGGCGGGCTGCTGGCCCTGGTGTTCCTGTTCTCGCGCATCCGTCGCTTCCTGCGCCGCCGGGCCCGTCGGCGCGAGGCGCGGCGGCCCGCCTCGCGGCCCCGCTGACCTGCGCCGGGGACGCCCGGCGTCCGGATTGTCGGTGGCGGTCGATAAAGTCGCGGGCATGGCACGGATTGCGGTGATCGGCGCCGGGACGGGCGCGATGGCGGCCGCCGCCCGGCTGGCCGTCGCGGGCCACCGGGTGGTGGTGTACGAGCGTACGGAGACGTACGGCGGTGCGGTGCGCCGGTTCGAGCGGGACGGCTTCGGCTTCGACACGGGCCCGGGACTGCTCACGCTGCCCGCGGTCTACCGCGACCTGTTCGTGAAGACCGGCAAGGAGCCGCTGGAGGACCGCGTCGAGCTGGTCCAGGTCGACCCCTCGTCACGGCACCTCTTCGCGGACGGCAGCGGGGTGGCGCTGCCCAACGCCTCGCGCGCGGGGGTCGTCGCGGCCCTGGACGAGGCGCTGGGCGCGGGCACGGGCGAGCGCTGGGGCGACTTCCTGGTGCGGGCCCGCGAGGCCTGGGACCGCACCCGCCGGCCGCTGCTGGAGGAGCCGCTGTGGCCCAACTGGCGGGTGCTGGCCGAAAAGGAGCCGTATCCGGCGGTGCCGCACAAGCGGCTGCTGCGCACGCGCCGGGCCGCGACACTGGCCGAGGTCGGCGCCTGGGAGCTGCGGGACGAGCGGCTGTCGGCCCTGCTGACCAGTTATGCGCTCGCGCACGGCCTGGAACCCCGGACCGCTCCGGCGAGCGCGGCCGTGCTGGCGTACATGGAGCACGCCTTCGGCACCTGGTACGTGCGCGGCGGCATCCGGGAGCTGGCGCGCGCGGTGTACGAGCGGTGCCTGCAGCGGCGGGTGGAGTTCGTCTTCGGCGCCGAGGTCACCCGGATCGTGGAGAAGGACGGCCGGGCGGCGGGCGTGGAGCTGGCCGGGGGCGCGGTGGCGGAGGCGGACCACGTCGTGGCCGACGTCCATCCGGCGCGGCTGCGGGCGCTGACGGAGCGTGTGCTGGACGGCGAGGACGAGGTGCGGGCCGACCCTGAAACCGCGCCGCCCGGCCGGTTCACCGTGCTGCTCGCCCTGCGCGGCGCCCCGGAGCCCGGCGCCGCGCACCGCACGGTCGTGCATCCCGCGGACCCGGAGCGGGAGTGGGACTTCCTGGCCTCGCCGGGCGGTGACGAGCCGCCCGCGCCGACGGTGACCGTGCTGCGCCCGGACGATCCCGCGCTGCGGCCGGACGACGGCCACGAGTCGGCGGTGCTGTCCGCCGTGGTGCCCACGCGGGCCCCCTGGGACGACGGGCGCACGGCCGCCCGGTACACGGACCTGCTGCTGGAGGCCGCCGGGCGGGCGATACCGGACCTGCGGGACCGGCTGCTGTGGCACGAGGTGCGGACGCCGGGCGCCACCGAGGACGAGACGGGCGCCCGCGCGGGGGCCGTGCCCGCACCCGCGCTCGCCGCCGGTGCGGGGCGCTTCCTGCATCCGGCGAACACCACGCGGCTGCCGGGGCTGTACCGGGCCGGCGGCTGGGCCCACCCGGGCGGCGGACTGCCGCACGCCGGCATGTCGGGCGCCCTGGTGGCCGGGCTGATCGTGGAGGGGCCGCGGTTCCGGGGCTCGCAGTGAGCGGGGGCCGGTCGGCTCAGAAGCGGTACTGCTCGTCGTAGCCCGCCCCGTCCGGCTGCCGCGGGTACGGCTGCTCCGGAGGGAGTTCGCCGCCGTGGCCGTCGTCGGTGCGCTGCTGCGGCACCCACACCCCGCCGGGCGGGGTCTCGGCGTAACCGGCGGGGGCGTAGGGGTCCTGGGGGTGGCCCGGCTGCTGCCCGTACTGCCCGGCGTAGCCCTGGTCGAAGGAGACGTAGGGCCGGCTGCCGACGTACGGGTCGGAGTAGTTGGCGTACCCCTGCTGGGCGGCGGCGGGGTCGTAGCCGTAGTCCTGCGGGCCGTAGCCGGGGTGGTCGTAGGCGGGAGCCCGCGGGTCGGGGGCCGGGTAGGCGGTGTCGCCGTAGCCGCCGTAGCCGCCGGTGTCGCCGGGCGGGGGCGCGTGGACGGCGGTGGTGGGCTCGGCCGGGCGGACGGGCGGGGTGAAGACGTCGTCGCGGTCGTGGTCGTCGTCGAAGCCGCCGGGCTCCGGGGCGTAGGGCTCCGGGGCGCCGGGGGCCGCGGGGCGGTCGGCGGCCGGGTCCGGCGGGGCCGGGTCCTTGCGGCCGTCGCGGCCGCGGCGGCGCTTGCTGGTGCCGCCGGTCCGGGGGCCGGGCCGGCGGACCGCCCAGCCGGAGGCGAAGCCGCGGCGGAACGACAGCGTGACGTAGGTCTGGCCGACCGCGAAGGCCATCGCGCCCAGCGCGATCACGATCACGGAGGGCAACAGCACCCCGATCACGACGCCGAGGAAGCCGCCGAAGGCCAGCAGCCGCCAGCGCAGCCGCGCCTTGTACTGCAGCAGCACCTCGCCCAGCAACCACAGCGCTACGCCGCCGAACGCGATGTAGAGGACCGTCCAGCCCATGTACGCCCCTCTCCCAGTGCCCGCTACTCCCCGTGACCGCTACGCAGTGTGTCCTATCGCGGTGCGGCCGGTCTAGGCCCGCGGGGGGTGGTGCAGGCCCAGGTTCTCGTAGATCTCCAGGGTCGCCGTGGAGTTGTTCAGCGTGATGAAGTGCAGTCCGGGCACTCCCTCGGCCAGCAGCCGGGCGCAGAACTCCGTGGCGAACTCGATACCGATGGAGCGTACCGCCGCCGGATCGTCCTTCGCCGCCAGGATCCGCTCTTTCAGGGCGTCCGGGACAAGGGCGTTACTGAGCTTCGGCAGCCGTTCCAGCATCTTCACGCTCGTGACCGGCAGGATCTCCGGGATGACCGGGGTGTCACAGCCGGCGGCCACCACGCGGTCGCGCAGCCGGAGGTACGACTCGGGCTGGAAGAACATCTGTGTGATGGCGTAGTCGGCGCCCGCGCGGCACTTGTCCACGAAGTGCGCCACGTCGGTGTCCCAGTCCGCCGAGCGCGGGTGCATCTCCGGGAACGCGGCGACGCCCACGCAGAAGTCGCCCGACTCCTTGATGAGCCGGACGAGCTCGGCGGCGTAGGTCAGGCCCCGGGGGTGCGGCACCCACTCGCCCATGGGGTCGCCGGGCGGGTCGCCGCGCACGGCGAGCATGTTCCGGATCCCGGCGTCCGCGTACTGGCCGATGATGTTGCGCAGCTCGGCGATGGAGTGGTCGACCGCGGTGAGGTGGGCGACCGGGGTGAGCGTCGTGTCGGCGACGATCTGCTGGGTCTCCTTGACCGTGCCCGCGCGGGTGGAGCCGCCCGCGCCGTAGGTCACGGAGACGAAGTCGGGGGCGACCGCCTCGACCCGCCGGAGCGCGCTCCACAAGTTCCGCTCGCCCTTGGGGGTCTTCGGCGCGGAGAACTCGAACGAGTACGTCGTCTTGCCGGCGGCGAGCATGTCGCGCACGGTGCGTGCGCGATCAGTCCTGGTGGACGGGGTTCCGAGGGCCATACGGGCAGGTTAGCCAGGGGTGGGCGGTCCCCCAACCGCACCTCGGAAATTGCCCGGATTGTCGGGCTGCTGTCCATCCCTTGGACACGGTTCCGGACGGTCGGGGGTCCGCCGGGGCGCTACGCCTTCCGCAGCCGCTCGGCGAAGTCCGCCGCCGCCGCGCCGGGGTCGTCCGCCTCGGTGATCGCGCGGACCACGACCACCCGGCGGGCACCGGCGTCCAGCACCTCGTCCAGGTTGCCGAGGTCGATGCCGCCGATGGCGAACCAGGGGCGGTCGGTGCCGAGACCCGCGGCGTAGCGGACCAGGGAGAGGCCCGGGGCGTGCCGGCCGGGCTTGGTGGGGGTGGGCCAGCACGGGCCGGTGCAGAAGTAGTCCACGCCGTCCTGCACGGCCGCGGCGGCGGCCTCCTCCTCGGCGTGCGTGGAGCGGCCGATCAGCACCCCGTCGCCGAGGATCGCGCGGGCCGCGGGGACCGGGAGGTCGCCCTGGCCGAGGTGCAGCACCCCGGCGCGGGCCGCGTGGGCGACGTCGGCCCGGTCGTTGACCGCGAGCAGCTTGCCGTGCCGGGCGCAGGCGTCGGCGAAGACCGCCAGGTGCTCCAGCTCCTCCGCGGCCTCCATGCCCTTGTCGCGCAGCTGCACGATGTCGACGCCGCCGGCCAGCACCGCGTCCAGGAACTCGGGCAGGTCGCCCTGGCGCCTGCGGGCGTCCGTGCAGAGGTAGAGGCGGGCGTCGGCGAGCGCGGCGCGAGCGGTGTCGGACATGCGTGGGTCCCCCCGTGGTCGGTGTCCCTGACGGTTCTCGGGGGCGGGGGGGGGGGGGGGGGGGGGGGGGGGGGCGGGGGGGGGGGGGGGGGGGGGGGGGGGGGGAACGGGGGGGGGGGGAAGGGGCAG
>NZ_JBVJOT010000062.1:32235-42159 GCF_055583025.1 Streptomyces sp. NPDC104831
GGGGGCTCGTGGGGGGTTGGTTGTTTTCTTTGTGTTTTCTGTCTCCTCCCGTGCCCCCCCCCCCCCCCCCCCCCCCCCCCCCCCCCCCCCCCCCCCCCCCGGTGCGGTCGGCTCAGACGGCGAGCGCCTGGGCGCGGCGCTTCACCTCCGTGCCGCGATTCTCGCTCAGGGCCTGCGCGGGGGTGCCGGGCAGGGTCGGGTCGGGGGTGAAGAGCCACTCGATCATCTCTTCGTCCGTGAAGCCGTCGTCCCGCAGGAGCGTCAGGGTCCCGGTCAGGCCCTTGACCACCTTGTCCCCGTCGATGAAGGCGGCGGGGACGTGCAGCGCCCTGTTCTCACCCCGGCGTACGGCGATGAGCTGGCCCTCCTTGACCAGCTGCCGGACACGCGTCACCTCGACGCCGAGCATCTCGGCGATGTCGGGGAGGGTGAGCCAGGCGGGGACGAGAGCATCGATCTTTGCGTCAATCTCGGTCACAGCACCTAGGGTAGGCGCTCGGCGGGTGCGGCCGCGAAAGGTCGTCGGCCGGCCGCGGCGCCGTTGTGGCTGGTCGCGCCCCGTGCCCCCGTGGCGGCGTCAGCCGGCCGCGGCGTTCTTGAGCGGCCGGGCCGGGTCGGCCAGGGCCTCGGCGTCCATGGTCCGGCCCGCCTCGATCAGCCGGCGGCCCTGGGCCAGGTCGCGGGGACGGCCCACGGCCAGCAGGGCCACCAGGCGGTCCCCGTCGAGCCAGCACACCGTCCAGGACGGGCCCGCCGGGTCGCCGCGCCACACCATGCGGTCGGCCGCGGTGTGGTGGCCGGCGTACTGCACGAACCGGCCGAACTGCTCCGACCAGAAGTAGGGCACCGGGTCGTAGACCGCCGTCGCCTCGCCGAGGATGTCCGCGGCGACCGTGCGCGGGCCCTGGAGGGCGTTGTCCCAGTGGTGCACCAGGAGGCGTTCGCCGTAGCGGGCGGAGGGGAAGGACGCGCAGTCGCCGACGGCGTACACGTCCGGCAGGCGGGTGCGCAGCCGGTCGTCGGCGAGGACCTCGCCGTGCGCGCCCAGCTCGACGCCGGAGCCGGCCAGCCAGGCGGTGGCGGGGCGGGCGCCGATGCCGACGACGACGGCGCCCGCGGGCAGCCGGGTGCCGTCGGCGAGCAGCACCGCGCCCGGCTCGACGCGGTCCACGCGCGCGCGGGTGCGCAGGGCGATGCCCGCGTCGGCGTACCAGCCGGCCATGGGCGCGGTGACCTCGGCGGGCAGGGCGCCGGCCAGCGGATGGTCGGCGGCCTCCACGACGGTGACCGCGCAGCCGGCCTCGCGGGCGGCGGTGGCGAACTCGGCGCCGATCCAGCCGGCCCCCACGACGACGATGTCGTGCTGCCGGGCGAGGACGGGGCGCAGCCGGGCGGCGTCGTCCAGGGTGCGCAGGAGGTGCACGCCGGGCACGCCCTCGGCGCCGGGCAGCGTGACCGGTTCGGCGCCGGTGGCGAGGACCAGCACGTCGTAGGGCACCACGCCGTGCTCGGTGTCCAGCTCGCGCGCGGCGGGCCTGAGGGCCCGTACCTCGCAGCCGAGCCGCAGTTCGACGCCGAGGGACTCGAAGTCCACGTCGAAGGCGGAGCCCTCGGCGGTGCCGAGCAGCACCGCCTTCGACAGCGGCGGCCGGTCGTACGGCTGGTGGGGTTCGGCGCCGATGACGGTCACCGGGCCCTTGAAGCCCTGTTCCCGCAGGGCGACCGCGGTCTGCACCCCGGCCATGCCCGCGCCGACGACGACCACGCGCCGCTCCTGTGCCGTGTCCTCGTGCGGTGTCTGCTCGCTCACGCGATCACCATAGACACATGACGGAACGTCAGTCAGCGGGTGTGCTCGGTGACCTGCTCCACAACGCTGGTGCCGGAGCCCGGCGCGGACTCCCACTCCCAGGTCTCCGCCAGCCGCAGCCGCCCGTCCGCCAGCTCCTCCACCGTGGACACGCAGTGCCCCGAGGCGGTCGTCCCGTCGGTCCTGAGCTGTACGTACCGGAAGTCCAGCCGGTCCCCCTCGCGGGTGCCGACCAGATGGCCGCGGACGACGTCGCCGCCCGCGTAGTCGGCCCAGATCGCGCCGTCCTCCTCGCGGTAGGCGAACCTGGTGCGGGTGCCCACCTGGCCCGGGGCCTGGTCCGACACGGGGGCGAAGGAGAGTCCGTCGAGCGAACGGGCCATGAAGTGGGGCTCCCTTACGGGTGAGGAGGGCGGCGGGCTAGGGTGGCCACCGTACAAGCACTCGCGGGAGCCCGGACGACCGGGCTGAGAGGGAGGCTCGCGGCCTCCGACCGTACGAACCTGATCCGGGTCATGCCGGCGAAGGGAGGGGCTTACCGCCCATGTCGTCACGTACGTCCGACGTCCTCGTCATCGGGGGCGGGATCATCGGCCTGGTCACGGCCTGGCGCGCCGCGCAGCGCGGGCTCGCCACGGTCGTCGTGGACCCCGAACCCGGCGGCGGGGCCGCCCGGGTGGCGGCCGGGATGCTGGCCGCGGTCACCGAGCTGCACTACGGCGAGGAGACCCTGCTCGCCCTGAACCTGGCGTCCGCCCACCGCTATCCGCGGTTCGCGGCGGAGCTGACCGAGCTGACCGGCCACGACCTCGGGTACCGCCGCTGCGGCACCCTCGCCGTCGCGCTGGACGCCGACGACCGCGCCCACCTGCGCGAACTGCACGCCCTCCAGCAGCGCCACGGCCTGGAGGCGGAGTGGCTGTCCGGGCGGGAGTGCCGGCGCCTGGAACCGATGCTGGCGCCGGGGGTGCGCGGCGGGCTGCGGGTCGACGGCGACCACCAGATCGATCCGCGCCGGCTGGCCGCGGCCCTGGTCGTCGCCTGCGAACGGTCCGGCGTCGTCTTCCACCGGGTCCGGGCCGAGCGCCTGGACGTGGCCGGGGACCGGGCCGCCGGCGTGACCACGGCCGACGGGACCGCGCTCGGCGCGGGGCGGGTGGTGCTCGCCGCGGGCAGCCTGAGCGGGCGCCTCGCGGGCGTGCCGGCCGAGGTGCTGCCTCCGGTACGGCCGGTCAAGGGGCAGGTGCTGCGGCTGACCGTGCCGCCCCGGTACGCGCCGTTCCTGAGCCGGACCGTGCGGGCCGTGGTGCGCGGCGGCCAGGTCTACCTGGTGCCCCGGGAGAACGGCGAGCTGGTCGTCGGCGCCACCAGCGAGGAGCTGGGGTGGGACACCACGGTCACCGCGGGCGGCGTGTACGAGCTGCTGCGCGACGCCCACGAGCTGGTGCCCGGCATCACCGAGCTGCCGCTCACCGAGACCCGGGCCGGACTGCGCCCCGGCTCCCCCGACAACGCGCCGCTGCTCGGCCCGTCCGCCCTGGCCGGACTGCTGCTGGCCACCGGGCACTACCGCAACGGGGTGCTGCTCACCCCGGTCACCGGGGACGTGCTGGCCCACGCCCTGGTCACCGGCGAGCTCCCGGAAGAGGCGCGTCCGTTCACCCCCCGGCGCTTCGGTGCCGCCCCCATGGAACAGCTGGAGCAGCCCGCATGAGCAACTCCGTCACCATCTCCGTCAACGGCGAACCCCGCCGTGTCGCCCCGGGCACCGCGCTGGACGCGCTGGTCGGCACCCTCACGGCGGCGCCGCGCGGGGTGGCCGCCGCCGTCAACGAGACCGTCGTCCCGCGCGCGCGGTGGGCGACGACCGCGCTCGCCGAGGGCGACCGCGTCGAGGTCCTCACCGCCGTGCAGGGAGGCTGAGTCATGGCCGACGATTCCCTGGTCCTCGGGGACCTGACCCTCTCCTCCCGGCTGATCATGGGCACGGGCGGGGCGCCCAGCCTGGAGGTGCTGGAACGGGCGCTGGTCGCCTCCGGTACGGAGCTGACGACCGTCGCGATGCGCCGGGTGGACCCTTCCGTGCACGGCTCGGTGCTGTCCGTGCTGGAGAGGCTCGGCATCCGGGTGCTGCCGAACACGGCGGGCTGTTTCACCGCCGGGGAGGCCGTGCTGACCGCGCGGCTGGCCCGGGAGGCGCTGGGCACCGACCTGGTCAAACTGGAGGTCATCGCCGACGAGCGGACGCTGCTGCCGGACCCGGTGGAGACGCTGGAGGCGGCGGAGACGCTGGTCGACGAGGGGTTCACGGTGCTGCCGTACACCAACGACGACCCGGTGCTCGCGCGCCGGCTGGAGGAGGCGGGGTGCGCGGCCGTCATGCCGCTGGGCTCGCCGATCGGGTCGGGGCTCGGGATCCGCAACCCGCACAACTTCCAGCTGATCGTGGAGCAGGCGCGCGTGCCGGTGATCCTGGACGCGGGGGCCGGTACGGCGTCCGACGTGGCGCTGGCGATGGAGCTGGGGTGCGCGGGCGTGATGCTGGCGTCGGCGGTGACGCGGGCGCAGGAGCCGGAGCTGATGGCGGCGGCGATGCGGCACGCCGTGGAGGGGGGCAGGCTGGCCCGGCTGGCGGGGCGGATCCCGCGCAGGTATCTCGCCGAGGCGTCGTCTCCGGCCCGGGGGCTGGCGGTGCTGGACCCCGAGCGCCCCGCGTTCTGAGCGGCGCGGGCATCCGCCGGTCGCGTGTGCCGCGTCACAGGTCGGCTTCAGTACCGGTGCCGTCCGCGGCGGGCGGGCGGGGCCGCCGGTCGGTCCTCGTAGACTCGCCTGCGTGGATACGACCCTTCAGGACCCCCTCGTCGGGCAGGTGCTCGACGGCCGGTACCGCGTCGACGCGCGGATCGCGGCGGGCGGGATGGCCACGGTCTACCGGGCCCTGGACACCCGCCTGGACCGTGTGCTCGCGCTGAAGGTGATGCACCCGGCGCTCGCGGCCGACGGGGCCTTCGTCGAGCGGTTCATCCGGGAGGCCAAGTCGGTCGCCCGGCTGGACCACCCCAACGTGGTGCAGGTCTTCGACCAGGGCACCGACGGGTCGTACGTGTACCTGGCGATGGAGTACATCGCCGGCTGCACCCTGCGGGACGTGCTGCGCGAGCGCGGGGCCGTGCAGCCGCGGGCCGCGCTGGACGTCCTGGAACCGGTGCTGGCCGCGCTCGGCGCCGCGCACCGGGCCGGGTTCGTGCACCGCGACATGAAGCCCGAGAACGTGCTGATCGGCGACGACGGCCGGGTCAAGGTGGCCGACTTCGGCCTGGTGCGCTCCGTGGACACGGTGACCAGCACCACGGGCGCCGTGCTCGGCACCGTCTCCTACCTCGCGCCCGAGCAGATCGAGAACGGCACCACCGACCCGCGCGTCGACGTGTACGCGTGCGGGGTGGTCCTGTACGAGATGCTGACCGGCGCGAAGCCGTTCTCCGGACAGTCCCCCGCCCAGGTGCTCTACCAGCACCTGCACGCCGACGTGCCCCCGCCCTCCGCGCTGGTGCCGGGCCTGCCCGGGGCGCTGGACGGGCTGGTGGCGTCGGCCACCGCGCGCACCCCGGACCTGCGCCCCGAGGACGCGGTGGCGCTGCTCGCCGAGGCCCGTGCGGCCCGGCTGACGCTGACCGACGAGCAGCTGGACGCGCTGCCCCCGCAGGCGCTGACCGCCGGGCACGACAACGCCGAGGACCGTACGAGCGTGATCCCGCGCGCGCTGACCGTGCCGCGGCCCCGGCCGGTCGGCGAGGACGTCCCCGGGGAGGCCGGCGCGGACGGCGTGGTCCGCACCGCGCGGCTGCAGGCCCCGCCCGCGCCGCCCCGCCGGCGCCTGGCGCGGCCCCCGCGCACGGTGCTGGCGCTGGTCGTGGCCGTGCTGCTGGTGCTCGGCGTGGGCGCCGGGGTCTGGTACATCAACTCGGGCCAGTTCACCGAGGTGCCGCCGCTGCTGGCGAAGACCGAGGCGCAGGCGCGGGACCGGCTGGAGTCGGCCGGGCTGGACGTCGGCCAGGTCAAGCGCGCCTACAGCGACACCGTCGACCGGGGAACGGTGATCGGCTCGGACCCGGCGCCCGGCGGCCGGATACGGGACCACGGCAAGGTCACGCTGACCGTGTCGCTGGGCCCGGAGACGGTGAACGTGCCGAACGTGGAGGGGCAGCCCCTGGCGAAGGCGCGGGCGCGGCTGAAGGCGGACGGCCTGGAGCCCGGCATGGTCACCCGGGAGTTCAGCGACGACGTGCCGAAGGGCTCGGTGGTCCGTACGACGCCGGACGCGGGCACGAAGCGGCACGCGGGCTCGGCCATCGCGCTGACCGTCAGCAAGGGCGGCCCCGTCGACGTGCCGGACGTCACCGGCGACGACCTGGACAGCGCGCGGGAGGAGCTGGCGGACGCCGGGCTGAAGGTGAAGGTCGCCCCCGAGCGGATCCACTCCTCGGAGTTCGACGAGGACACCGTCGCCGCGCAGAGCCCGGACGAGGGCGGCGAGGCCGCCGAGGGCGACACGGTGACGCTGACGCTGTCCAAGGGGCCGGAGATGGTCGAGGTGCCGGACGTGGTCGGCGACAGCGTGGACGACGCCCACGCGGCGCTGGAGGACGCGGGCTTCGACGTGGACGAGGACCGCGGGCTGCTCGGGCTGTTCGGCGACACCGTGAAGAAGCAGTCGGTGGAGGGCGGCGAGACGGCCCCCAAGGGCTCCACCGTCAAGATCACCATCCGGTGACCGGTCTCACCGCGCAGCGCGGCCCCGGGCGGGGGCGGACATGACACCCTGAACGGGTGAGTCCCGTTCAGTCCCCCCTCCCCCGCAACCCGGTCGGCAGCCATGTCCCCGTGGCCGGCGGCCTGCACTCCGTCGGGCTGTCCTACGCCCGCGACCTGAAGGCGGAGACCGTGCAGGTCTTCGTCGCCAACCCGCGCGGCTGGGCCACGCCCGCCGGCAACCCGCGGCAGGACGAGGCGTTCCGCCAGGCGTGCGCCGAGGAGTCGATCCCGGCGTACGTGCACGCCCCCTACCTGATCAACTTCGGCTCGCACACCGAGGCGACGGTGGAGCGCTCGGTGGAGTCGCTGCGGCACTCGCTGCGGCGCGGGCGGGAGATCGGCGCGCTCGGCGTGGTGGTGCACACCGGGAGCGCGACCGGCGGCCGGGCCCGGGAGGTGGCGCTCCGGCAGGTGCGCGAGCACCTGCTGCCGCTGCTGGACGAGCTGACCCACGACGACGACCCGTTCCTGCTGCTGGAGTCGACGGCCGGGCAGGGCGCCTCGCTGTGCTCGCGCACCTGGGACCTCGGGCCGTACTTCGAGGCGCTGGACGCCCACCCGAGGCTGGGCGTGTGCCTGGACACCTGCCACGTCTTCGCCGCCGGGCACGACCTGACCGGGCCGAGCGGCATGCACCAGACGCTGGACCTGCTGGTGGAGACCGTCGGCGCGGGCCGGCTGAAGCTGATCCACGCCAACGACTCCATGGACGTGGTGGGCGCGCACAAGGACCGGCACGCGAACATCGGCGCCGGCCACATCGGCGAGGACCCCTTCCGGGCCCTCATGACCCACCCCGCGACCGAGGGCGTCCCGCTGGTCATCGAGACGCCGGGCGGCAAGGAGGGGCACGCGGCGGACGTGGAGCGGCTGAAGAAACTCCGCCAGACCTGACTGGGAATACCCCTAGGGGGTATATGGTTCCTGCTCGGTGCGGAACCACTACCTGACCTGGGGGCAGTCATGCGGCACGAGGCACACACCGGACACGGACACCACGAAGCACACCGGCACACCGACCACACAGGACACGCCGGCCACACGGGGCACGGGCAGCACGCCGACCACACCGGACAGGGGCACGGCGAGCATGCCGGACACGGGCACCACGCCCCCGCCGCCACCTGGTCCATGGCCGCCCAGGCCACCCTGCACTGCCTGACCGGGTGCGCCATCGGCGAGGTGCTGGGCATGATCCTCGGCACGGCGCTCGGCTGGGGCAACCTGCCGACCATGGTGCTCGCGATCGTGCTGGCCTTCTTCTTCGGCTACTCCCTCACCCTGCGCGGGGTGCTGCGGGCCGGCGTCGACTTCCGTACGGCCTTCCAGGTGGCGCTCGCGGCGGACACCCTGTCCATCGCGGTGATGGAGCTGATCGACAACGGGGTGATCCTGATCTGGCCGTCGGCGATGGACGCCATGCTGGGCGACGCGCTGTTCTGGATCTCGCTCGCCGTCTCGCTCGTGATCGCCTTCGTGGTCACCACGCCGGTCAACAAGTGGACGATCGGCCGGGGCAAGGGCCACGCGGTGGTGCACCGGTACCACCACTGAGCCCGGGCCACGCGCGGCCGGGTAACGACGCGGGACTTCAGAGCTCGGGGCCGTCCCCGGGCTCTTCCTGGTAGGAGTAGCGCTGCTCCTTCCAGGGGTCGCCGATGTTGTGGTAGCCGCGCTCCTCCCAGAAGCCGCGGCGGTCGGCGGTCATGTACTCCACGCCCCGGACCCACTTCGGGCCCTTCCAGGCGTACAGATGGGGGACGATCAGGCGGACCGGGAAGCCGTGCTCGGCGGTGAGCAGCTCACCGTCCTTGTGGGTGGCGAAGATGGTCCGCTCGGAGCAGAAGTCCGCGAGGCGCAGGTTCGAGCTGAAGCCGTACTCCGCCCAGACCATCACATGGGTGACGTCCGGCGCCGGCGGCGCGAGGTCGAGGACGGCGGCCGCCGGGACGCCACCCCACTCCGCGCCGAGCATGCTGTACTTCGTCACGCAGTGCAGATCGGCCACCACGGTGGTGTACGGCAGGGCCGTGAACTCCTCGTGGGTCCAGGTGTGCTTGCCGCCGTCGGCGGTCGCGCCGAAGACCCGGAACTCCCAGCGTTCGGGCCGGAACTTCGGCACGGGCCCGTAGTGCGTGACCGGCCAGCCCCGCTGGAGCCGCTGACCCGGCGGAAGCTCGGACCCCGCCGCCGCCCCAGACTCTCGCTCCACCGGTCGACCCATGCATCCATCCTGACAGACCCCGGGCAGTGCCCCGACCACCCACCCCCGAATGGGACAATCGCGTACAAGTCGGTGCGTATCTACTAAGTACTCACTTACTGGACGATCTTCCCCGCCGGTGCAATCATGCGGCGCTATCGGCCCGGTCCCCCTGGAAGGAGTCCACAGCATGCAAGGCGACCCCGAGGTCATCGAACTGCTGAACGAACAGCTGACCGCCGAGCTGACCGCGATCAACCAGTACTTCCTGCACGCCAAGCTCCAGGACCACAAGGGCTGGACCAAGCTCGCCCGCTACACCCGGGCGGAGTCGTTCGACGAGATGCGGCACGCCGAGGTCCTCACCGACCGCATCCTGCTCCTCGACGGGCTGCCCAACTACCAGCGGCTGTTCCACGTGCGGGTCGGGCAGACGGTGACCGAGATGTTCCAGGCCGACCGGCAGGTCGAGGTCGAGGCCATCGACCGGCTGCGCCGGGGCGTGCAGCTGATGCGGGAGAAGGACGACATCACGTCGGCCAACGTCTTCGAGGCGATCCTCGCCGACGAGGAACTCCACATCGACTACCTGGACACCCAGCTGGAGCTGGTGGACAAGCTCGGCGAGGCGCTGTACCTGTCGACCGTCGTCGAGCAGAGCCAGCCGGACTCCTCCGGTCCGGGCACGAGCGGCTAGGCCGCGTCGTCCAGTCGCACGAGGGCCGGGGCGTGCTGCTCGATCAGCTCCCGGCGCGGGCAGGCGCCGCGGCCGAGCAGGGCCTGGATGCGCCGGACGCAGCCGCCGCAGTCCGTGCCGGCCTTGCAGGCGGAGGCGATCTGGCGCGGGGTGCAGGCGCCGTTCTCCGCGTGCTGCTTGACCTGGTCCTCGGTGATGCCGAAGCAACTGCAGACGTACACGCGGGTTCACCTCCCCGAGGGGTTCGCTGTTCGGTGCTCTCCCCGTTCCGGTGAGGCAAACCTAACCTTACCCATGCCGTGGCACCCGGAAAAGCGGCCGGGGGGGGGGGGGGGGGGGGGGGGGGGGCCAGGGGGGGGGGGGGGGGAGTGGGTGCGTGGGTCTGGGTCGCTCTTCCCC
>NZ_JBVJOT010000063.1:0-4376 GCF_055583025.1 Streptomyces sp. NPDC104831
ACCCCTCTGTTGTTGGCGGGGGGGGGGGGGGGGTGTTTCTGGGCCTGCTTCCGTGGGCGGGTCGGGGTGTTGGGGCTGGTTCAGCCCCCGTGGGGGGGGTCCGGGCGGTGCCGGCACGCGTGGCTAGGGCCGCAGCGGGCGGTCGTACGCCGGGCGGCGCGCGGTCAGCAGTGCGGCGCTCAGGACGGCCGCCGCCGCCCACCCGCCCTGCGCGGCGGTGCCGTCCAGGCAGCGGGAGAGCTGCCCGGCCAGCCGGGTGGCCGCCGTGCCGCCCGGTCCGGCGGCCACCGGTGCCAGGACGGCGCACAACCAGCCGCCGCCGGTCAGCCCGGCCGCCGCCCGGCACCCGACGAGGGACGCCAGGACCAGCGTGGCCAGCGCGAGCGCCAGCCCCGGCAGCAGCCAGGCCGCGGCGGCCGGGGCACCCGAGGCGGGCAGCAGCAGGCCGGTGAGGGTCAGCAGCGGCACGCTCACCGCGAGCACGGCGACCGTGCGGGTGAGCGCCAGCCGCAGCCCGCCGCCGGGCGCCGCCGCGGTGATCTCGTGCACGGGGTCGGCGTGCGGGCCGTAGGACAGGGCCACCCCGGCGACGGGGACCACGGGGGCGAGGGCCAGCAGCAGCGCCCGCGCGCCCGGGAACCCGGCCCCGTACGACAGGGCCGGCGCGGCCACGGCCATGCCCAGCACGGCCGGCAGCCACGCCCCGCGCACGGCGGGCCCGGCCGCCCACAGCAGCCGGAGCAGCCGGGACGGCGCGGGGCGCCCGGCGACCGCGCCGGACCGGACTCCGGCCGCCCCGGCAGGCGGGAGTACGGCGGCCGGCGCCGACTCCAGCACCGCCGCGCGCACGTCGGCGAGCACCGCTCCCGCCGCCGTGGCGCGCACCGCGGCCGACACCCGTGCCGCACACCCGGCACAGCCCTCCAGGTGCGCTTCCAGGGACCACGCGGCCGACTCCGCCAGGCCGCCCTCCGCGTAACGGCGCACCAGACGGTCGCAGGCGTGCCAGGCACGCCCGCCGTCCGCCGGGGACGGCCTCGCGCCCGCGTCCGGCGCAGCGCCTTCGGCACGGCCGGCGCCGGCACGGGAGGGGGCCACGTCCGGCTGCGGCGGGACGTCCTCCGGGCGGCCGGCGGCCGGGGCGCCCGCGGGCCGGGGCCGGGGCCGTGGTGCGCGGTGGGTCATGCCGGGCCTCCTGCCGGGGACGGGTTCAGTCGGGCGAGGGCCGTGCGCAGCTCCGCGCGGGCGCGGCGGGCGCGGGACTTGACCGTGCCCTCCGGGATGCCGAGCAGGCGGGCCGCCTCGCGGGTGCTCAGCCCGTCGATCACCGTGGCCCGCAGGACCTCCCGCAGCTCCGGCGAGATCCGGTCCAGCGCGGTGCCGACATCGCCGTACTCCAGCCCGGCCAGCACCCGGTCCTCCGCGGACGGCGCGGCGGCGGACGCGTACCGCGCGGGCTCCTCGTACTCCGGCAGCGGTTCCGCGCCGCGCGCCGCCCGCTCCCGGGCCCGCCGCGCGTCGACCAGCCGGCGCGCGGCGATCGTCCACAGCCAGCCGCCCGCCTCCGGGCCGCGGTGCCCGGCCGCCGACCGCCACACCGTGACGAACGTGTCCTGGAGCACCTCCCGCACCAGCTCCGGGTCGGCGCACCGCCGGGTCAGCCTCGCGTGCAGCCAGCCCGCGTGCCGGTCGTACAGGGCGGCCATCGCCGTCGCGTCGCCCCGGGCGACGGCCCGGAGCAGGGCCGTGTCCCCGCCGGGTCCGTCGTCCTTCTCCCGCTGGCCCCCCATGGGGCGGAACAGTCTCACACCCCCTCTATCGATCACCGGCCCGCGGCCGGATCACCCGGGCGCCGGTCATTTGGGGCGCGTGGCCGTGGGCTCACGGGGTAGGCCTGCCGTAACCCGTCCGAGCCCTCGCACCCGCACCGACAAGGAGGCCCCCGTGGCCGCTCGCCTCAGGATCCCGGCCCCGTCCAAACCCGTGGCGGCACCGTCCGCCCGGCCCGACCAGACCCCGGTGCGCGTCTTCAGCGCGGAGAGCGCGTGCGCGCAGACCCCGCTGACCAGCGAGCCGCCGCTGCCCGACGCCGAGCCGCTGACCAGTGAGCCGCCGCTCGCCGAGACCGCCCCGCTGACCAGCGAGGCGGACCCGGTCCCGGACTTCTGCGCCCCGGGGCTGTAGATGGCCGCGGCGTCCGAGGAACACCCGGCGGACGACCTGGCCCGGCTCGCCGGGCTGCACGGGGTCGCCACCTCCTACCGCCCCGCCCCGGACCGTACGGTCCCGGTCCCCGCCGCCGCCGTGACCGCCGCCCTCGCCGCCCTGGGCGTCGACGCGTCCGGCCCGGACGCCGTACGCGCCGCCCTCGCCGAGCGGGAACGCGAACTGCGCGAGCGGCTGCTGCCGCCGACCGTGGTCCGCTGGGCCGGTGCCGAGCCGCCCGCCGCCCTCGCCGCCCTGCCCGCCGGCACCCGGCTGCGCGTCGAGGCGGAGGACGGGCGGGAGCGGGAGGACCTCGCGGACCTCCCGCCCGGCGTCCACCGGCTGACCGCCACCACCCCCGACGGCCGCACCGGCGAGGCCCACCTCGTCGTCGCCCCCGACCGGCTGCCCGCCCCGCCCGGCCGCTCCTACGGCCTCCTCGTCCAGCTGTACTCCCTGCTGTCCCACCGCTCCTGGGGCATGGGCGACCTCGCCGACCTCGCCGAGCTGGCCGGCTGGGCGTCACGCACCGCGGGCGCCGGGTTCGTGCAGGTCAACCCGTTGCACGCGGCCGTGCCCGGCGACCCCACCGACCCGTCCCCGTACCGCCCCTCCTCCCGCCGCTTCCCCGACCCCGTCCACCTGCGGGTCGAGGAGGTCCCCGAGTTCGCGTACGCCAAGGACCGCGAGCGGCTCGGCGAGCTGCTGGAACGGGCCGGGCGGTTGCGCGCCACCGTGCTGGACAAGGGCGCCCTCATCGACCGGGACGCCGTGTGGGAACTGAAACGGGAGGCGCTGGAGACGGTCCTGGAGGTGCCCCTGGCTCCCGGCCGGCAGGCCGCCTACGACGCCTTCCGCGCCGCCCACGGCCGGGCCCTCGTCGACCACGCCACCTGGTGCGCCCTCGCCGAGGTCCACGGCCCCGACTGGCGTGCCTGGCCCGCCGCGCTCCGCGACCCCCGCTCGGCCGGCACCGCGCGGGCGAGGTCCGCGCTCGCCGGCCGGGTGGAGTTCCACGCCCGGCTGGCCTGGCTCACCGACGGCCAGCTCCGGGCCGCCCAGCGCGCCGCCCGGGAGGCCGGCATGCCCGTGGGGATCGTGCACGACCTCGCCGTCGGCGTGCACCCGGCGGGCGCCGACGCCTGGGCCCAGCAGGACGTGTTCGCCGCCGGCATGTCCGTCGGCGCCCCGCCGGACGCCTTCAACGCCCGCGGCCAGGACTGGGGCCTGCCGCCCTGGCGCCCCGACCGGCTGGCGGAGACCGGTTACGCCCCCTACCGCGAGCTGCTGCGCGCCCTGTTCCGCTACGCCGGCGCCCTGCGCATCGACCACGTCATGGGCCTGTTCCGGCTGTGGTGGGTCCCCGAGGGCAGCCCGCCCACCGAGGGCACCTACGTGCACTACGACGCCGACGCCATGCTCGCCGTCCTCGCGCTGGAGGCCGGCCGCGCCGGGGCGGTGGTGATCGGCGAGGACCTCGGCACCGTCGAGCCCGGTGTGCGCGAGGCGCTCCAGCGGCGCGGGGTGCTCGGCACCTCCGTGCTGTGGTTCGAACGGGACTGGGAGGGCGACGGCCGCCCGCTGCCGCCGGAGCGCTGGCGTGCCGACTGCCTGGCCACCGCCACCACCCACGATCTGCCGCCCACCGCCGCCCGACTCACCGGCGACCACGTCGAACTGCGCGACCGCCTCGGCCTGCTCACCCGTCCGGCCGCCGAGGAACGGGCCGAGGCCACCGCCGACGCGGCCGAGTGGCTGGCCCTGCTGGGCAGCCTCGGCCTGCTGGACCTGACGGCGGCCGGGCCGCCCGGCTCCGACGAGGAGGAGGAGATCCGCGCCGTCCACCGGTTCCTGCTGCGCACCCCCGCCCGGCTGATCGGCGTCTGGCTCCCGGACGGCGCCGGCGACCGCCGTCCGCAGAACCTGCCCGGCACCTGGGACGAATACCCCAACTGGCGTCTCCCGCTCGCCGACTCCGAGGGCCGTCCGGTCCCGCTGGAGGAACTGGTCGCCTCACCACGGCTGCTGGGTCTGCTCGACGTGCTGCGGGAGGGCGGCACGCCGGTGGACCGGGACCGGGGCTGACGTCCGCCGGCGCGCCGGGGGGGGGGGGGGGGGGGGGGGGGGCTCCCCCTCCCCCCGCCCTGCGATCACCCCAACGCCGAAGAAGC
>NZ_JBVJOT010000063.1:4386-16569 GCF_055583025.1 Streptomyces sp. NPDC104831
TGGGCGTGTGCTCGAGGGTGAGGACGTGGAGGAGGCGGCACGGGGATCCCCCCCCCCCCCCCCCCCCCCCCCCCCCCCCCCCCCCCCCCCCCCCCCCCCCCCCCCCCCCCCCCCCCCCCGCGCCGGTAAGGCACCCCGGGCGCGCGGCCTTCGGCCCGGTTCGCTAACTTGAATGCGTGGACAAGAACAACGCCCTGCGCGCCGGCGCCCTGGCCGCCGGTACGACGCTGATGATGCTGCTCATGTCGTCCCCCGCGCTCGCGCTGACCCGCGACGACGGTGACGACCCCGGCCCGGGCCTGAGCGTCATCCAGACGCTGGGCCTGTACGTCTTCCTCCCGCTGGTGCTGTTCGTGGTGATCGCCGGCCTGGTCATGGTGCTGGACAGGTCGCGGGCCAGGAAGGACACCACCTCGTCCAACATCAACGTGAAGCCCGGGGCCGGGGCCAAGGCCTGACCGCCCCGCCGGTTCCTTCGCCGGGGGCGCCCGTCCTCCCGTGGTTGCGCGCGTACGCCGCACCCGGGTGAGACCGGCGCCCCCGGCGTTTTCGCGTGCGCGGCACCGGGACGGCCGGCGCCCCGGCGCCCGCGCGCGTCGGCGGGCGGCCGGCCGGCGCCCGCGAGGCGGCCGGTGCGGCTACTCGGCCGTCGTGGCGAGCAGCTCGCGCAGCAGGCCGGCCAGCAAGCCGGCCTGCTGCGGGTCCAGGGCGGCCAGCGCCGCGCTCTCCTCGGCGAGGCCCGCGTCCACCGCCTCGTCGACGAGCCGCAGCCCCTCCTCGGTGAGGGTGACCCTCAGACCGCGCCGGTCGTGCGGGTCGGGGGAGCGGCGCAGCAGCCCGGCGCGCTCCAGCTTGTCCAGGCGGCCGGTGGTGCCGCCGGTGGTCAGCATGAGCGTGGCCGACAGCTCGCGCGGCGACAGCGTGTACGGCTCGCCGGAGCGGCGCAGGGTGGCCAGGACGTCGAACTCGCCCCGGGTGATGCCGTAGGGCCGGTACGCCCGTTCCATCCGGTCGCCCATCGCGCGGGAGAGCCGGAAGATCCGGCCGAACACCTCCATCGGCCGGGTGTCCAGCTCGGGGCGCACCCGCGCCCACTGTTCGATGATCGCGTCGACCGGGTCGGCTGGCTGTGCGTGCATGGGCCGAGTATCGGCCCCTTTCCGCTTGCCCGCAAGAAAGCCACTTGCAACTAAGTAGCTTAGAGCTAAGCTACTTACCAGCTACCCAAGCTGCCCGATGGTCCGTCCACGCGCGGCCACCGCGCCGTGACCTCCGAAAGGCCCGCCATGGCCCTCCGCACCCCCGGCGCGACCGCCGTCGTAGCCGCCACCGCGCTCGCCCCCGTGTCCTGGGGCACCACCTACGCGGTCACCACCGAGTTCCTGCCGCCGGACCGCCCCCTGTTCACGGCCCTGCTGCGCGCCCTGCCCGCCGGACTGCTGCTGCTCGCCGCCACCCGGGTGCTGCCGCGCGGCACCTGGTGGGCGAAGGCGGCCGTCCTCGGCGCGCTGAACATCGGCGCCTTCTTCCCGCTCCTGTTCGTCGCGGCCTACCGGCTGCCCGGCGGGATGGCCGCCGTCGTCGGCTCCGCCGGGCCGCTCTTCGTCGTCGGCCTCTCGGCGCTGCTCCTCGGGCAGCGGCCGGCCCCGCGCACGCTGCTCACCGGGCTGGTGGCCGCGCTCGGCGTCAGTCTCGTCGTACTGAAGGGGGCCGGCGCGCTGGACCTCGTCGGCGTCCTCGCGGCCCTCGCCTCCACCGTGTCCATGGCGGCCGGCACCGTGCTGACCAAGCGCTGGGGCCGCCCGGCGGGAGTGGGGCCGCTGGCGCTCACCGGCTGGCAGCTCACCGCGGGCGGCCTGCTCATCGCGCCGCTCGCGCTGCTGGCCGAGGGCGCCCCGCCCGCCCTCGACGGCCGGGCCGTCGGCGGCTACCTCTACCTCGCCCTGGCCAACACCGCCCTCGCCTACTGGCTCTGGTTCCGCGGGATCGGCCGGCTCACCGCCACCCAGGCCGGATTCCTCGGCCCGCTCTCCCCGCTGACCGCCGCCGTCGTCGGCTGGGCGGCCCTCGGCCAGGCGCTGACCCCGGTGCAGACGGCGGGCATGGCGCTGGCGTTCGGAGCGACGGTGGCGGGACAGCTGGGCGGCGGCGGAACTCCCCAACTGTTCAGGAAAACTGAAAAGAACGATCGAAAAGATTCGATGGACCTGATGGTTCCGGCCCTGCGACGGTAGGACCACCCCTCCTCCCGCCGACCCGCCCGGAAAGGCCCCCTGTGCCCGCAGCCGCGCACCAGACCGCCCCCGTCACCGCTCCCGCGCCCCGCGCCCCCCGCTCCCGGCAGGCCGCCGCCCCGCTCCTCGGCCTCGCCTGCGCGGCGCTCGCCACGGTCGTCTGGTCCGGCAGCTTCGTCACCGCACGGGGCCTGCACGACAGCGTCCCGCCCCTCCAGCACGCCTTCTGGCGGTGGGTGATCGCCCTGCTCGCCGTCGCCCCCTTCGGCGCCCGGCGGGCCTGGCGGCAACGCCACCTCTTCCGGCGCCACGCCCGCTACGTCCTGCTCGCCTCCCTCCTCGGCGTCGCCCTCTACAACACCCTCGTCAACCAGGCCGGCCTGACCACCCCGGCCGCCACCATGGGCATGATCATGGCCGCCTCGCCGGTGCTCATGGCCGTGTTCGAGCGGCTGGGCGGCGTACGGCTGGGCGCCCGGCGCACCACCGGGCTGCTCCTGGCGTGCGCGGGCGTGGTGCTGCTGGTCGCCGGCGGCGGCGCGGACTTCTCCCCGGGCACCCTGTGGATGCCGGCCGCCGCCTGCTGCTTCGCGGGCTACAGCGCCCTGCTGCGCCGCCGGCCGGCCGAACTCCACCCCACCGCCTTCCTGTTCACCACGTTCCTCGCCGGCACCGTGCTGCTGCTGCCCGCGCAGGCCGCGAGCCTCGCCGTGCAGGGCGGCTTCCGCCCCGCGCCCGGCACGGTCTGGCCCCTGCTCTACGTCGGCGTGGCCTCCTCCGCGCTGGCCTTCTTCGCCTGGAACAAGGCCATCGCCCTGATCGGCGCCACCCGCGCCGGCATCGTCTACTACCTCCAGCCGGTCTGTGTCGCCGCGCTGTCCTGGGCGCTGCTCGGCGAACACACCGGCCCGGCGGCCCTGTTGTGCCTGGCGCTGATCATGGCCGGGGTGGTGCTGGGCGCGGGCTCCCGCCGCTGAGGGCGCCGTGTAGCGTGCGCCCCATGAGCGAGTGGGACCTGAGGAAGCTGCGGATCCTGCGCACCCTGCGCGAACGGGGCACGGTCACCGCGACGGCCGCGGCCCTGCACATGACCCCGTCGGCGGTGTCCCAGCAGCTCACCGGCCTCGCCGCCCAGCTCGGCGTGGACCTGCTGGAGGCGCGGGGCCGCCGGGTCCGGCTCACCGACGCGGCCCGGCTGGTGCTGGCCCACACGGAGCCGGTGTTCGAGCAGCTGGAGCGGGCGGACGCGGCCCTGGCGGCCTACGCGCACGGCGACGCCGGCGAGGTCCGCGTCGGCGCCATCCCGACCGCCGTTGCCGCCCTGGTCGTCCCCGCCGTACGGGCCCTCAGGCAGACCCACCCCCAAGTGGGCGTCCGGGTCCGGGAGACGGAGGCCGCCGAGGCGTACCGGCTGCTGGCCGCCGGGGACGTCGACCTCGCCGTGTCCCTCGCGGCCGAGGCCCCGAGCGCCCCGGACCCCCGCTTCACCCACGTCCCGCTGCTCGCCGACCCGCTGGACGTGGCCCTCCCCGTGGACCACCCGCTCGCCACGGCCCCCGGCCTGACCCTCACCGACCTCGCCGCCGAACCCTGGATCTACGGCGGCAGCGGCCCCTGGTCCGACATCACCCGCCGCGCCTGCGAGGCGGCCGGCTTCAGCCCCCGCCAGGGCCACTCGGCCTCCGGCTGGACCGCGATCCTCGCCATGGTGGAGGCGGGCATGGGAGTCGCCCTCGTCCCGAGGACGGCGGCAGACCCCCGCACCGCCGTGACCCTCCGCGAACTGACCGCGAACCGCCCGGTCCGCCACGTCACGGCCTCGGTCCGCAAGGGCGCCACCTCGGCCAGGGCCCTCACCCACACCCTGGACGCCCTGACGGCCGCGGCCGGACGGATCGGCCGGGGCTGAACCCCCGGTCCGCGGCCGGGGCGCCGGGTGCCGGTGACCGCGGGGCGGGCGAGCGGGTGGCGGCCCCGGCGGAGGGCGCAGGACGGTGGCCGAGATGCCGGGGGTCCGGGGGGCCGCTAGCGTGTTGGAGGAGGGCCGCGATCGGGCGGTGTGCCCACCGTCGGCGAGTGCCCTGGTCACGGACCCCGGCAGGGCGTGGGCCGTACCCCTCGCCCCCGCGGCACCAGCACCCGCGCGCACCGCCGCAGCGGCCGTCGCCCCCGTACCGGAAACCCCCGACGAGGGCGTGGAAGGAAGGTAGGCCCATGAAAGCACAACGCGTGAGGCGTCTTCTCGCGGTATCCGCGGCCGGTGCCGTCCTGGCCGGTGGCGCCGCCATCGGCACGGCGGGTACGGCCTCGGCGGCCGCCCCGCGGCAGGTCTCCACCCACCACGGCTGCTTCGACCGCGGCTGGGGGAACGGCTGCGGCTTCGCCCGGAACGACTTCTTCGGCAACGGCTTCCGCAACGGCCTCGTCGGCACCGGTGTCGTGGTGATCGTGGTGGGCTGAGCCGGGACCACCGGGTCCGCCACGCCCCCGGCCGGACGGGCCGGCCACCGACGGCCGCCCGTCCGGCTTCGGCGTGTCCGGCGCCGCGCACACCGGCGGGGGACGGACATCGCGTTCCCCGTCACTCCCATGGAAGGATGACGCAACCGACACATAACGAGGAGATGACCGCGTGCCTGGCACAAACCTGACTCGCGAAGAGGCGCAGCAGCGGGCCGAGCTGCTCACCGTTGACTCGTACGAGATCGATCTCGACCTCTCCGGCGCGCAGGGTGGGGGTACCTACCGGTCCGTGACCACGGTGCGCTTCGACGTCACCCGGGGCGGCACCGAGTCCTTCATCGACCTGGTGGCGCCGGCCGTCCACGAGGTGGTCCTCAACGGCGACCGGCTCGACCCCGCCGAGGTCTTCGCGGACTCGCGGATCGCCCTGCCGGGCCTGCTGGAGGGCCCCAACGTCCTGCGCGTCGTCGCGGACTGCGCCTACACCAACACCGGCGAGGGCCTGCACCGCTTCGTCGACCCGGTGGACGAGCAGGCCTACCTGTACACGCAGTTCGAGGTCCCGGACGCCCGCCGCGTCTTCGCCTCCTTCGAGCAGCCGGACCTGAAGGCCACCTTCCGGTTCACCGTGAAGGCGCCCGAGGGCTGGACCGTCATTTCCAACTCGCCGACGCCCGAGCCGAAGGACAACGTCTGGTCCTTCGAGCCGACCCCGCGCATCTCGACGTACATCACCGCGCTGATCGCCGGCCCATACCACTCGGTGCACAGCGTGTACGAGAAGGACGGCCGGTCGGTGCCGCTCGGCATCTACTGCCGGCCCTCGCTCGCCGAGTTCCTGGACGCCGACGCGATCTTCGAGGTCACCCGGCAGGGCTTCGACTGGTTCCAGGAGAAGTTCGACTACGCCTACCCGTTCCAGAAGTACGACCAGCTGTTCGTGCCCGAGTTCAACGCGGGCGCCATGGAGAACGCGGGCGCGGTGACCATCCGCGACCAGTACGTCTTCCGGTCCAAGGTGACCGACGCGGCGTACGAGGTGCGCGCGGAGACCATCCTGCACGAGCTGGCCCACATGTGGTTCGGCGACCTGGTCACCATGGAGTGGTGGAACGACCTGTGGCTGAACGAGTCGTTCGCCACCTACACCTCCATCGCCTGCCAGGCCGCCGCGCCCGGCTCCCGGTGGCCCCACTCGTGGACCACGTTCGCCAACTCCATGAAGACCTGGGCCTACCGGCAGGACCAGCTGCCGTCCACCCACCCGATCATGGCGGACATCCGCGACCTGGACGACGTGCTCGTCAACTTCGACGGCATCACGTACGCCAAGGGCGCCAGCGTGCTCAAGCAGCTCGTGGCGTACGTCGGCGAGGACGAGTTCTTCCAGGGCGTGCAGGCGTACTTCAAGCGGCACGCGTTCGGCAACACCCGCCTGTCGGACCTGCTGGGCGCCCTGGAGGAGACCTCCGGCCGGGACCTGAAGACCTGGTCGAAGAAGTGGCTGGAGACGGCCGGCATCAACATCCTGCGCCCCGAGGTGGAGACGGACGCCGACGGCGTCGTCACCTCCTTCGCCGTCCGCCAGGAGGCCCCGGCGCTGCCCGCCGGCGCCAAGGGCGAGCCGGTGCTGCGCCCGCACCGCATCGCGATCGGCCTCTACGACCTGTCCGACGCCGGCAAGCTGGTGCGCACCGACCGGATCGAACTCGACGTCGACGGCGAGCTGACCGCCGTACCGCAGCTGACCGGCAGGCGCCGTCCGGCCGTGGTGCTGCTCAACGACGACGACCTGTCCTACGCCAAGGTCCGGCTGGACGAGCGGTCGCTCGCGGTGGTCACCGAGCACCTCGGCGACTTCACCGAGTCCCTGCCGCGCGCGCTGTGCTGGGCGTCGGCCTGGGACATGACGCGGGACGCCGAACTGGCCACCCGCGACTACCTCTCCCTGGTGCTGTCCGGCATCGGCAAGGAGTCCGACATCGGCGTGGTGCAGTCGCTGCAGCGCCAGGTCAAGCTGGCCGTCGACCTGTACGCCGACCCGTCGGCGCGCGAGGCGCTGCTGACCCGCTGGACCGACGCCACGCTGGCCCACCTGCGCGCGGCCGAGGCGGGCAGCGACCACCAGCTGGCCTGGGCCCGGGCGTTCGCGGCGACCGCGCGCACGCCGGAGCAGCTGGACCTGCTGGAGGCCCTGCTCGACGGCACGCAGACCGTCGAGGGCCTGGCCGTGGACACCGAGCTGCGCTGGGCGTTCGTGGAGCGGCTCGCGGCCGTCGGCCGGTACGACGAGACGGAGATCGCGGCCGAGTACGAGCGGGACAGGACGGCGGCCGGCGAGCGGCACGCGGCCACCGCCCGCGCGTCCCGCCCGACGGCGGAGGCCAAGGCGGAGGCGTGGGCCTCGGTCGTCGACTCCGACAAGCTGCCCAACGCCGTGCAGGAGGCCGTCATCGGCGGCTTCGTGCAGACCGACCAGCGCGAGCTGCTCGCGCCGTACACCGACCGGTACTTCGAGGTGCTCAAGGACGTGTGGGCGTCGCGCTCGCACGAGATGGCCCAGCAGATCGCCATCGGCCTGTACCCGGCGGTCCAGGTCTCCGAGGAGACCCTGGCCAGGACGGACACCTGGCTCGCCACGGCCGAGCCGAACGCGGCCCTGCGCCGCCTGGTCTCGGAGTCCCGCGCGGGCATCGAGCGGGCCCTGCGGGCCCAGGCCGCGGACGCGGCGGCCACGACCCGCTAGCCCACGGCCGAGGGGGCGCCCGGCACACCACCGGGTGCCCCCTCGGCGGACCGGCCCGCCCCGCGGCCCGCTTCCAGCCCCGCCAGCACCCGGGCGAACTCCCGGACCGTCTCCGTCTCCGTGTCGCGGTGCCAGATCAGGCCGAGCGCGGAGTCGGGGACGCCGTCCACGGGGACGTAGGCGATGTCGGCGCGCTGGTGCTGGGCGGCCGTCGGGTGGCACAGCAGGAGGGCGCCGCGACCGGCGGCGGCCAGGCACAGGGCCTCCTGGAGGGTCGTCGCCGCCGGGCCGGGCAGCGCGCCGGGGGCACGGGCGGCCCGCCAGTACGGCGGGGCCGGAGCCGTCACCCCGATCAGGGGCACCGCCGCGAGGTCCGCCGCGCCGACCCGGTCCCGCGCGGCGAACGCGTGCCGGCGGGCGACGGCCAGCGCGTGCCGCTGCCGGGAGAAGACCGCGCCGAGGACCAGGTCCGGTTCCTCCACCGGCAGCAGCACCACCGCCGCGTCCACCGTGCCCCGCCGCACCGCCCCGAACGGATCCGCGTACGGGATCTCCACCAGGTCGACCGAGCGGGCCGGGGCCGCGGCCTCGAACGTCGAGACCGCCTCCAGCAGTTGCGCGTACACCGTCCCCTGGAAGCCCAGCCGCAGCGGCCCGGCCCCGCCCCCGGCCACCGCCCTGGCGTCCGCCACCGCCGCGTGCAGCGCCCCGTACGCCGGACGCAGCCGCTCCAGGAAGCGTTCGCCGAGCGGGGTCAGCGCCACCCGGCGGCTGGAGCGGTGCACCAGCCGGGCGCCCACCCGGCGTTCCAGCGCGGCCAGCAACTGGCTCACCCGGCTCTGCGAGACGAACAGCCGCTCCCCGGCCCGACCGAAGTGCAGCTCCTCGGCGAGCACCAGAAAGCACTCCAACTCCCTTAACTCCAGCCCGGACACGCGACTCCCTCCGCCGATCACTCCCGCTCATGCAAGGGTGAGCGGATCGCCGTTGTTCCCGCGCCGTCCGCGGCAAAGGCTTGAGGACATGGTCTTCCGCCGAACCCGCACCCCCCACCCCGCGCCCCGGCCCGGCGCCCCGGCACCCCGCCCGGACCGGCCCTGGGCCGCCGTCGGCATGCTCGCCGCCGCCACCTTCGCCGTCGTCACCACCGAAATGCTCCCCGTCGGCCTGCTCACCTCGCTCGGCGCGGGACTGGACGTCTCCGCCGGCACCGCGGGCCTCGCGGTCACCCTGCCCGGCCTGGTCGCCGCCGTCGCCGCGCCGCTGCTGCCGGTCGCCGTGCGCCGCGCCGACCGCCGCACCGTGCTGTGCGCGCTGCTGCTCCTGCTCGCCGCCGCCAACCTGCTCACCGCGCTCGCCCCCGCCTTCCCCGTGGTGCTCGCCGCCCGGCTGCTGGTCGGGGTGTGCATGGGCGGGGTGTGGGCGGTGGCCGCCGGGCTCGGCGCGCGGCTGCTGCCGGGGCCCTCGGCCGGCCGGGCCACCGCCCTGGTCTTCAGCGGGATCGCCGTCGCCTCGGTGCTCGGCGTGCCCGCCGGAACCCTCCTCGGCGCGGCGGCGGGCTGGCGCGCCGCGTTCGCCGCGATGACCGGCTGCGCGCTGCTGGTGGCGGCCGGGCTGGCCGTCGTCCTGCCGCCGCTGCCCGCCGAGGGCGCGGTCCGCCTCGGCACGTTCCCCCGGCTGCTCGGCACCCCGCGGGTGCGGTGGCTGCTGATCACCATCGCCCTGCTGGTCACCGGGCACTTCGCCGCCTACACCTACGTCCGTCCCGTCCTGGAGCGCACCCCGGGCACCGGTCCGGGGCTGGTCGGCGCCCTGCTGCTCGGGTACGGGGTCGCGGGCGTCGCCGGGAACTTCGCGGGCGGCGCGCTCGCGGCCCGCCATCCGCGCCGCGCCCTGCGGCTGATCGCCACCGTCCTCGGCGCGGTCGTCCTGCTGCTCGCCCCGGCGGGCGGCTCCGCCCTCGGGTCGGCCGCGCTGCTGCTGGTGTGGGGACTGGCGTACGGCGGGGTGTCCGTGTCCGGCCAGCGGGCCCTGACGGCCGCCGCGCCCGAGGCCCCCGAGGCCGCGTCCGCCCTGTTCGCCGGGGTGTTCAACGCCGCCATCGCCCTCGGCGCGCTGGCCGGCGGACGCCTCGCGGACGGCCCGGGCCTGACCGCCGTCCTGCTCACCGGCGGCGTGCTCGCGGGGCTGGCGGCCCTCACCCCCACCGCCCCGGTCCGCGACGCGCACGGGGCGGTCACGTCACCGTGACCGCCCCGGCTTCGCACGCGTCGCTACTTGCCCGACAGCTCCGCCGCCACCAGCTCCGCGATCTGCACCGCGTTCAGCGCGGCGCCCTTGCGGAGGTTGTCGTTGGAGACGAACAGGGCCAGGCCGTTGTCCACCGTCTCGTCGCGGCGGATGCGGCCGACGTACGACGGGTCCTGGCCGGCCGCCTGGAGCGGGGTCGGGATGTCCGACAGGGCCACGCCCGGCGCCTTCGCCAGCAGCTCGGTGGCCCGCTCCGGGGAGAGCGGACGCGCGAAGCGGGCGTTGACCTGGAGGGAGTGGCCGGAGAACACCGGCACGCGCACGCAGGTGCCCGAGACCTTCAGCTCCGGGATCTCCAGGATCTTGCGGGACTCGTTGCGCAGCTTCTGCTCCTCGTCGGTCTCGTTCGTCCCGTCGTCCACGACGGAACCCGCGAGCGGGAGCACGTTGAAGGCGATGGTGCGCTTGTAGACCTGCGGCTCGGGGAAGTCGACCGCCTGCCCGTCGTGGGTGAGCTTGTCGGCCTCGGCCGCCACCTTCTGCACCTGGCCGTGCAGCTCGGCCACGCCCGCCAGACCCGAGCCGGACACCGCCTGGTAGGTGGCGACGACGAGCGCCTCCAGCCCGGCCTCCTCGTGCAGCGGCCTCAGCACCGGCATCGCGGCCATCGTGGTGCAGTTCGGGTTGGCGATGATGCCCTTGGGGCGGTCGGCGATCGCGTGCGGGTTCACCTCGGAGACCACCAGCGGGACCTCGGGGTCCCTGCGCCAGGCCGACGAGTTGTCGATCACGACGGCACCCTGCGAGGCGACCTTTTCGGCCAGGGCCTTCGAGGTCGCACCGCCCGCCGAGAACAGCACGATGTCCAGGCCGGTGTAGTCGGCGGTCGCCGCGTCCTCCACCGTCACACCGTCCAGCACGGACCCGGCCGAGCGGGCCGAGGCGAACAGGCGCAGCTGCGTGACCGGGAAGTTCCGCTCCACGAGGATCCTGCGCATGACCGTGCCGACCTGACCGGTGGCTCCGACGATTCCGACCCTCACGGCGACTCCCTCTTGTGTGTCTCTTGCCTGACCGGGGCGTTTCCATCATGCGGCCGACCCCGGTCCACCTGTCCAATTCTTTGCCGGGTGTGCCCGGGGAATGGGACACCGGTGCCCCGCGAACGGTTCCATACGTCCGCCCGGCACGCCGCTGAGCTGGAGAAATTCCCTCCACGGCGGTCCCGCGCCGCAAGCTGTGCCGTCCCGGACCCTGCCCGCGCGGGCCCCCGCCATACGAAGGTGTGACGTACGCCTCTCCGCCCGGCCGCCGCGCACCGAACGTTTCGGCCCGGTGCCGCGTCGTAGGGGCACACGCGTGAGGGGGGTGGCTTGTGCTGCGCGGAAGGACGCGCCGCGACCAGGGGGTGTTCGCCGCCGGCCGGGACCGGGCCGGTGACGATCCGCTGGACGCGGCCCAGGAACGCCGGGTGCGGGCGGTGCTCGCGCTCGGCGGGGTGCCGCAGTCGGACCTGCCGGACGGGGTACAGCAGGTACGGCTGCGACTGCTGGAGCGGGCCGCGAGCGGGCGTGAGGCGCCGCGGGACGTGTCGGCGTGGGCCGCGGTCGTCGCGTCCAACCTGGCGATGGACTGGCACCGGGCCAAGCGGCGCCAGGAACGGCTGGGGGAGCGGCTGGCGGCGCTGCGCGAGCCCGCGGGGCCCTCCGGGGAGGAGACCAGCCTGCTCTCCCTCGCCGTCGCCCGCGGCCTCGACCGGCTGCCGGCCGCCCAGCGGCAGGTGGTCGTCCTGCGCTTCTTCGCCGACCTGCCCGTGCGGGACATCGCCGAGGCGCTGGACGTCCCCGAGGGCACGGTCAAGAGCAGGCTGCACACGGCGGTCCGGGCCCTGCGCGCCCGCCTGCACGAGGACGAGGTGGTGTGACATGCCCGCCGACCGGGAGAACGTGGGGCGCGCGGGGGACGCCGGGGGCCGCGAGGGCCGTGGGGCGTACGGGGCGGGCCGGGCAGGGCGCGGTGACGAGCGGGCGGGCGAGGGGGACGAGCGGGTGCGCGAGGGGGCCGGGGAGCACGGCGGGGAAGAGCGGGGGGAGTACGGCGGCATGGACGCCCTGATGGCCGCGATCACCGGGGAGCCCTTGCCGGCACCGGCCCACCGGGACCCCGCCTTCCTCGCCGCGCACCGGGCCGCCGAGGCCGACCTGGCGCTGCTGCGGGACGGCCTGGCCCGGCTGGCCGAGACGCTGACGGGGGAGGAGGACCGGCGGCGGGAGCCCACGACCGGGCCCGGCCCGCGCGGGCGGCGACCCGGCGGGGACCGGGCGGCCCGGCGTGCGGCGGTCCCGGGCACGCCGGCCGGTGACGCGGTGGCGGGTGTTCCGGGGGCCGGTGACACGGCCGGGACGCCCGGCGGGGCCGTGTCTGGCGGGGACCGGGCGGCCCGGCGTGCGGCGGCCCCGGGCACGCCGGCCGGTGACGCGGTGGCGGGTG
>NZ_JBVJOT010000063.1:16665-41175 GCF_055583025.1 Streptomyces sp. NPDC104831
GGTGTTCCGGGGGCCGGTGACACGGCCGGGACGCCCGGCGGGGCCGTGTCCGGCGGGGACCGGGCGGCCCGGCGTGCGGCGGTCCCGGGCACGCCGGCGGGGAACGCGGTGACGGGTGTTCCGGGGGCCGGTGACACGGCCGGGACGCCCGGCGGGGCCGTGTCCGGCGGGGACCGGGCGGCCCGGCGTGCGGCGGTCCCGGGCACGCCGGCCGGGAACGCGGTGACGGGTGTTCCGGGGGCCGGTGACACGGCCGGGACGCCCGGCGGGGCCGCGGCCGTCCATTCCCCCATATCCGCCTCCGCGGCGCCGTCCACCCCCCGCCCGCGCCCCCGCACCCGCCCCTCCCGGCCGCCTCGGCCGGGGCGTGCGCGCGGGGGGCGGCGGGCGCTGCGGGTCGGGGCCGGGGTGCTCGGCGGGGCCGGGGCCTTCGGCCTCCTGCTGGGGTTCGGCTGGCTCGTGGGCCAGGGCGGCGGCATGGACGGCGGCGGCGCGTCGTCGGCCAAGAGCGACACCGCCGCGGGGAGCCGGGAAGCCGCGGGTGACGGGCGGCGGCCGGCGGATCCCCGGCGCGAACTGGCCTGCGCGCGGCTGGTCGTGGAGGGCACCGTGGCGAGGGTGGAGCGGCGGCCGGAGTCCCCCTGGAGCCGGGTCACGCTGACCGTGACCCGTTCCTACAAGCCCGCGCGGGGACCGGCCGACGTCACCGTCCTGCTCGACGCGGGCACGCGGCCGGTGCCCCGGGAGGGCCTGCACGTGCTGGTCGGGGCGGCCCGGGGGGAGGAGTACGCGACCCTGTGGGCCGTCGGCGACGCCCGCGTGGCCGCCGAACGCGCCAGGATCACCGAGGCCCTGCCCGGCTCCCGCGCCCTGCCCTGCCCTGCCGACGGCACCCCGGGGGAGGACCGCTAGGGCCTCCGCACGGGAAAAGGGGCGGGCGTCCGCACGGACGCCCGCCCCCTCCTTCCCGGTCGTCACCCCGTTACGGCGTGACCTTCCCGATCTTCACGCTGGCACTGCCCGCCGCCGTGCCGCGGGCGTTCACCAGCTGGACCCGGCCGAAGAACTCACGGCCCGCCGGGGCCTCGGCCGCGGCCGTGACCTGCCCGGTGACCGTCGCCGAGGCGCCCGTGGCGAGGTGGACCGGCGCCGAGTCGCCGACCGTGACGGAACCGAGCGCGGCGGAGAAGAACACGTCCCGGTAGTCGTAGTCGGTGGAGCCGGACGGCACCGCGTAGCCCACGACCTTCACGGTGTAGGTGCCGGCGGCCGGGTTCGGCAGGGAGACCGCCTCCTCCGAGTCGCCGTCGGCGGACTTGCCGACCTCCTTGCCCGACGCGTCGTACACCGTGAGGTCCAGGTCGGCCGCCGCGTCCGAGACCCGCCCGATGGCGACGTCGAGCGAGGTCGCGCCGGCCGGCACGGTCACCGTGGTGGACCGCGTCTCACCCTGCTTGATCGCCGGCCGGTCCGACTCGGCGGAGCCGAGCGGGCCGCCGACCAGCCTGCCGTCCAGCGGCGCGTAGGCGTTGGTCACCTTCCAGGACGCGCCGACCGGGCTGCCCACCCTGGCCTCGGGCACGGTCACGGTCTCCGGGTCGAAGGCCGCGCCGAGGACGGAGACGTCCAGCCGGTAGGGGTTGTCGAGCAGCGGGGAGGTGCGCCGGGACTCGACCTCGACCTCCCAGACGCCGGGCTGCGGGTCGGCGTACGCGCGCACGTCGGGCTTGCAGCCGTTGCCGTTCAGGTAGTTGTTGTAGCAGTACGGCGTGCCGGTGCTGTCGGACGGGACGCCGTAGGGGTGGATGGCGACGAACCGGGTCTGGCTGCCGTCCTTCAGCCCGCCGAGCGCGACCTCCAGCGACGTCGCGCCCTCGGGCACGGTCAGGAAGTACGACCGGGTGCTGTTGCGCTGCACCGAACCGGCGGCGGAGTAGGTGTACGCCACCGGCTCCGCGACCACGACGGTGGTGAGGACCTGCTTGTCGATGCCCTCGGTCCGCGGGTCGTCGACCTCCAGGATCGCGCTCTTGACACCGGCCGACTCCGGGGCGGCCTGCACCTTGACGGTCACCGGCCGGTTCAGCGGGAGCCGCACCACGTCGTCGCCGAGGACGCGGAAGGTGTGCCCGGGGTCGTTCTCGAAGTGCAGCTCGTGCCGGACCGCCTTGTCCGGGCCGGACGTACGGGTGAGCGTCACGTCGTACGTCTTCTTCTGGCCCGCCTTCAGGCCGCCCTCGCGGTCGTACAGGCCGGTGCCGCGGCCGGGGGTCTTCAGGGCGTCGTCGATCGCGGTGTCGACCGGCGCCTCGACGGTGTAGTCGTGGGCGGTGGCGCCGTCCTCGATGGCGTCCCACGCGTCCACGATGTTGATCAGGCCCGCGCCCTCCTCGTACGCCTGGACGCCCTTGATGTGGTCCGCGGTCGAGGTCAGGGCGGTGCGCAGCCGGGCGGGGGTGAGGTCGACGCCCGCGCGCTTCGCGGCCGACAGCAGCAGCGCGGAGGCACCGGTGGCCTGCGGGGCGGCCATCGAGGTGCCCTGGAGCATGGAGTAGCCGGCCGGGAGGGGGTAGCCCGCCTCGGCGACCGGACCGCCCGGCAGCCAGGTCTGGGTGGTGTTGATCGCGGCGCCGGGCGCGCTCAGGGTCGGGGTGAAGCCGCCGTCCTCACGCGGGCCGCGCGAGGAGAACGGCATCATGGCGTACTTCTTCTCCACGGCCGAGCCGTAGTTGGCGGCCCAGGTTTCCTTGGAGATCGTCGCGCCGACCGAGATCACCTTGTCGGCCAGGCCCGGGTCGCCGATGGTGTTGGCGCCCGGCCCGGAGTTGCCGGCGGAGATCACCAGCTGGACGCCGTAGGTGTCGATGAGCCGGGTGTACAGCTCGGCGCGCGCGTTGTTGCCGTCGTTGAGCGCGGGCAGACCGCCGATCGACATGTTGACGATGTCGACGCCGCGCCGGGTCACCAGGTCGATCATGCCCTCGGTGAGGGCGACGTTGGTGCAGCCGCCGGTCCAGGTGCAGGCCCGCGAGGAGACGATCTTCGCGCCGGGGGCGGCGCCGTTCATCTTCCCGCCGAACAGGCCGTGGGCGGCGGTGATGCCGGCGACGTGGGTGCCGTGCTCGGACTCGATGACGCCGATGTTGACGTAGTCGGCCTTGGCGCCGGAGGCGTTGTAGACGACGTCCTTGCGGGTCTCGACCACGAACGGGACGCGCTCGACGACGTCCGTCGCCGGGTCGTCGGTGCCGAAGTACCCGACCTGGAAGGCGTCCTTGTACGGCTTCATCGGCGCGTCGTCGGTGAAGTCCAGGTTGTCGTTCGTGTCGACGCGGACCGTGCCGGCGGCCGGGTCGTACAGCACGCCCCAGGCGTCGGTGGTGTCGCCGTCCCGGTTGAGGTCGCCCTTCTCGTCGCCGCCGGCGGTGGCGGACTCGTACAGGTAGTTGAACTTGTACGAGCCCTCGGGGGCCGTGAACCTCTCGGCGCCCTGCGCGGTGGTGACGGAGAAGGACGGGCCGGTGACAGCGGTCGTCATCCGCCGCCAGGTGCCGTCGCCGTCGGTGACCGGGTCGGTCGCGGTCACCCAGTCGACGATCTTCCGTTCGCCGGTGGTGGTCGTCCGCAGGGCCGGGTGGCCGAGGTCCACGCCGGAGTCGAGGATGCCGATGGTGACCCCGCGCCCGTCGGCCTTCGGGTGGTCCCGGACGAAGTCGACGGCACCGGTCTCGAAGGAGGGGTTGTACGGGTTCTCCGCCGGGGTGGTGCGGCCCGGCGCCGGGTAGGACGCCTTGCCCGTCGCGGACGTGGCACCGGCGGGCGCCGGGTCGTCCAGCGGGATCTCCTGCTTGAGGTCGATGGCCCGCACGGAGGGGAGCTTCACGGCGGCGGAGATGGCCGAGTCCGCGCGGCCCGTCGGGACGGTGGCGCGGACGTAGCCGAGCTGGTCGTCCCGGCGGCCCACCAGGCCGCCGTCGACCGCGTCCAGTTCCCCGGCGACCTGCTCCGTCTGCCCGGGCGAGGTCGCGATCATCAGGGTGACGGTCTTGTCGCCGTCGGCCTTGGCGTCGGCGAGCAGGGCGGCGTCGTCCGGACCGAGCTTGTCGTCGGCGGACTTGACGCCCTGGCCCGCGGCCGGGGCGGGGGCCTGCCCGGCGGCGAGGGCCAGCGGCACCGGCCCGGCCGCGGAGAGGGCGGCCACCACGCCCACGGCCACGGCTATGCGGGCCAGGCGTCTGGGGCCGGATATGGGATCACGCTCGGGGGCGGTGCGGGTCATCGGCATCCCTCGGGTCAAGGAACGGGCGGGCGGGAGCGCTCAGCCTGACCGACGGGAGGGGATTTCGGGGACCGTTGACACAATCGCAATGAACGCATGGGGAAAACCCGCGATGGGAAAGGGGCGTGTTCCACCGGTACGGAACGGAATGCGGCCTTTTGTACGGGCCGGCCCCGCCCGGTGCCGGGACGTTCGTCCGCCACCGCGCGCCTTACGGGCTAACGTCCCCGTATGCGACGGAACTTGAGGGTGGCGGCCTACGCCGTGTGCGTCCGCGGTGAACGTCTCCTGCTCGCCCGGTCACCCGCGCCCGACGGCACCCCCGAGTGGGTGCTGCCCGGCGGCGGCATGGAGCACGGCGAGGACCCGTACGACACCGTCCGCCGCGAGGTCGCCGAGGAGACCGGCTACCGGATCGAGGTGCGGGCCCTGCTCGGCGTGCACTCCCGGCGGGCGGTCGGGGACCCGCGCTTCGGCCGCCGCCGGGACCACCACGCCCTGCGGCTCCTCTACGAGGGCGAGGTCACCGGCGGTGAACTCCGCCCCGAGGTCGGCGGGTCCACCGACTTCGCCGCCTGGCACGACCTGGCCGCCGTGCCCGCCCTCGTCCGGGTGCCGCTGGTCGACATCGGGCTGCGGCTCTGGCGCGAACGCCCGCCGCACGGACGGCCGGCGGACCGGCCCCTACCCCGGCAGGTGAACGGCGAGTGACCGCCCCCGGGCCGGCCGCGTGCGACTCCGTGACCGCGCCCGGTACCCCGTGATCCACGTTCGGTGATCGGTGTCACGCGTTGCCGCCGCGTTCACGCGCGGGTCATCCCCACTGCCAACGATCCACGGTGAGCGGGGCGTTCGCGTCCGCGGCGGCCCGCGACCACCGCCGACGCGTTCGCACCCGGGGAGACCGCGCCATGCCGCCCACACGCTCCGCAGCCGCCTCCGCCGCGGGGGTCAACCGCCGTACCGTCCTCGCCGCCGCCGGCGCCGTCTCGCTCACCGCGGGCGCCGGCTACGTCCTGCGCCCCACGGACAGCCGGGCCGCCACCCCGCCGGCGCCGCCCGCGTCCGCGCCCGCCGCGGCGCCGCCCGCCCCCTACACCAAGGGCACCACCGTCGCCTCCGTCGCCGCCCCGCGCGCCGGCTCCGGCTACCGCAGGCTCGGCGACGGGCCCGGCTGGAAGCGCGTCGTGCGCGCCGAGCTGGCCGCGCCCCAGCCGGGCCGGGAGCGGCGCCGTACCGCCCTGGCGGCGTTCGTGCAGTTCACCGACCTGCACCTGATGGACGTCCAGCACCCCTTGCGGCTGGAGTTCCTGCGCGCGCACGACGTGCACGCCTGGCGCCCGCACGAGGCGCTGACCGTGCCCGGCGCGATCTCCCTCGTGGAGCGGGTCAACGCGCTGCGCGGCGCCCCCGTCACCGGCGCCCCGCTGCGGTTCGTGATGACCACCGGCGACAACACCGACAACAACGCCCACTCCGAACTGGAGTGGTTCATGAAGGTGATGAGCGGCGGCCGGATCACCCCCAACACCGGCGACCCCCGGCACTACGAGGGCGTGCAGAACAGCGGGCTCAAGCAGTACTGGCAGCCCGGCTCCGCCCTCCGCGACCACGACAAGGCGCTCGGCTTCCCCCGGCTGGAGGACTTCCTGGCCGCCGCGATCCGCGACGTGCGCAGCCCCGGCCTGAACCTGCCCTGGTACTCCACCGTCGGCAACCACGACGCCCTCCCGCTCGGCTGCTACGGCTCCCACGGCGACCCCTACCTCGCCGAGGCGGCCATCGGCGGCAGGAAGCTGATGAACGTCTCCGCCGCCGACGCCAAGAAGCTCCAGGACACCATCAAGAGGGTTCAGGACCCCCGGGGCAGCGGCTACCGCGACTTCCTCAAGGCGCACGCCCGCTCGGCGCGCCGGGTCACCCCGGACGAGCGGCGCGCCCCGTACACCCAGGCCGACTACCTGAAGGCCCACCTGGACCCGGCGTACCGGGGCCACGGCCCGGCCGGGCACGGCTACTCCTCGGCGAACCTGGACGCGGGCACCCAGTACTACGCCTTCCGGATCTCCGACGACGTCGTCGGCATCAGCCTCGACACCACCGACCCCGGCGGCCACTACGCGGGCTCCCTCGGCACCGCCCAGCTGAAGTGGCTCGACCGGACGCTGAAGGCGCACAAGGACTCCTACGCCGTCGTCTTCAGCCACCACACCAGCGGGTCCATGACCAACACCCGGCCCGACCCGGCCCGCCCCGGCGAGAAGCGGCACGACGGCGCCGCCGTGCTCTCGGTGCTGTCCGCCCACGCCAACGTGCTGGCCTGGGTGAACGGGCACATCCACAAGAACGTCATCACCCCGCACAAGGCGTCCGGCGGGCGCTCCTTCTGGGAGGTCTCCACCGCCTCGCACGTCGACCACCCCCAGCTCGCCCGGATCGTGGAGCTCGTCGACAACAAGGACGGCACGCTCTCGCTGTTCACCACGCTGATCGAGTCGGCGGCCCCGCACCGCACCGACTACGCCGACCTCTCCCAGACCGGCCTCGCCGCCCTCTACCGCGAGCTGGCCTACAACGCCCCCGGCGCCGACCGGACCCTCGCGGGCGGCACCGGGGACCGCAACACCGAACTGGTGCTGAAGAAGGGCTGACCGGGTCCCTCAGCCGGAGATCCGGGTGAGCACCGGCAGATAGCCGAGCGACTGCCCCGGCGCCGTCGGGTGGTAGGACTCGGTGACCGCCAGGATGTCGACGCTGTGCAGCCAGGGCCGGGCGGAGCAGATCTCGTGGCCGGCGAAGGCGGCGGTGACATCGGCGAAGGTGAACCCGTGGGCGGCGGCGCGTCCCGCGATCACCGCGTTGAGGTGGTCCACCGCGTCGTTCAGGGCGGCGCGCTCGCCGTCCTGGAGGCCGAGCGCGCACCGGCCCCGCAGGTGGTACAGGTGCGGATAGCCCAGCACCACGACCCGGGCGGCGGGCGCCCTGCCCCGGATGGCCGAGTAGAGGCGGTCCAGACGGCCGGTCAGCGATCCGTCCATGGTGTCGCGGGCCCGGGTCACGGCGGAGCGGCAGCGGTCGGTCCCGCCGATCGCGCACAGCGCCATGACGGCGGCGAAGCCCGAGTCGCTGCCGCCGACGGTCAGCGTGACCAGGCTCGTGCGCGCGCCGAGATGGCCGAGCTGGTCGGTCAGCACGTCCTCCGTGCCGGCGCCGTTGCACGCGGCGAAGCTGAACGCCGCCGGCGCGTGGGCCTCCGCCCACAGCACCGGGAAGGCCCGGCTGCTGCGCTTGCACTCCTTGCCGGAGGCCAGGTAGTCGCCGGCGCCGACACCGGAGGAGTAGGAGTCGCCGAGGGCCACATAGCCGCCGGCCGGGGCGCGGGGCGGCGCCTGTGCGGTCGCGGGGCCGGCGAACGCGCAGGCCGCCGCGAGGAGCAGGGAGCAGGCGCCCGCCGCTATTCGGGTCTGTCTCATGACTCTCCTGTACCGGGGCCCGCGCCGCCCCGCCCGCCCCGCTCGTCCGCCCGGGTGAGTCCTCACCCGGGCGGACGCGCAGAACTGGCTGGCCGGGCGCTACCGGGGCAGCACCACCACGTACGCGGCCGGATCCCGGTCGGCCGAGGCCAGCAGTGCCGTCCGCACCACCGTCGCCTGCTGCTCCGGGCAGTCCCGCAGCTTGCGCGGCGTGATGTGCACGACCGTGATGCCGAGGCGCTCCAGGTGCTCGCGCCTGCGGGCGCAGCGCGACCACACCTCCTCGTCGTCCTGCCGGGCCGCCCGGATGTCCAGCTCGACCGCCACCGCCTGGTCCGGCCAGTAGGCGTCCAGGCCGCCCAGGTCGGGACCGCCGGGCAGGCGCAGGCCGACGTTCCACAGCGGGTCGGGCAGGCCGTGCTCGCGGACCATCCGGTACAGGCGGCCCTCGGCGACCGAGCGGCCCTCCGCGAGCACCGCGTCCACCGCGTCCGCCACGTGCGGACGGTGCAGCAGCCGCGCCCGGGTCAGCTCCCGGACCACGGCGGCCGGCTCGCAGTGGCCGCCGCGCACCGCCTCGATCAGCAGCCGCCGTACCGTCTCCGCCTCCGTCGGCTCCGCCACCGCGTCCGCCAGCGCCCGCGCCACCGGCGCCACCGGCAGCCCCGCCAGCACCACCGGCTCGGGCGGCTCGGAGGTGCGCACGACGCGGACGTAGCCGGTGGAGCGCGGCCGGCGCGGCCGGGGCACCAGGACGTCCACCCGGTTCAGGGCGTCCGGTGGCGGGGTGGGCGGGAACCCGTGCAGGGCCAGCGCCGCCGCCCCGGTCAGCATCGCGTCCGGGTACTGCGGCCGGTGCGGGCCCCGGGCCGTCGGCTGGGCCGGCACCCCCGGCCGCGCCGGGCGGGCCGCGTACAGCAGGGCCCCGTGCAGCCGCTCCTCGCCGCTGGGCGGGCCGGAGTGCAGCAGGACCACGTGCGGCAGCAGCTCCTGCCAGGGCCCCTCGGGGCCGCACCGCTCGGCCAGCTCTTCGGGGGACACGCCGTGGGCACGCAGCTGGGCCGCCGTCAGGACGCGGCGGTGGACCTCGGCGAGGTGGCGCAGGGGGCGGGGGGAGAGGGGGGTGTTGTGCGTCATGACCTCGGAATTCCCCCGTCCCGTCCGGCCCGTAACCGCTGTTACACGCCCGTCGATGAATCCGGACAAGACGGCACTAAAGGTCAGGTGTTCGGATGCCGAGAGGGCAGCGGAAACCCCTGGTCCGCTCGGGTGCGGACCAGGGGTTACGGCCTCGTCTGCCCGGATTCGGTAACGGTCGCCGACCGGGCGGGCCCGGGCCGGAGGTCAGCGGCCGGCCGCCGCGTCACACGCCTGCGCGCGCAGCGCCCGCGCCAGGTCGTCCCGCGCCTCCAGCACCAGCCGCCGCAGCGCCGGCGCCGCGTCCTCGTGCGCCGCGAGCCACGCGTCCGTCGCCTCCAGCGTCTCCGGCCGGTCCTGCAACGCCGGGAACAGACCCCGCACCACGTCCATCCCGATCTGGATCGACCGCTCCCGCCACACCCGCTCGATCGCCGCGAAGTACAGCTGCGCGTACGGCGCGGTCAGCTCCCGCTGCGACGGCTGGGCGAACCCGGCGATCGTCGCCTCCACCAGCGCGTTCGACAGCGCGTCGGACTCCACCACCTGCGCCCACGCCTGCGCCTTGACCGCCGCCGACGGCCGCGCGGCAAGGCACCGCACCTGGTGCCGCTTGCCGGAGGCCGTGTCGTCCCGGGCCAGCTCCGCCGCCAGCACCGACTCGTCGGCCGCCCCGTGCGCCGCCAGCGGCTCCAGGAACGCCCAGCGCAGCTCCTGGTCCACCTCCAGCCCGTCGATCCCCGTGGTGCCGTCCAGCAGCTCCCGCAGCAGCCCCAGATCCGGCTCCGCCGAGGCCACGGCGGCGAAGAACCGCGCCCACGCCAGCTGGTGCTCGCTGCCCGGCGCCGCCGAGCGCAGCTCCCGCAGCGCCCCCTCGGCCAGCAGCGCCCCGCCGGCCTCCCGCCAGGCCGGCGCCGCGTAGTGGGTCAGCGCCGAGTTCGCCCAGGCGTGCAGCATCTGCAGGACGCCGATGTCCGACTCCCGGCCGGCGAACCGCAGCACCAGGTCGATGAACTCCCGCGCCGGCAGCAGCCCGTCCCGGGTCATGTTCCACAGCGCCGACCAGCACAGGGCGCGCGCCAGCGGATCCGTCAGCCCGCCCAGGTCCGTGCGCAGCGTCTCCAGCGAGGTCGCGTCGAAGCGGATCTTGCAGTAGGTCAGGTCGTCGTCGTTGACCAGCACCAGCTCCGGGGCCGCCTGGCCCGCCAGTTCCGCGACGACCGTCCGCGGCTCGTGCACGTCCGTCTCCGCGCGCGCGTACCGCTCCAGCGTGCCCTCGGGCGTGCGCCGGTACAGCCCCACCACGATCCGGTGCGGACGCAGCTCCGGGTGCGACTCCGGGGCCTCCTGCACCACGGCCAGCTCGGCGATCCGGCCGCCCGTGGTGTCCAGCAGCACCTGCGGGGTCAGCGCGTTCACGCCCGCCGTCTGCAGCCACGACCGCGCCCACGCGCTCATGTCCCGGCCGCTCGTCTCGCCCAGCACCGACAGCAGGTCGCCCAGGCGCGTGTTGCCGTACGCGTGCCGCTTGAAGTAGCGCCGGGCGCCCTCCAGGAACGCGTCCCGGCCGACGTACGCCACCAGCTGCTTGAGCACCGAGGCGCCCTTGGCGTAGGTGATGCCGTCGAAGTTCAGCTTGGCGTCCTGCAGGTCACGGATGTCCGCCGTGATCGGGTGCGTGGAGGGCAGCTGGTCCGCGCGGTACGCCCACGCCTTGCGCCGGTTGGCGAAGGTGACCCAGGCGTCCTTGAAGCGGGTCGCGCCGACGTTGGCGAACGTGCCCATGAAGTCCGCGAAGGACTCCTTCAGCCACAGGTCGTCCCACCACTCCATGGTGACCAGGTCGCCGAACCACATGTGCGCCATCTCGTGCAGGACGACGTTGGCCCGCGCCTCGTACGACGCCTGCGTCACCTTCCCCCGGAAGACGTACTCCTCGCGGAACGTCACCAGGCCCGGGTTCTCCATCGCGCCCAGGTTGTACTCCGGCACGAACGCCTGGTCGTACTTCCCGAACGGGTACGGGTAGTCGAAGTGGTCGTGGAAGAAGTCCAGGCCCTGCTTGGTGACCAGGAAGACGTCGTCCGCGTCGAAGTACGGGGCGAGCGCCTTGCGGCACATGGCGCCGAGCGGGATCTCCAGCTTCGTGCCGTCCTCGAAGGTCCGGCTGTAGGAGTCCGTCACATGGTGGTACGGGCCCGCCACCACACACGTGATGTACGTCGAGATCGGCTTCGTCTCCGCGAACCGCCACACCCCGTCCACGAGTTCACCGGCGCCGTTGCCCCACACCGTCCAGCCCTGCGGCGCCCGCACCTCGAACCGGTACGGCGCCTTCAGGTCCGGCTGCTCGAAGTTCGCGAACACCCGGCGCGCGTCGGCCGGTTCGTACTGCGTGTACAGGTAGACCTCGCCGTCCTCCGGGTCGACGAAGCGGTGCAGGCCCTCGCCGGTGCGCGAGTAGGCGCACTGCGCGTCCACCACCAGCTCGTTCTCCGCGGCCAGGTCCTCCAGCGTGATCCGCGAGCCGTCGAAGACCTCGCCCGGGTCCAGGTCCCGGCCGTTGAGCGAGACCGAGGTGACCCGCGGGGCGATCAGGTCGGCGAAGCTGGAGGCGCCCGGCTCGTTGCAGCGGAACCGCAGGGTGGTCACCGAACGGAACGTGCGCGGCTCGCCGTCCCCGTCGCCGACGGCGGACCGCAGGTCCAGGGACACGTCGTAACCCTCGACGGACAGCAGGGCGGCCCGCTCCCGGGCCTCGTCGCGGGACAGATTCTCACCGGGCACGGACGGCACTCCCTCGTGATCGCGTGATGAGCGGCTGGAACAGGACCGATCCTGCCATGCGGTCCTGACAGCGGACAGCGGGGAATGCCGGTGGCGGCGACCTCGTTGACGCGGGAAACGTACGTTTCGCCAAGGAGCGCCATGTCCGAGACCGTCATCTCGTCCGGCAAGACCCCCGTCGACTTCTGGTTCGACCCGCTCTGCCCGTGGGCCTGGATGACCTCGCGCTGGGTGCTGGAGGTGGAGAAGCTCCGCGACATCGAGGTCCGCTGGCACGTCATGAGCCTCGCGGTCCTCAACGAGGACAAGCTGGACGAGCTGCCCGAGGACTACCGGGAGCTGCTGACCACCCAGGCGTGGCAGGCGGTCCGCGTGGTCACCGCGGCCTGGCAGAAGCACGGCGCGGACGTCGTCGGCCCGCTCTACACCGCGCTCGGCACCCGCATCCACAACAACGGCGAGGGCGCGACCCTGGAGGCCATCGCGGGCGCGCTCGCCGACGTCGGCCTGCCCGCCGGGCTGATCGACTACGCCGGCCAGGAGGACTTCGAGTTCGAGGACGAGCTGCGCGCCTCCCACAAGGAGGGCATCGAGAAGGTCGGCCAGGAGGTCGGCACGCCGGTCATCGCCCTGCCGGGCCCCGACGGCGAGCAGATCGCCTTCTTCGGCCCCGTCGTCACCCCCGCCCCCCGGGGCGAGCAGGCGGCCCGCCTGTGGGACGGCACGGTGGCGGTGGCCTCGGTACCGGGGTTCTACGAGATCAAGCGCACCCGGACCAAGGGCCCGGACTTCGGCAACCTGTGACCCGTCGCCGTCAAGGGAGGACCCCCGTGAGTCACGTCCTCACGGGGGTCCTCTTTCATCCGCCTGCCGCCGTGAAGGGTGAGAAGACGATCACGAGGCAGGACGACTCGGGCGGCCCGGCGCTCAGGGCGCGAGCAGCAGCACGTCGGCGCGGGACTTGGCGGCCTCGTAGCGGCGGGCGACGTCCTGCCAGTTGACCACCTGCCACATGGCCTCGATGAAGTCGACCTTCTGGTTCTTGTACTGGAGGTAGAAGGCGTGCTCCCAGGCGTCGAAGACCAGGATCGGGGTGGAGCCCTGGCCGACGTTGCCCTGGTGGTCGTAGACCTGCTCCACGACCAGGCGCCCGCTCAGCGGCTCGTAGGCGAGCACGCCCCAGCCCGAGCCCTGGGTGGTGGCCGCGGCCTTGGACAGCTGGGTCTTGAAGCCGGCGAAGGAGCCGAAGGACTCCTTGATCGCCTCGGCCAGCTCGCCGACGCCGTCCTGGGCCAGGGGCTCGCCGCCGCCGTCCTTCGGGCCGGTCATGTTCTGCCAGTAGATCGAGTGCAGGATGTGCCCGGAGAGGTGGAAGGCCAGGTTCTTCTCCAGGCCGTTGATCGAGCCCCACGTCTCCTTGTCCCGCGCCTCGGCCAGCTGCTCCAGGGTGTCGTTGGCGCCCTTCACATAGGCCGCGTGGTGCTTGTCGTGGTGCAGCTCGATGATCTCCGGGCTGATGACCGGGGCGAGCGCCGCGTAGTCGTACGGCAGCTCGGGCAGCGTGTAGACGGGCATGGGTGATCCCCTCCGGAACCTTATTGCAAGTCTCTTGCAACTACACGCTAGCAACAAGTGGATCAGAACAACAGGAAGGCCCCCACGTGTTCGTCCGTGGGGGCCTGTCTCTGCGGGAGGGGCGGTTCAGTCCCCGGCGCGCAGCCGCTGCCAGGCGTAGCCGACCGCGGCCAGGAACAGGGCCATGCCGCCCGAGGAGTACAGCTGGGTCCGGGTGTCCGGCTCGCGCCACATCAGCACGAAGATCGCGGCCATGCCGGCCAGCGCCACCCAGGTCAGCCAGGGGAACGCCCACATGCGCACGACCAGCCGCTCGGGGGCCTCGCGCTCGATCCGGCGGCGCAGCAGCAGCTGCGAGACGGCGATGAAGATCCAGACGATCAGGATGACCGCGCCGATCATGTTCAGCAGCCACTTGAAGATGTCGTCCGGCCGCCAGTAGCTGAGCAGCACGCAGACGAAGCCCAGCACGCTGGAGGTGACCACCGCGATCCGGGGCACCCCGCCGGACAGCCGCGCCAGCACCTTCGGGCCCAGACCGCGCTCGACCAGCGAGAAGCCGATGCGCGAGGCGCCGTAGATGTTGGCGTTCATGGCGGAGAGGAGGGCCACCAGGATGACCACGTTCATCAGCTGGCTCGCCCCGGGGATGCCCAGGTGTTCGAGCGTGGCGATGTACGGGCCCTTCGCCGTGACCTCCTCGGAGTCCCACGGCACCAGGGTGACGGCGACCGCCATCGAGCCGATGTAGAACACCGCGATGCGCCACATCGCCGTGCGGACGGCCGACGCCACGCCCCGCACCGGGTCCCGGGACTCGGCCGCCGCGATGGTGACCGTCTCCAGGCCGCCGTAGGCGAACACCGAGGCGAGCAGGCCTATCACCAGGCCGTCGCCGCCGTTCGGCATGAAGTCGCTGAGGTTCGAGGTGCCGGGCGCGTCCGTGCCCGGCAGGACGCCCGCGATGGCCAGCACGCCGAGGATCAGGAACAGGCTGATCGCGCCGACCTTCAGCGCCGCGAACCAGAACTCGAACTCGCCGAAGTTCTTCACGGCGGCCAGGTTCGTCCCGCAGAACACCACCATGAACAGGGCCACCCACATCCACTGCGGGGTGCCCGGCAGCCAGCCCTGCACGATCTTCGCCGCGCCGATGCCCTCCAGGCCCACCGCCGTGCACAGCAGCACCCAGAACGACCAGCCCGCCGCGAAGCCCGCCCACGGGCCGATGGCCCGCTCGGCGTGCGCGGAGAAGGAGCCCGACGACGGGTAGGCGGCCGACATCTCGCCGAGCATCCGCATCACCAGCATCACCAGCACCCCGGAGAGGGCGTAGGCGAGCACGATGGAGGGGCCGGCCGCGGCGATGCCCGCGCCGGAACCGACGAAGAGGCCCGCGCCGATCACCCCGCCCAGGGCGATCATCGAAAGGTGGCGCTGCTTGAGGCCCTGGGAGAGGGAGCCGTCCACCGGTGGTGGCGGCGTCTCGGTGGTGGTGCTGTTCGGCATGGGTGCTAGCTCTCCCCCGTGCAATGGGCGGGCAAAAGTCCCGCCAGTCTCCGCGTCCCGTCCGCTCAGGCGAAGGGCGTGACCACTATCCGGACACCGCCGGTGCGCAGGGTTAATCTACGGTTACGGCGCCGAGCGTGACCAGAGGTCGTACGCGACTCGCAATTCCTTTGGCGGGGTTCCACAGTCGGACCGCTCGTCCGGCGCACACGGACCACGTGAGGGAAACGTCTCCGCCTCAGTGATCAGTCTCACGCCCGACCCGGTGTGACCGGGTGTCTTTGTCCGGAGCCCACCAAGTCGCCGTTCCGGCCTTTGTCGAGCGCTGACGGTGATCGTGACGAGCGCGCCGGTATAGCGTCACGGTGTCCCGACGTGTCCACACCATCCCGTGGAGTCCCCATGAGCACCGCCACCGCCACCGCCCGCCCCGGAGCAGTCCTCGCCGACCTGCTCCCGGCCTCCCGCGTCCGTGACGCCGCCCTCGTGGTGGGCGGCGCCGCGCTCACCGGCCTCGCGGCCCAGCTGTCGGTGCCGGTGCCCGGCTCCCCGGTACCGGTGACCGGCCAGACCTTCGCCGCGCTGCTCGTCGGCACCGCCCTCGGCGCCCGCCGCGGCTTCCTCTCCCTCGCCCTGTACGCGGTCGCCGGCCTGGCGGGCGTGCCGTGGTTCGCGGACGGCAAGGCCGGCACCGGCCTCGTCTCCTTCGGCTACGTCCTCGGCATGCTCCTGGCCTCCGCCGTCGTCGGCGCCCTGGCCCGGCGCGGCGCCGACCGCTCCCCGCTGCGCACGGCCGGCACGATGGTCCTCGGCGAGGCCGTCATCTACGCCGTCGGCGTGCCCTACCTGGCCCTGGCGGCCCACCTGTCCGCGTCCCAGGCGATCGCGGCCGGCCTCACGCCGTTCCTGATCGGTGACGCCCTCAAGGCGGCCCTGGCCATGGGCGCGCTGCCCGCCGCCTGGAAGTTCGCCGGCAAGCGCTAGTCCACCGACGGCAGAGGCTCACCGGGGTCGGGATCACTCCACGACCCCGGTGAGCCTCTTCCTTGTTTATAGGGGACCGGATCAGCCGACGGACACCTTGTCGGCCGGGTTCTCGGCCGCCGGCGCCGGGCGGGCCGCCGCCAGCCGCTGCCTGACCACCGCGATCACCAGCACGACCGCCGCGACCAGCAGCGACAGCAGCACCGTCTCGCGGCCGTCGTGCTCGGTGTCGAAGAGCATGTAGACCAGCACGCCCACGATCAGCGTCGCCGTCGCCCAGGTCAGGTACGGGTACAGCCACATCTTCACGACCAGCTTCTCCGGCGCCTCCCGCTGGAGGATCTTCCGCATCCGCAGCTGCGAGAAGCAGATGACCAGCCACACGAACAGCGCCACCGCGCCGGAGGAGTTGACCAGGAAGAGGAAGATCGTGTCCGGGGACAGGTAGTTGAAGAAGACGGCGACGAAACCGAACACGACCGACGAGAGGATCGCGGCCATCGGCACGCCCCGGCTGTTGACCCGCGCGAACGCCTTCGGCGCGTCACCGCGCTCGCCGAGCGAGAAGGCCATCCGGGACGCCGTGTACAGACCGGAGTTCAGACAGGACAGCACCGAGGTCAGCACGATGACGTTCATGATCTCGCCGGCGTGGGCGATGCCCAGGGAGTTCAGCGCGGCGACGTAGGAGCCGTCCTTGGCGATGGTCGGGTCGTCCCACGGCAGCAGCGACACCACGACCAGGATCGAGCCCAGGTAGAAGACGCCGATCCGCCAGATGATGCTGTTGGTGGACTTGGTGACGGCCTGCTGCGGGTTCTCGGACTCGCCGGCCGCCAGGGTGGCGATCTCGCTGCCCATGAAGGAGAACACGACCAGCAGCACACCGGTGAGGATCGCGCCCGGACCGTGCGGCAGGAAGCCGCCGTGCGAGGTGAGGTTGCCGAAGGACGCCTTGTCGGCGTCGACGCCCGGCAGCACGCCGAACACGGCGAGCAGGCCGATGACGACGAACGCGCCGATCGCCACGACCTTGATGCCGGCGAACCAGAACTCGAACTCGCCGTAGGAGCCGACGGAGACGAGGTTGGTCGCGGTCAGCACGATCATCACGATCAGTGCCCAGCCCCACTGCGGGACGGCCGGGACCCAGCCTTCGAGGATCTTCGCGCCGGCGGTCGCCTCGACCGCGAGGACGACGACCCAGAAGAACCAGTACAGCCAGCCGATGGAGAAACCGGCCCAGCGGCCGAGCGCGCGGTCGGCGTGCGCGGAGAAGGAGCCGGAGGTGGGGTTGGCGGCGGACATCTCGCCGAGCATCCGCATCACGAGGACGACGAGCGTGCCGACGAGGGCGTACGACAGGAGGATGCCGGGTCCCGCGGTGGCGATACCCGTGCTGGAACCGACGAAGAGACCGGCTCCGATGACACCACCGATCGCGATCATCGACAGGTGGCGGTTCTTGAGTCCTGCTTGGAGGCCCGAACCAGAGGTCATGGACGGAATTCCTTTGCGCCAGGTGGAGCTGCCCGTACGAGCGGTGTACGAGTCGGTCCAGTGAATCCGAGGCGAACGAAATCGGGAACCTCCGAATCCGTATCGTTACCTGTGGTTCCCTTGAGGATCTATGGCATGACTCACACGTTTTTGGGCCGCCGGGCCGCCGAGACCCTGGGGCTGCTGCCCAGGTACGGGCGTGTCACACTCGTTGCATGCGCGTGTATCTCGGCTCCGACCATGCGGGCTACGAACTCAAGAATCACCTCGTCGAGTGGCTGAAGGCCGCCGGCCACGAGCCCGTGGACTGCGGGCCGCACATCTACGACGCCCAGGACGACTATCCGCCCTTCTGCCTGCGGGCCGCGGAGCGGACGGCCGCGGACGCCGACGCCCTCGGCATCGTGATCGGCGGTTCCGGCAACGGTGAGCAGATCGCCGCGAACAAGGTGAAGGGCGTGCGGGCGGCGCTGGCCTGGAGCGAGGAGACGGCGGCGCTCGGGCGGCAGCACAACAACGCCAACGTGGTGGCCGTGGGTGCGCGCATGCACAGCACCGAGGAGGCGACCAAGTTCGTCGAGGTCTTCCTCGCCACGCCGTTCTCCGGGGACGAGCGGCACGAGCGGCGGATCGAGATGCTGGCGCGCTACGAGACGACGGGCGAGCTGCCGCCGATCCCCCCGCACCACCCGCAGGGCTGACGCGGCCCGGGGGATCCGGATCCTGACGCCCACCGACCCGGTGGGTCGGCCGGACCCTCGGGGACTCCGCCCCGGACGCCCGGACCCGCTCACCGGCCCACCCGGCTGGATGGGCCGACAGGCCCGCTCTCCGGGGACGGCACCCCCGTCCCTCCGGACTCGGCGGGCCGGGCCCTCGGGCGCTGCGCCCCCGGACTCCCGACTCGGTGGTCCGGAAAGCGAGGCCCGGGGGCTTTCGCCCCGGATCCCGGTTCTGCCGCCCGCCCGGCGCGGCCGGCCGAGAGGCCGGGACGCCCGGACCGCCCGCCACCTCCGCCTCCCGGCTCCGGGAGCGCGGGACGCCCGCCTCCCGGTCCGCCGAGACGGACAGCGGACGGGCGAGACGCAGGAAAGGACACCCCCGCCGTGCCGGAAGGGCACACCATCCACCGGCTGGCCGAGGACTACGCCGGCCGCTTCCTCGGTACGGCCCCCCGCGTCACCAGCCCCCAGGGCAAGTTCTCCGACGCCGCCGCCCTGCTGGACCGTACCGTGCTGACCGCCACCGAGGCCCACGGCAAGCACCTCTTCCTCGGTTTCCGCGACACCGACTGGGTCCACATCCACCTCGGCCTCTTCGGCAAGGTCGGCTTCGGTGACACCCCCGCGCCCCCGCCGACGGACACCGTCCGGCTGCGCCTCGCGAACGACACCTCGTACGTGGACCTCCGCGGCCCCACCACCTGTGCCCTGATCACGCCCGGCGAGAAGCGGGCGATCCACGACCGGCTCGGCCCCGACCCGCTGCGCGCGGACGCCGACCCGGCCGCCGCGTACCGGAGGATCTCCCGCAGCCGCACCACGATCGCCGCGCTGCTCATGGACCAGAAGATCGTCGCGGGCGTCGGCAACGTCTACCGCGCGGAGGTGCTGTTCCGGCACGGCATCGACCCCTACCGCGCCGGCCGCGACATCACCCCGGCCGAGTGGGACGCGATCTGGTCCGACCTGGCCGGGCTGATGCGCGAGGGCGTGCGGAACAACCGGATCGACACCGTCCGTCCCGAGCACACCCCGGAGGCGATGGGCCGCCCGCCCCGCGTGGACGACCACGGCGGCGAGGTGTACGTCTACCGCCGCGCCACCCTGCCCTGCCACGTCTGCGGCGACGGCATCCGCACCGCCGGCCTCGCCGCCCGCAACCTCTTCTGGTGCCCCACCTGCCAGCAGGCCTGAACCGGCCGCCGGAGGACGGCCGGCGGGCCTGCTAGAAACCGTGCGGCAGCCAGGGGGCCACCGGGGAGCCGAACGCCACCGACGCCTCCGCCAGCGCCCCCGGCGTCAGCTCCCGTATCCGCCCGGCCGCCGCCAGCGACAGCAGGGGCACCCCGCCGAGATAGGCCGCGCCCAGCTCCCGCACGGACAGGGCGAGGTCCGCCGTGTCGGCCGTGCGCTCGCAGGACGCCCCCTTGGCGTCCCCCGACAGCCGCCAGCGCCCCGCGTTCCACGGGCAGAAGGCGTCCTCCACCTCGAACACGACGTCCACCGGCGTCTGATAGGTCCGCGCCGCCAGCGCCGCGCCGACGTCCACGAGCCGGACGTAGCCGTCGTCGCGCAGCCGCGGATCGCAGCGGCGGATGTCGGAGACCAGGTGCCGCAGCGCGTCGTCCACCGGCCGCGACGGCACCGCCAGCGTCGTCATCAGGTCGATGCCGAACAGGAAGCGCCACAGCGCCGCCTCGGTCGCCGGGTCCAGCCCGGCCAGGTCGCCGAGCCGCACCCGGCCGGCGGGCGCGCCGCCCTCGTCCCAGTTGCCCTTGGTGTGGTACCGGGCGTACCCGGTGATCTCGCCGTCCCGTTCGGCGACCACGCACTGCAACGGCGGCCCCCCGTCCCGGTGGCGCTCCGAGTCGACCAGGGCGACCCGCTCCCAGTGCGGCTGCCGGGCCAGCATGCCGGGCCGGCGCGGGACCAGCGCCGCGTACACCGCCTCGCAGGCGTCCAGCACCTCGGCCGGCGCCGCGGACCGCACCCGCACCTCGTCGGTGCCGGCGGGCAGCGCCAGGGTCACCCGGCTGGTGTCGATCTCGGCGCTGATCCGGAACGTGGCGGCGCCGTACCCGAAGCGGCCGTAGATCGCCGGCTCGGACGCGGTCAGGACCGCCACCGGCTCGCCCCGCCCGTGGAAGTCGTCCAGCTGCCGGCGCATCATCGAGGTCAGCACCCCGCGCCGCCGGTGGGTGGCCGCGACGCTCACCATCGTCACCCCGGCCGTGGGGACCGGGGCCCCGCCCGGCACGGTCATCCGGAAGCTGAACGCCCCCGCCGTGCCGACGAGCGCGTCCCCGTCCCAGGCGGCGAGGGAGCGGTCGAACTCCGTGGCCGCCCGCTCCGCCTCGCGTTCCTCGCCCGAGACCGGCCCGGCGCCGAAGGCCCGGTACAACGAGTCGTACCACCGGTCCCACTCGTCCTCGCGCAGCACCCTCAGCTCGGTTCCGTGCACAGTCGCCATGCGCCATGCCTATCAGTGCGTCGGGAGGCGAGCCAGTGAATTTCGTCCCGGCGCGGGCGCCGCGCGGCCCGGCGTGCGCGCGGCCAAGCGGAATCCCGCACGGGGGACAAGTGGGACCTCCCGTGCCAAGCGGCCGGTCCGCTGGATAGGGTCCCGAACTGATGGCAGCAGGACGACAGCGGCGCGCGAAGGCCGAGACGTTCACGGCCCGGTGCAGGATGCGATGGCACCGGGCCCGGGTCGGCCTGCGCAAAAGCGCCGTGGACTACTTCCGCGGCGACGGCTCCGACTGGATCGCCTTCGCCGGGCTGCTGCTGACCGTCCCGCTGCTCGCCGCCATGACCCTGTTCGACCCGGTGTGGTGCTCCCCGGCCGGCCTGGTGCTGCCGATCGTGGCCGGCGGTCTGCTGCTGCGCCCGGCGAGCCTGCTCGGGCTGTACGCGGCGGCGGCCACCGCGCTGATCGTGGAGTCGGTACGGCTCGGCCCGTACACCGAGGGGCCCTCCCGGGTCACCCCCGGCGTGGTGCTGGTGGTCGCCGCGTGCGGCTTCTTCGGTCTGCTGACCGCGCAGTTCCGCAGCCGGGTCGGCGTGCCCTGGCGGCGCGGCGGCACCATGCTGTTCGACCTGCGCGAGCGGATCCGGGTGCAGAGCAAGCTGCCGAAGCTGCCCAAGGGCTGGCACCACGAGATGGCGCTCCGCCCGGCGGGCGGCCAGTCCTTCTCCGGTGACTTCGTCGTGGCGGCCCGTACGAACGGCGGGCGGACGCTGGAGGTCGTCCTCACCGACGTCTCCGGCAAGGGCATGGACGCCGGTTCCCGCGCCCTGCTGCTGTCCGGGGCCTTCGGCGGGCTCCTCGGCTCGCTGCCCCCGCACGCCTTCCTGCCGGCGGCCAACGGCTATCTGCTCCGCCAGGACTGGGACGAGGGCTTCGCCACCTCGATCCACCTGGTCCTCGACCTGGACTCGGGGGACTACGAGCTGTACTCCGCGGGCCATCCGCCGGGGCTCCAGCTGAGCGCGGGCAGTGGACGCTGGGAGGAGAAGGCGGCCGAGGGCCCGCTGCTCGGTGTGTACGACGGCGCCCAGTTCGACCCCGTGAAGGGCTCGCTACGGCCCGGGGACGTGTTGATGCTGTTCACGGACGGTCTGGTGGAGACCGCCGAGCGGGACATCGTGGAGGGCATCGACCGGCTCACCGGGGAGGCCGACCGCTATGTCCCGGGCGGCTTCCACGGCGCCGCCTGGCATCTCATCGAGGCGGTCGCCAAGGACGTCAACGACGACCGGGCCCTGCTGCTGATCTGCCGCGAGTCCGCCACGGCCCGCTGAGCCGCCTTCCCTCGCGCCGAGCCGCCGGGGGCGCCCGCCGTCCGGCACCGTCCCGCCCCGGCTCCCGCTCCCGGCGGCGGAGCCACCGCGGGGGACACTGGGGGCATGTCCCCTCTCACCCTCGCCGAGGTCGAGACCCTCGCCCGCGCCGCCCACGACGGGCAGACCGACAAGGCCGGACGGCCGTACGCCGAGCACCTGGCGGCCGTGGCCGAGGGCGTACGCGCCCGGGGAGGCGACCCGGAACAGATCGCGGCGGCCTGGCTGCACGACTCCGTCGAGGACGCCGCGCTGAGCGGACAGTGGCTGGAGGAGGCCGCCCTCACCGCCCGGACCAAGGCCATCGTGCGGGCCCTCACCAAGCGGCCGGGGGAGCCGCCGGAGGCGTACGCCGCCCGGATCCTCGCCACCCCGGGCGCGCTGCTGGTGAAGGAGGCCGACCTCGCGCACAACGCCGACCCGCACCGCCTAGCCGTCCTCGCCGAGCCGGTGCGGACCCGGCTGACCGGGAAGTACGCCCGGATGCGCGCGCTCCTCGGCCTGGCGCCGTGACGGCCGGCGCGCCCGGCTAGACGCCGGCCCTCTCCCGCACCCGCTGCGCGCCGCGGCCGCGGTCGCGGGCCTGCTCGGCGGCGTCCTGCCGGAACGCCCACTCCATCGCCGGCTCCATCGCGAAGCGGAAGACGCGCCGCACCGGCCGGGTGCACAGCGCCGTGACGGCGGTGGCGGCGAGCACGGTCACCAGGATCTCGCCGAGCGGGCGGTGCAGCCAGGGGTGCTCGAACCAGCCGCGGTAGTCGCCGAGCTTCACCAGGAAGCCGTGCAGCAGATAGCCGTAGAGCGTGCCCGCGCCGAGGGTGGTGAACCACATCGTGCGGCGCGGCACCCACGCGAAGAAGCAGGACGTCAGCAGCAGCGAGCAGCCCATCATCGCGAGCGTCATCACCGGGCCGCACCACCAGGGGGCGCCCAGCTCCTGCGCCGAGTCGCGGTGGTAGAACCACCCGGTGTTCATGCGCGGCACCGCCCACCAGCCGACCGCCAGCGCCGCCGCGAACACCGGCACCGAGACGATCCGCACCCAGCGGCGGCGCACCAGGTGGAAGTGTTCGGGCCTCATGCACAGGCCGAGCACGAAGTACGGCAGGAACTGCAGGACGCGCTGGAGATCGAGGTCGTCGCCGATGTCCGGGCTGACGGTCGCCAGCATGGCGATGCCGACGGCCAGCGGCAGCGGATGACGCACCAGTTTCCACAGGGGGGTGGTCAGCCGCCAGACGAACAGCGCGACCAGGAACCAGGTCAGGTACCAGGGATCGAGGAGGCTGATGTCCTCGCGCGAGCCCGTGAGCAGGCTCTTGAAGAGCGGATACGCCGTCTCGAACAGGACGTACGGGACGACGACACCGGTGACCAGCCGCTTCAGCCGGTCCGGACGCATGTCGAAATTACGCGAGAAGAAGCCGGAGATGATGATGAACGCCGGCATGTGGAAGGCGTACACGACGGTGTACGCGCTCTCCAGGATCCGGCTGTCGCCTTTCAGCGGCTCCCATGAGTGACCCATCGCGACGAGCACGATGGCCAGGTATTTGGCGTTGTCGAAGAACGCGTCGCGCTGTCGGCCGGGTCTGCCCGGAGCCGCCCGCCGCTCGCGCGCGCCCGACGGGGGACGCGGAGTGGGCACTCCGTCCGCCGGCGGCTGTGCCGGGGGGAGCGGGCTGCGGTGCTGGCCGGGGGACGAGGCGGCGTCGAACATCTCAGGCACCCTAGCGTCGTCTGCTGGAATCCGTAAAACTCCCGCAGTCATTCCTGGTTATCCGGTCCGAGTACCCGCGTATTCGCCGAACTTGCCACTCCGGTACGCGTGATGACAGGCACAGTGAGAACGTTGGTTCACCCTCGATGTCCCGATTCATCCGGACTAAATGGGCATACATCGCCGCTGTGTCCTCGATTTGAATTACCTGGGCACGAGATGTGTGGGCACGGAAACGAAGTCGGGTAATTCTGTGGGGAGTCGCGCGCGGACGCGTGATCGAATTACTGTGCGGAAGATCGCCCGCGACGGGCGGCGGTGCCCGACGATTCGTCATCGGCCGCATACGTGGGCCGGGTTGGTGGCACGATGCTTCTGGCGGGGGTGCGCGGGCCGTACCTCCGGGCCGGCGGACCGACCAAGGGTGTGATCAGTTGTGGCCATTTCACTGTCTGTGGTGCTGCTGTTGGCGGTCATCCTGGTGATCCTGATCCGCGGGGGGAACCTCAAGCCCGGTCCCGCCATCGCCGCGATCCTCTTCGGCTTCTTCCTGGCCTCCACCGGCATGGCCCCGTCGATCAACCGCTTCCTGGACTCGATAGCGGACTCGATCAACTCGATCAGATTCTGATCCACCGCCCCCGCGCCCACCGGACGGCCGGACGCCACACCCGCCGGCCTCCCGGGCGGGCGAGGGGGTGCCGGGACTACTCGTGGACCCGGGCGGCGGTCAGCGCCCGGGCGAAGAACGTCCAGTCGCCCGCGGACGGCAGCTCGTGCCCGAAGTCCCGGTACCAGCCGCCGGCCGCGCCGACCCAGGCCTCGAAGGCCTCCCGGTCGGCGATGTGCTCGTCGGGTGTCAAGGGACTCGTCAGGCCCGGGAGCCTACGAAAACGGCCGGGGGGGGGGGGGGGGGGGGGGGGGGGGGGGGGGGGGGGGGGGGGGGGGGGGGGGGGGGGGGGGGGGGGAGGAAGGGAGAGAAGA
>NZ_JBVJOT010000064.1:0-41073 GCF_055583025.1 Streptomyces sp. NPDC104831
GGGTGTCGCCCGCATGGGGTGGGCCACGGGGTGGTCCGGTATGCGTCGGCGCCGCGGCCCGCTGTGGGCTCGTGGCGCCTGGCGACGTCGTCCAGATAAGCAGCCCCGGAAGATGCCCGCAATGACCCCTTTTACTAGTGGTGGCCGGATTCGTGAGGAGTGCTAAGTGTGTGACGTGGGCCTCACTCCGCAGGTCAGAGGGGGTGCGGGAAGGGGTGAACCGGGTCAAAGGCGCTACGGTGCGAGGTCGTAGGTGACGTGCGTCATGTGGGGTCCTTCACCGGGCCGCACACAGCACGCACCCGGAGTCCTACGACGCGTGACCATCCGGGACCACCGGATGTGACCGTCGACGACACTCCGGAATCGATGTGCCGCGGTCCCGCACCCGGAGACGGCGTGCGGGACCGTGTCGGCGGTACGTGCTCAGCTGGTCGTCAGCGCGGTGTCGTCCACGACGAAGTGGGTGGCGAGGTAGGCGTCCTCGACACCGGTGAACTTCAGGGTCACCGTCTGGCCCGCCAGCGAGGACAGGTCGAGGGACTTCTGGCTGTAGCCGGAGGCCGCGTTGGCGTTCGAGTACGTCGCGAGGGTCTTCGAGCCGGCGGTCACCGTCAGCTTGTCGTAGACGGTGCTGCCGCTCTCCGCGGTGTCGACGTGCAGGTAGAAGGTCAGGGCCGCCTTGCAGCCGGCGGGGATCGTCACCGACTGCGACAGCGTGTCGGTGTGCGCGGAGCCCCAGCCGTTGAGCCAGGCCGTCCAGGAGCCGCCGTGGGCCGGTTCACGGGTGTCGTTGTTGATGATGCCGCTGTTGGTCCAGCCGGTGTCACCGGACTCGAAGCCGGGGTTGGCCAGGAGCTGGGCCGAGGTGCAGCCGCCACCGCCGCCGCTGGTGCTGACGGTCCAGGAGAAGGTCGTGGTGCCGGTGGTGCCGGTGGAGTCCTTCGCCGTGACGGTGGTGCTGTAGGTCCCGGCCGCGGTGGGCGTGCCGGAGATCAGGCCGGTGGAGGCGTTGATCGTCAGGCCGGTGGGCAGTCCGGAGGCGCTGTAGGTCAGCGCGCCGCTGTTGGTGCTGGACGCCTGGATCTGGAGGCTGACCGCGGTGCCCACGGTGGTGTTCTGGCTGCCCGGGTTGGTGACGGTCACCCCGCTGCTGGGCGGGGTGATGTGGCTGCCGACGTTGATGCCGGCGAAGGCGTTGCCGACCGCCGCGTACTGGGCGGAGTTGGTGCCGTACAGCGCGGCGGCGGCGTTGAGGGCGGCGGTGCGGGCGCCGGCGTAGTTGGTGCTGGACGTCATGTACGTCGTCAGCGCCTTGTACCAGATCTTCAGCGCGGCGTCCCGGCCGATGCCGGTGACGGCGACGCCGTCGGAGGTCGAGCTGTTGTACGTGACGCCGTTGACGGTCTTGGTGCCGCTGCCCTCGGAGAGCAGGTAGAACATGTGGTTCGCCGGGCCCGAGGAGTAGTGCACGTCGAGGTTGCCGAGGGAGGAGGACCAGGAGTCCGCGGAGTTGCCGTCCTTGCTGGGCTTGTCCATGTACCGCAGCGGGGCGCCGGTGCCGTTGAGGTCGACCTTCTCGCCGATGAGGTAGTCACCGGGGTCGGAGCTGTTGTTGGCGTAGAACTCCACGCCGGTGCCGAAGATGTCGGAGGTGGCCTCGTTGAGACCGCCGGACTCGCCGCTGTAGTTCAGGCCAGCGGTGTTGGAGGTGACGCCGTGGGTCATCTCGTGGCCGGCGATGTCCAGCGAGGTCAGCGGGTCGTTGTTCCCGGTGCCGTCGCCGTAGGTCATGCAGAAGCAGCTGTCGTCCCAGTACGCGTTGGCATAGGCGTTGCCGTAGTGGACGCGGGAGTAGGCGGCCTGGCCGTCGTTCTTGATGCCGCTGCGGCCGAAGGCGTCCTTGTAGAAGTCCCAGGTCTCCTGCGCGCCGTAGGCGGCGTCCGCGGCGGCCGTGGCGGCGGTGGAATTGGTGCCGTCGCCCCAGGTGTCGCTGGACTGGCTGAACAGGGTGCCGGTGCCGGAGGTGGCGTGGTTGAGGTTGTAGGTCTTGTGGCCACCGCGCGTGGCGTCGGTCAGGGTGTACGAGGAGCCCGACTTGGTCGTGGTCAGCGAGACCTGGCCGCTGTAACGGGTGTTGCCGACGCCGGTCTCGATGTCCTGGTACCGGTACAGCTCCTTGCCGGTGGTGGCGTCGGTGACGACGTGCAGCCTGCTGGGGGTGCCGTCGTCCTGGAAGCCGCCGATCACGGTCTCCCAGGCGAGCTTCGGGGTGCCGGTACCGGCCCAGATCACCTTGCGGACGTTCTCGGCGGCGGGCTTCGTGGCGTCCAGGGCCTTCGCGGTCTTCAGTGCCTTGGTCTCGGCGGCGGCCTTGGTGAAGGTCGCGGTGGTGGAGGACACCGCGACCTTGCGCTTGGTGTTGAAGGTGGTGCTCACGGTGCCCTTGGCCCGCGAGGCGGGCGGGGTGTGCACGACGAGGTCGCCGCCCAGGACGGGCAGACCGGCGTAGGTACGCTCGTACCGGGTGTGCAGGGTGCCGTCGGCGTCCTTGACCACGTCCCTGACGACCAGCTTCTCCTTGGCACCGAGACCAAGGGTGCGCGCGGTGCCGGCCGTCTTGTCCTGGGCGCTCCGGATCAGGGCCTTGCGCTGGGCCGGGCTGAGCTCGGCCTCCAGCGCGCCGGTGCGCAGGGGGCTGAGGTGGTGCGCGGCGGCAGGGGCGGAACCGCCCTCGGCGGCTGCGGCGGCGGTGCCCGCGAGAGTGCCCGCGAGGCCCGCCGTCAGCGCGAGCGCTGTGAGGGCCGCCGTGAGTCTGGTGGGGTGCACGTCTGCTCCGGTTGCATGAGGGGAGTTGGTGGGATGCGCCGAGTATGAGCGTGGACATGGCGAGAAAGGGACATCCCATCGGTCATAAGGCCGGAGTTATGAAGCCCCCGGGCCCGGGCCCCCACGACGTCCGACGGCCCGCATATGCTGGTGAAATGCAGCTGGAGTTGAGGCATCTCGAAGCTGTCCGACGGATAGCGGAAGCGGGCAGTCTGGGGCGTGCGGCGGCTCGGCTCGGGGTGTCCCAGCCGGCCCTGTCCGCCCAGCTACGCCGCATCGAGCAGGTGACGGGCGGCGAGCTGTTCGTCCGGGGCAGGCTCGGCGTCGAGCCCACCCCGCTGGGCGAGTTCGTGCTGTCCGCGGCACGCCGGGTACTTCGCGAGATGGACGCCCTGACGGCCGGAACACGAGCCGCCGCACCGCATCCGACGCTGCGGCTCGGCTGCGTCCTGCTCGTCCTCGTGGACCGGCTGCTCGAACGCGTGGAGGAGGAGTTGCCCGGCCACGAGATCGACATCACCACCGAGCACTCGGCGACCACGCTCACCCGCATGCTCAGCACCGGCCAGTACGACGCGATCCTGTACGGGGAGGTCGCCGACTACGAGGTGCCGCTCCCCGACGGTGTGGCGGCCCGGACGCTCGTGCCGAAGGAACCGGCCTGCGTGCGGCTGTCGGCCGCACACCCGCTGGCCGGGCAGGAGCAGATCGAACTCGCCGATCTCGCGGGCGAGACGTGGACGGCGCTGACCGACGACGGCGACGGGGGTCCGGAGGCCATGGCCGACGCTTGCCGCCGGGCCGGCTTCACACCGAGGCTGCGCTACCGGATCGACGACCGCAAGATGCGCTGGGAGCTGATCGCCGCCGGGCGGGCCATCTCCCTGTGCCAGCCCACCTCCCCGCCCGCCGAAGGCACGGTACTGCGCCCACTGGCCGGCGACCCGATCACGGAACGCATCCGGCTCGCCTGGAACCGGGCCGCGGTCTCCGAACGGCGCGCCCGCCTGCTGTACCGGGCGGCGGGACGCGCGTACCTCGACAGCATCCCCAACAACACCTTCTACCGCACCTGGTGGGAAGCCCGCCCCGAACTCCACCCGGACCTCGACTGAGCACACGCACGGGCGGGGGGGAGACGGTCTTCACCGGCGCGGTGGACACGGGTGCCCTAGGGCGGGTGTTTCATATGAGACTCACAGAGGATTTCACACGGGGTTCACAGACAGCGCCCCTACTGTCCTGTACATGTCTAATCCCTCCCTCGAAGAGCCTGACAACGCCCTCGTCTCCCGACTCGTGTCCCGCCGCCGCATGCTGTTCCTGAGCGGCGCCGCCGGCGCCGTGGCCCTCGGCGGGGCGGGTGCCGTCGCGAACGCCGCCGACCGGAGCCCCACCGGTGCCGGCACCCTCGCCTCGGTGAAGGCGGCCGCCTCCGCGTCGAGCGCCTGCATGTCGCTGACCACGGAGCAGATCGAAGGCCCTTACTACATCGACTACGAACTCTTCCGGAAGAACGTGGTCGAGGACCGCACCGGGATTCCGCTGCTCCTCGTGCTGCGCGCCGTGGACAGCGCGACCTGCAAGCCCCTGCGCAACTCGGCCGTCGAGATCTGGCACTGCGACGCGTCCGGTGTCTACTCCGGCTACACCCAGATCGGCAACGGCGGTGGTGGCGGCACGCCTCCCGGCCCGCCGCCGTCCGGCACACCGACGGCGCCTCCGGACGGTCCCGGCGGTCCGGGCGGCGGGGGCGGTCACGCCACCCCGACCGACGACCTCACCTGGCTGCGCGGCATCCAGATGACCGACCACCAGGGCTTCGTCACCTTCCGGACCGTCTTTCCCGGCTGGTACGCCGGCCGGGCCGTCCATGTCCACACCAAGGTGCACACCGGCGGCACCCGGACCTCCGACGGCTACACCGGCGGACGCACCTGCCACACCGGGCAGTTCTACTTCCCCGAGGACGCGGTCGAGGCCACCGCGGACACCGCCCCTTACGCGGCGAACACCGTCACCCGGGTGACCCTCGACCAGGACTCGATCTACCCGGGCACCGGCACACAGGGCGGTCTGCTCAAGCTCGTCTACGACAGGAAGCACATCGAGCGCGGCGTCATCGGCTCCATCACCATGGCGGTCGACCCCAGCGCCACGAACGACGGTGGGGGCGCACCCGGCGGCCCCGCTCCCACCGCCTCGCCGTCGCCCTCCGCCTGACGCAGCGACATCAGGCACAGGCGACCGGCCGAGCGGGCCGAGGGCACGGTCGTCCGGCCCGCCGTACTCCCGGTGCGCGGGCCGGCCACGCCGCTCCCGGCGGTCGGCCACCACCTCCCCGGCCGTGAGGCCGGCCTCGACCGGGACCCGGCCCCTTCCGGGCGCCGGGCGGGCCGGCGCCCGGTGGCAGAGGCGGTCAGGCCCAGATGGACAGGCGGGCGGTGGTGGGGGCGACGTCACAGAAGTAGCCGGCCGCCAGGCCGCGGGCCACGTAGTCCTTGCCCGCCGCGTCGCAGGCGGCGGCGCTCGGGTACATGCCGACATACGTGTATCCGGTGGCCTGGGCGGACGGGGCGAGCAGCAGGGCGGCTGCGGTCAGCAGTCCGGTCAGGCTCAGGGTCGACATCGTTGTGCGCATGGGTGGTTGCTGCCTTCCTGTTCCGGTGGTGAGTGCTCCGGTCGTGATGGTCCGGTGCGTGGTGTGCAGCTTCCTTCACAGACCGGCCGGAGAGCAATGGTCGAGACCAAAGCAATTCGGTGGCCGTCGGACCAGCCCTCGCCGAGCGGGCGGTTCGCCGTCTTCCGGCTCTGGTGTCCTCGGCGTCCTGGTGCTCACCCGCAGCCTCAGGGCGATGAGTTTCGCGGTTCACCGCAGTCCATCCCCCGACACCTGCGATCAACCGTCCGGGAGGACCTCATGGCCGCCGTCTACACCGCCGACCTCTTTTCCACCGTCGACGGCTTCGGCGCCCCGAAGCCCGGCACCTGGGGCGGCTACTGGGGCAGGCAGAGCCCCGCGTTGCTCGACCACCGGCTCGCGCTGTACCGCGAGGAGCAGCGGATGGTGTTCGGTGCCCATACCTACCGGTTGTTCGCGCGGTTCGAGCGCCTGCGGGGCTCAGGCCCCGAGGCCGACGACGCAGGCGACCCCTGGGTCACCCGGATGAGGGCGCTACCGGCAACCGTGGTGTCGACGACGCTGCGAGGACCCCTCGAATGGCCGGACGCGACCTTGGCCAAGGGTGACGCCGTGGAAGTCGTCGCCCGGCTCAAGGAGGAGTCCGAGGTCCCCCTGCGCTCGCACGGCAGCCTGTCGATGAACCGGGCGTTGATGGCCGCCGGCCTGGTCGACCGCCTCCAGCTGACGATCTTCCCCGTGATCACCGGACGGACCGGAGCGCATCGGATCTTCCAGGACGCGGCCGACTTCGACCTCCAGCTGATCGAGAGCCGGACGTTCGACGGCGGCGTCCAGGAGCTCGTCTACCGGCCCGCGCCGCGTGCCCGAGCGGGGCGCACACCACGCGTGACGAGTGCGCCCGGCCCGGAGGAACCCACGCGGTCGCAGTCCTAGCCTCGGCTGCGCGTCATCGACATCAGCAGCCCGTGGGTCTCCTCGTCGGCAGCGGCCACGAGCCCACGACCCCCCTCGCCGACCGGTGCGCCGTCGATGCCGGTGACCACGCAGCCGGCGGCCCGGCACAAGGCGATGCCGGCCGCGAAGTGCACGCTGCCGGAGAGGTCGCCGCCATCGGTGACGTACGCGGCGCGCTTGCCCGCGGCCACCCAGGCCAGCGCCAGGGTCGTGGAAACCACACGCGGCCGGAAACGCGCGACGAACTCCGGGTGCGCCAGCAGATCCACGGCCCGGAAGCCGGGCGCGTTCGGAAACGGCGGATCCAGGTTGACGTCCACCAGCCGGGTGGCGGCCGTGGGCCTCAGCAGCACGTCGTCGGCCCCGTCGTGCCGCGCCCAGGCACGCTGTCCGTCGGTGAAGAACACCTCCCCGCCGAACGGGTCGGCCACGGCCGCGGCCCCCTCGCGCAGTGCCACGTTGACGGCCACCAGCATGTTGCCGACGGCGTAGTTCAGCGTGCCGCACAGGGGATCCACCAGCCACTGGCGCACGGCGTCGACGGAACCCCGCCGCCCGCCCTCCTCACCGAGCACCGCGTCATCGGGCCGCGCGGCACGGATGACGCCGAGGATCCTCTGTTCGGCCTCCACGTCGGCGGCGGTGGCGAAGTCACCCGCGCCCTTGTCGATGCGGTCGAGCCGCCGGCCGTACAGGGCGCGGACCACGTCCGCGCCGGCCCGTGCCCCGGCTATCGCGACGGCGGCGTCATCCGAACCCGCGTATGAGTCGATCATGCCGTGCAGATTATCGAGGCGAAGCCGCCGCCCCGGCGAACCTCCCGGTCAGAGCACCAGCCACCGGCCGACTACCGACTCCGTGACAAGCCGGCCGAGTTGACCGGCCGACGGGGTACGCGGCCGGGTGGCGGCCGCCGACGGCCCCGGCCTCACCCGTTCCCCGGCTGTACGGGCCGGCGTGCGGGCACCGGGGCGCGCAGCTTGGTGGGGTCGAGGATCCGGTCGCGCGGCGGCAAAGTGGTGCGGACGGGCTCGCCCTGGTCGGTGAAGGTGATGTCGAAGGGCTCGTCGCCGCCTGTGACCGTGATCCTCAAGGGGTACGGCTCGCCCTCCTTGGCGACGTACTCGGTCGTGGTGCCGGTCGCGGTCCTGTCGACGAGCACGGCGGCGGGGCGGCCGTCCACGGCGGCGTCGGTTTCGCGTGTGAAGCCCCCGTTGGACGTGAGGCTCAGCGACTCGGTCCGGGCCTGGATGGCGTCACACACGCTCCCCAGGACCTTCGACATCCCCTTGGGGGGCTTGACCCAGCGGTCCGTGAAGATTCCGACCATCTTCTCGGTCTCCTCGGCCGTCATCCCGCGGCTGAAGCTGGTCCGCCAGAACGTCTCCTCGGCCTTGAAGTAGACAAGGGAGCCCTTCTTGATGATGTGCGTGACCGAGTCCCGGTCGACCGTGCCGTTGCAGGAGCCGTGGTCGTCCACGGCCAGGTCGACATCCAGCTGCCGGCCGTCACTGGTGAACCTCCCGACCCAGCGCATACTCGGGGCGTCCTTGAAGGCCGCCACGGACTGATGGTGGATCTGCTCGGGCGTCATGGTGTCGAAGGGGTGCTCCGGTGCGCCCCGACTCCCGGCCTTCGGCCCCGTGTCCGTGGCGCCGGTGCCGGTACTGCCCGTGCCGCAGCCGGTGATGACCATCATGGTGGCGGCACACAGCAGCACGCCGGCGGCTCGGTCGTCGAAGTAGTGCCTCACGTGCGAGTTCCCTCCCCTGTCGAACCCGCTGACTGTATGCGGTCGAGGTCGGAGACGGACAGCGGGATGGATTTCCGGCGGTCCGTGCCGTGGTGGGTGGCGGGTACCGGTGCGCACGGACGGGCGCACGAGCCGCCATGACCCGCCGTCTTCACCGCACCGGCCTCCCCGCTCTCCCCGCTGTCCGCTTCACTCGGCCGGTGCGCGCCTGGGTGGGCCGGGCTCGTGTCACCGCGGGAACGGGCCGGGCTCGGAGACCCCGGCGAGTTCGGCGATCATCCGCTCCAGGCCCCAGCGGGCGTCGACCAGCTTGGGTCGCTTCCCCTTCGGCTTCAGCTCGTAGAGGTGGTCGTCCAAGTCGTCGTGCTCGTCTTCCGGCGCGAAGACCACGACCAGGTCCCCGTAGCCGAAGTGGAAGTCGCCGACGTGGCGCCACTCCCGCTCCCACCAGAACTCCTTGCGGACCCCGAGCGGCTTGCCCATCTGCTCGATGAAGGGGGTCAAGCGCAGGACATCGGCCTTCGCGGCCGCGTCCTCTCCTCCCCCGGACGGGTCGTCGGCGACCTCCCGGACTCCGGCAACCATGTTGTTGACGGGGACGGTCAGCCAGTCGTGGCCGGGAGTGATGTCGAGGTACCACACGGGATTGGCACCCAGGCGCCGCGCGAAACTACGGGTGAAGGCCAGGCCGTAGCCGTTGAACCGCATGGTGCGGTTGGGGATGTTCTCGCACATCATCCAGGCGTGTTCGAGGGGCGTCTCGGTGAAGCAGACGGTGCGCTGGGTCTTCGCGACGGCCTCGTACTCCTTCGCGAGGTCGGCCGCCATGCCGAAGACGCTGCGGGCCTCTATCGTGCGATCATCCAAGATCGCCTTCAGGTTCTCCCCGGCTGTGCCGTCCTCGGTGTCACGGGTGAAGTGCACCACGAACGCGGACAAGTCGGAGCGACGGTGGAGCAGCGTCTCGATCGATGGCATGTATGCCTCTCCTGGAAGGGTGCAGGACTGGGGCGTCAGTCGGCCGTTCCGGCCCGAGCGCAAAGTCTGGCCCACTCCCCCGCCGGCTGGCCAGGTGAAGCGCTCGGTCACACTCGCTGGGACTGCCGCACCATGCCTGGCGTGCCCGGACCGGACCGGCAGCCGACGCCGGTGACGACGGCGGCACCGGCGGGCGCGACGGTTCGGCCCGTGCCGGAACGAATGCTTCCGTCATGTGAGCGTCATGAGCCTGCCAGGCTCCTGCCCCGTCGCGGTAGTCACGGCCCTGTCAACTGCCCCCTGCATCGACCGCGACAGGGGAGAGACCGGATGACACCCGCAGCACGCCCGTCCCAGCACGCCCCCGAACTGCGCGCCGCCGCACGGCACCTCGGCCGGCGGCGCTTCCTCACCGTCACCGGCGCCGCCGCCGCGCTCGCCTTCGCCGTGAACCTGCCCGCCGCCGGCACGGCCGCCGCCGCCGAGCTCGACGCCCGGAGAATCACCGGCGACCCCTTCACGCTGGGCGTGGCCTCCGGCGACCCGCTTCCGGACTCCGTCCTGCTGTGGACCCGGCTGGCCCCGCAGCCGTACCAGCCCGACGGCGGACTGCCCGCGCAGCGCGTCACCGTGCACTGGGAACTGGCCCACGACGCGGGCTTCCGACGGATCGTCAGGCGCGGCACCGCCCCCGCCCACCCCGAGTTCAGCCACACGATCCACGTGGAAGTGCCACACCTGCCGGCGGACCGCGTGTTCTTCTACCGCTTCCGGGCCGGCGCGTGGCTGAGCCCCACCGGCCGCACCCGCACCGCCCCGCTGCCCGGCACCCGCCCCGCCGCGCTCACCCTGGGCGCCGTCTCCTGCCAGGCCTACACCGACGGCTACTACACCGCCTACCGCCACCTCGCCGACGAGGACGTGGACGTCGTCTTCCACCTGGGCGACTACCTGTACGAGTACGCCGTCAACGCCACCGGCAACCACCGCGGGTACACCGACCGCACCCTCCCGGCCCACTACAACCGCGAGACGGTGACGCTGGAGGACTATCGGCTGCGCTACGCCCTGTTCAAGTCCGACCCGGACCTGATCGCCGCGCACGCCGCGCACCCCTTCGTCGTCACCTGGGACGACCACGAGACGGAGAACAACTACGCCGGCGACACCCCGGAGGACGGCGGCTCCTCCGAGGAGTTCCTGCTGCGCCGCGCCTCCGCCTACCGCGCCTACTGGGAGAACCAGCCGCTGCGCCGGCCCCAGCTGCCCGCCGGCTCCGACATGCGGCTCTACCGCCGCCTCCACTGGGGACGGCTCGCCCAGTTCGACGTCCTGGACACCCGCCAGTACCGCTCGGACCAGGCCTACGGCGACGGCTGGCAGTACCCCGGCCCGGAGTCCGAGGACCCGGCGCGCACACTCACCGGCGCCACGCAGGAGCGGTGGCTGATCGACGGCTGGCGTGCCTCGCGGGCGCTGTGGAACGTCGTACCGCAGCAGGTCACCTTCTCCCGGCGGTACAACACCACCGCTACGCCGTCCAAGGTCTCCATGGACTCCTGGGACGGCTACCCGGCCTCCCGCGAGCGGGTCCTGGCGGGGGCCGAGGCCGCCGGCGTGGAGAACCTCATGGTCCTCACCGGCGACGTGCACGTGCACTACGGGTTCGACATCAAGCGCGACTTCGCCGACCCCGGCTCCCGGACCGTGGGCACGGAGATCGTCACCACCTCGATCACCAGCGGGCGCGACGGGGCGGACCGGCCGAGCAACTGGGCCGCCTACCTCGCGGCCAACCCGCACATGAAGTTCTACAACGGACGGCGCGGCTACGTGACCGTGACGCTCGGGCGGGAGGCGGCCCGCGCCGACTTCAGGACCGTCCCGTACGTCACCCGGCCCGGCGCCCCCGTCACGACCGCGGCGTCCTTCGTCACGGAAGCCGGCGCCCCGGGACTCGAACCGGCCTGAGCCCCGGCACGCCGCCGAGGCGACCACCCCGGCGAACGGCTTCGAGCGCGGGACCCCGGCACCGTCCGCCGCGCCGGGTCCCGGCCCGAGTACGTCGCGTACCGGGGCCGGGACCCGGTGCTCCTCCGCCTCGTGCCGTCGGCGTCCCCGGCTCACGTCCATCCCCCGAGGCTGCGTGCGACCGGCTCGATACCCTGGCGCCCCTGCCGATGCGCGAAGGGGCGCATCCGCAGATCCGCAGGAGGGGGCACGGAGACGTGGACGGCCGGCGACGCGTTCTCATCATCGCCTACGACAACGCGCAGATCCTGGACATCGCCTGTCCCAGCAGCGCGCTGGACATCGCCAACCGGTACGGTGCCGCACCGCCGTACGCCATCGAGCTGGCCACGCTCGGCCGCCGGGCCGCCCGGAGTTCGGCGGGCATCGTGGTGGGCGCCGGGCAGGACCTCAGGACGGTCACGGGCCCGCTGGACACGCTGATCGTCGTGGGCGGCGTCGGGTGCGAGGACGCGGCGGCCGACGAACCACTCCTGGGACAGGTGCGCCGGCTGGCCGCCCGCAGCCGACGGGTGGCGTCCGTCTGCACGGGCGCCTATGTGCTGGCGGCGGCCGGACTGCTGGACCACAGACGGGTGACGACCCACTGGGGGTGGGGGAAGCGGCTCGCCGAGCGGCACCCCGCCGTGGCCGTGGACGTGGGCCCGCTCTGCATCCGCGACGGCGATGTCTACACCTCGGCCGGCGTCACCAGCGCGCTGGACCTGACCCTGTCGCTGATCGAGGACGACCACGGTCCGACACTGGCCCGTACCGTCGCCCGGGAACTCGTCGCCCCCCTGCACCGCGCCGCCGACCAGGCGCAGATATCGCTGTTCCTGGCTGCTCCCCCGCCGCGGGACCGGCTGGTACGGGACCTGATGGGCTATGTGTCCGGCCACCTGACCGAGGACCTCGCTCCCGCCGCGCTGGCCCGCCGGGCGGGGATCAGCACCCGTCATCTGACCCGCCTGTTCACCGCCCACCTCGGTACGACCCCGGCGCGGGCGGTGCGCGTGGCGCGTACCGAGGCGGCGGCGCAGCTGACGCGGTCCAGCGGACTGCCGCTGGCGGCGGTCGCCCGCCGCTGCGGATTCGCGTCGGCACAGACCCTGCGGCAGGCGTTCCGGGACCACTACGGCGTCACGGGGGACAGGATGCGCAGGATGCCGGACATGCCACCGCCGCTCGCCGTTGCCGGGCAGCAGACTCCGGGCCATGACCGACAGCACGCGCACAGCGCACAGCACGCGGCACTCGACGACCCGTAGGAACGTCCTGCGCGGGACCGTGGCCACCGCCGCCCTCGCGGCCACGACGACGGTCCCGGCCGCAACGGCGCACGACGCCCCGCCGGCCGGCGGCGGCCCGGCGATCGGCATCCTGCTCTACGACGGCTTCAGCCTGCTGGACCCCACCGGCCCGGCCGAGGTCCTGTCCCGGCTGCCGGACGCCACCGTGACCATGATCGCCGAGAGGCGCGGTGCGGTCCGCACGGACACCGGGGACGTGGCCGTGGTCGCCGAGCGCTCCCTCGACGAGGTGGACCGCCTCGACGTCCTGCTCGTCCCGGGCGCCGGCAACCGCGGCACCGTCGCGGCGATGAACAACCGGGCCCTCCTGGACTGGATCCGCCGGATCCACCGGCACACCCGGTGGACGACCTCGGTATGCACCGGCAGCATCGTCCTGGCCGCCGCGGGACTGCTGGACGGACGGGAGGCCACGACCTACTGGGCGTCCGCCGAGTACCTGGAGTCCGCCTTCGACGTCACCTACCTGCCCCGCCGCTACGTGCGCTCCGGAAGGATCGTCACCGCCGCCGGGGTGTCGGCGGGCATCGACATGGCCCTGTACCTGGCCTCCCTGCTCGCCGGAACCGACACCGCGAGGGCGGTCCAACTCGCCGTCGAGTACGACCCCCGGCCCCCCTTCGACGCGGGCGACGCCACCCGGGCCGACGCCCTGCTGAAGGAAAGGGCACTGCGGCTCGTCGCGGAGTCCCAGGCATAGGGAGGGCCGCCCGGCCACACGAGGGCCACGGAGCGGCGAACGCGCACCCGGTGCGTCACGGCACGCGGCGCCGGGGGCCGACGGCCCCGGTGGCGTTCGACGCCGGCCGTGCCCGGGACGTGGTCATCGGGGCGGAGCGCTCAGAGGGTTCGCGGACAGGGCCCGCGCCGTGCCGTACAGATGGGCGGCCATCGCGCGGCCGGTCTTGTGGGCCCAGTCGTGACCGCGCCGGTCGTCGAGGTAGTCCGGGCCGGGGCCGGGGCCCAGGTGCCAGTACGTCCACGACTGGCCGGGGATGGTGTAGCCGATGTCGCACAAGGCGCCGTTGATCTCGCTGATCACGTGGTGCGCGCCGTCCTCGTTGCCGGTGACGACGACTCCCGCCACGCGGTTGTAGGCGACGGGGCGATCCTCGTCGTCGGTTTCCGAGAGCATGGCGTCCATGCGTTCCAGGACGCGCTGGGCCACGGAGGACGGCCGGCCGAGCCAGGTCGGGGAAGCGATGACGAGGATCCGCGCCTCCAGCAGCTTGGCGTGCACGGCGGGCCAGCCGTCCCCGGCGGCAACGGCTTCGCTGACCACGCCGGGCTGGATGTCGAGATCGACGGCGCGGACGTACTCCACCTCGACGCCGTTCTCCGACAGCCGGTCGCCGACCACTTGGGCCAGGGCGGCGGTGTTGGACGGGGCGGGAGACTTCTTGAGCGTGCAGTTGATCACCAGTGCCTTCATGACACAGCCGTACCCCGCCGGGCGCGGACGGCCACGGCATGCACCCGGCCGGACGAAGCGGCACCGGCACCGCCGTCGCTTCCCGTCCGCCGTGGCCCGGTCGTCTCGCCCGCCGATGCTTCCGCGTGCCGAGCGGCCCCCGCGACCGCTCAGCCGCCGCTCCAGGCGGTGGCGCCGAGCGGCTCGTCCGTCAGGGGCAGGCGGGCGGTGATGCGCTTGCCGACCGGCTCCCGCACCGCTTCGAAGCTGTGGCAGACGGCCATGATGATCTCCAGGCCGTGCTGCCCCACCCGGCCGACATCGGCGGCACGGGCCACCGGCAGCACGGGATCGGAGTCCCACACCTGGACCTCCACCAGATCGCCGGCGATCCGCAGATCCATCAGGATCGGGCCGGCGGCGTACTTCCGCGCATTGGTGACCAGTTCGCTCACGACCAACTGCGTCACCTCCACAGCCCGCTGTGAGACCGGGACACCCTGCTCGCAGCGCATCCGGGTCAGGAACCCGGCAGCCGTGTGGCGTGCCTCGGCGATGCAGGGACCCTGCTCGTCCAGAACCACCGCAACGCTCCGGGGAGCGCCCTCCGGGCGACACGTCGCCCTGTCGTCGTCCACCAAGCCCCGCACCATCCGCACCGCCTCCGCGCGATCTCATTCCTCCGGACCCCGGATACCCCCGATCGGGCGGCACAAGCCGGGGCGGCCGAACTGTTGGCTAGGCCACATGGCGGCGTCGTCTCGTACGATGCGGGCATGGTGCAGGACAGAATGCAGTGCGTAACCGAGACCGAGGATGCCGGGTAGAGCGTGGTGGACATCGAGAATGGGCACCGGCCCGAGCCGTTGGACGTCGTATCCACCGTCACCGACGGCGTCAGCGTGGTGACCGTGGCCGGCGAGATCGACCACACCAGCGTGGGCCCCCTCGTCCAGGCTCTGGACCTCGGCGCTCTCGGCTCCCGGCCCCGCGTGGTCATCGACATGCGGGACGTGACGTTCATGGACTCCAGCGGGATCAACGTGCTGCTCGCCGCCCGCCTCGACCTCACTTCGACGGGCGGTTGGCTGCGCCTGGCCGGCGCGCGGGACTCCGTCATGCGGACCCTGGGGATCGTGGGCGTCGACACCCTCATCCCCTGCTACCCCGACCTCCGCGAGGCCCTCGCCGCCTGACCGGGACCGGCCGTCGGCCGCCCCGGCGACGGCGGTGAGGGCCACTCTCCGTGAAGAAGCCGCTCCTACGGCGGATCACCGCCTGTTCACGTTGAGTTGCCGCGTGCCGGGGAAGACGGGACGGGAAACCGTCGGTTGGCAGAAGGAGAGACCATGACGGACGACTCGTCGCTGAGGGCTGTCGGGTGGGCGCGCTCGTTGCCGATCAGCGCCGGAGTGAGGGAAGCCAGGGACTGGACGCGTACCCACATGGTCGCGCTCGGCTGGGACCGGACGGCACCGGCCCTGGTGGACTCGGTGGTGCTGGCCGTCTCGGAGTTGGTCACCAACGCCCATGTCCACGCCCACAGCGCGGCACAGCTCATCCTCACCTGGGACAGGCAGTGCCTGCACGTGACGGTGCATGACGCCTCGCCCCGGCTGCCCGAGCAACGGCACACGGACCACAGCGCCCTCGGGGGACGCGGGCTGCTCCTGGTCGACGCCCTCGCCGACGACTGGAAGGTCCGGCGCTGTCCCCGCGGCAAGGACGTCACCGCGTGCTTTCAACCGCCCCCGGCGGCGGAGGCCGCACAAGGGGGGTAGCCGCGCACGACCGCCGGTGGTCAGTGGCAGATGCGGGCGGTCGTGACGGCGCCGCCCGCGTTCTCGTCGTCCGTGCCGAGGACCGCGGTGCCGGAGCCGGGCACGCAGTCCAGGGCCTCGACCTTGTGGCCCTTGAACTTCCGCACGATCCCGGGCGACTTGGCCAGCGTGAGCCGCACCCGGCCCAAGCGGTCGAGCGACACCGACCCCGCGTCGCTCACCGCGGAGTCGAACGGCCCGTCGTCACCCTCGTCCGCCGCCGAGGCGATCAGCAGCCGGCCCGAGTCGGTGACGGAGAGGTCGGACGCGTGCCGGACGTCCCCTGAGGGGTACGGCGCGTGGTAGACGGCCTTCGTCACGGGGCCGAACACCGACTCCCCGTACGTGTTGAACGACAGTGGTGCCGCGTAGAGCGTCGCGGGCCGGTCCTCGCCTTCGCCCCGGTCGGCCCAGACCGCCGCCAGCCTGTCGTGCCGGGACACGAGCGTGAAGCTCTCGAAGTTGTCGCCCTGGCCGATCGCCGGGAGCGGCGAGAGGTCGCGGACCTCGACCGCGTTTCCGTCGTCGGTGACCTCCAGGTGGTAGACGATGCCCCGGCTCGCCACGGCCAGGTACTCGTCGGAGGTGCCCGGCATCGCTTCGAGTGCCTCCAGGTCGATCGGCTCGGCACCGCCCCTCCATTCGAGTGGACGCACAGCGGCCGTACGACCGGACTCGTCCGCCGGGTAGGCGAGCCGGGCGATGCGGTTTTCTCCGCGGCGCTTGTTGTCCAGGGCGATCACGGCCCGGTAGGTGCCGCCCCTGGACGAGGTGACGGCGAGTCCGCTGACGCCGCTCCTCATGTCGTCGCCGACCTGCGCCCATCCGGTGGCGGCGGGCGCCGGCGCGTCACTCGTCCGCGCCGCGGTCACTCCCGTGCCGGCGGCCACGGCGCCTGTCGCGCAGAGCACGGCGGTGGTGGTCAGGGCGGTCTTGCGCAACCTCATTGAGTTCTCCCCGGCGGTGTGACGCGCGTAGATGATCAGATGACTCGCGAACGTAGCGGCCCGCTCACCTTCCCGGCAAGAGGCGTGACCACGTGACCGGCAGGGGATCCGACAGCGACTGCGCCCTCGTGACAGGGCACTTCCCGGCCACGGTCCGGTGCCGGCGGCGCGGCCCCGCGCCCCGGACCCAGGTCCGATCGTCGTTCTTCCCGCCCTCGGGCGCCCGCAATGCCTCGTATCCTGGATCCGGTTGCCGCGTGGGGATCGTCGAGGGGGGAGCAGTGAGCAGGTGTGCGCCGCCGGGGTGCGCGAGGGCCCGGAAGAAGGGCCCGGCGGCTCTCCCCCGGTTCGCTCCGAGCCGGCCGTGACGACACCGGGTGGCGGTGGCCGGCGCTTGCGCGGCCCGTGGTGGCGGGAGGGAGCGGTCACGGCGACGGCGTTCGCGCTCTGTCTGCTCGGCGGAGTCATCCGGGTCGACGACACGCTGTCGGTGCCGCCGGCCGCCGCCTACGTCATCGCCTTGGTCTCCTGCGCCGTGCTGCCCGTGCGGCACCGGGTCCCCTCGGCCGCCCTGGCGGCCACGACCGCGGTGGGCGTGCTGGTGCCCTCCCTGGGCCTCCTGCTCACCCCGCTCATCGTGACCCCTGCCGTGATCACCGCCTACTCGTACGCGCTCGTCACGCGCGGCGAACGGCGCGCGGCGGGCGCGGTGTTGCTCACGTCCGTGACGCTGGCCGCCTCCGTCCCCTTGTCCGGGGACCTCTCCTGGAAAGACGCGAGCAGGACCGCGGTGGTGGCGGCGTCCGCGCTGGTGGCCGGCGTGCTCGGCCGCTCGGCGCGGAACCGGCGGGCCTACCTGGCGGCCGTACGGGAGCGGGCCCGGCGGGCCGAGGAGAGCCGGGACGGCGAGGCACGCCAACGAGTGGCCGAGGAACGGGTGCGCATCGCCCGGGAACTGCACGACCTGGTGGCCCACCAGATCACCCTGGCCAACGCGCAGGCCATGGTCGCCGCCCACCTCTTCGACACCCGCCCGGAGCAGACCCGCAAGAGCCTTCACGAGCTCGTCGAGACCACCGCCGGCGCGCTGGACGACCTGCGGGCCACGGTCGGTCTGCTGCGCCAGTCCGGGGACGCGCCCGCGCCGGCCGAGCCGGCACCCGGGCTGTCCCGGCTTCCCGCCCTCGTCGCGTCCTTCCACCGCGCGGGTCTTCAGGTGTCGGTACACCAGGAGGGCACGGCCGGACCACTGCCGCCGGGAGTGGACCTGACCGCCTACCGCATCGTCCAGGAGGCGCTGACCAACGTGGCCAAACACGCCGGCACGGGTAACGCCCGGGTGTGCCTCGCCTGGAGCCGGGACCGCGTGACCATCACCGTCACCGACGACGGGAGGAACTCCCCCACGGCGCCCGTCGCGTCCGCCCCGCCCGGTGCGTCCGGCGTCCCCGACCGGCCGCCCGGTTACGGCCTGATCGGCCTGCGGGAACGTGCCACCGCGGTCGGAGGAGATCTCCTCGCGGGCCGGCGCCCGGAGGGCGGCTTCCTCGTCCGTGCCCGACTGCCCGTGCCACCCGCCACGTACACGACGCGACGGTCCGACGGAGCGCCCGCCACCGAGGGGTCGCCGGCCCGCGCAGCCGCCGGTGACGCACGGACGGGTGACACGGCGGACGGAGACGCCCGGTGACGCTCCGCGTGCTTCTCGCCGATGACCAGGCCCTGCTGCGCGGTGCCTTCCGGATGCTCCTCGACAGCGCCGACGACATCACCGTGGTCGGCGAGGCCGCCGACGGCGGGGAAGCGGTCGGGCTCACCCGCGCCCTGCGTCCCGACGTGGTGGTCATGGACATCCGCATGCCCGGGGTGGACGGGCTCACCGCCACCTCTCGGATCTGCGCGGACCCGGAACTGCGGGCCACCCGCATCCTGATCCTCACCACGTACGAGACCGACGAGTACGTCGCCCGGGCACTGCGCGCGGGGGCCGCAGGCTTCATCGGCAAAGGCATCCGCGCCGAAGACCTGCTGGACGCCGTGCGTACCGTGGCCGAGGGGGACACCCTCCTGTCTCCCACCGCCACCCGCTCGCTGGTCGCCCGTTTCCTGGCCACACCGGAGACCGTCCCACCGCACCACTCCGAACAGCTCGCCGCGCTCACTCCGCGCGAACGCGAGATGGTCGCCCTGGTCGCGACCGGCCTGTCCAACCAGGAAATCGCCGAACGCATGTTCCTCAGCCCCTTCACCGTCCGCGCCCACGTCCAACGCGCCATGACCAAACTGCACGCCCGCGACCGGGCGCAACTCGTCGTCATCGCCTACCGGACGGGCCTCGTCCGCGCCACCCCCACCAGCGGCACGGACGCCGACACGTACGGCCGGCCGTAGCCCGCCTCGGGCAGCGGGGCAGCCGGCGGGTATGCCGGATCAGGGCACCGGAGCGGATCCGGGCAGCGTCAGGGCCGAGTGGGCCGGTCGTGCTGTCGCGGAGGGCAGGGTGACGAGGCCGCGCAGCATGCTGTTCCGTTGCTCCAAGGCCCGTGCCGTGAGGGGGAAGAGCGTGGCCGCACCGTCTTCGGCCAGTTCCTGGTTCATGGCCGCGAAGCCGCGCATGCCGTGTTCGTAGGCGGCGAAGGCGGCGGTGTGGTCCTGGTGCGCGGCCAGGGCGTGGGCGAGCATGTAGGCGCCGACCAGCGCGAGGCTCGTGCCCTGTCCGGTGAGGAAGGAGGGTGCGTACGCGGCGTCGCCGACGAGCGCGACGCGGTCCCTGGACCAGTGGGGCATACGGATCTGGCCGGCCGTGTCGAAGAACAGGTCGTCCGCGTCGCGCATGGCGCCGACCAGGCCGGCGACCTCCCATCCCGCGCCCGCGAAGACCCTGGCGACGAGGTCCCGCTGGGCGTCTGGGCAGTGGAGGGCGTCGACCGGGGGCCGGGGTTGATGGAAGTTCAAGAAGGCGTGCAGCTCGTCGTTGTCCGCGACGGCGTAGAGGGCGGCGGCTCTGCCCGGCGTGTTCCACAGCACGACCTCGCGGGAAAGCCCGAAGGTGTTGGGCACGGTGAATATGGCGAAGCAGTACCCGAGGTAGCGGTGGAACCGTTCTTCGGGGCCGAACCGGCGCTCCCGGGTACGCGAGTGCGTACCGTCGGCGCCGACCACGAGGTCGAACGTGCGCCGCCGCCCGCTGCGAAATGTGACGTCGACACCCTGTCCGGACCGGTCGAGGATGTCGACGCAGTCGCCGAACAGGAATTCCACGTCGTCGCGGACCAGCGCGTGGAGGATCGCGGCCAGGTCCCCGCGACGCACCTCGAGGTCGCGTCCCCCGGCACCGCCCGCAACGGTATGGGGGGCGAGCGAGGCGACTTCACCGCCGTCGGCGTCGAGGAAGGTGACCCGACGCGAGTCGACATGTGCCTCCCGCAGTCGGCGCAGGATTCCCATCCGCCGGACCACCTCCAGTGCGGTACCGCGGATGTCGACCGGGTAGCCACCGTCGCGCGGTGCCCCTGCCTTCTCCACCACGGTGACCACGCACCCCGACCGGTGCAGCCAGTACGCCAGCGCGGGTCCGGAGACACCGGCCCCGGAGATCAGAACCGTGCGCTTCTCGGCGGTGCTCACGTCCGCCTGCAGGCCGTCGAGTGTCATGCCTGGGCTCCCTTGTGCTTCGTGAGGTGGACAACGAGCAGTGACAGTGCGGCGACGAGTCCGGCGACGGCGAATCCCGTGACGAAAGCCGATTCGGCCGGCCGGCCCGTCGCCGGATCGGCCCCGGCGCCGAGGATCGCGCCGGCCACCTGGGCGCCCAGGGCGACACCGATCACGCGTGTGACCACGAGCAGGCCGGTGGCGATGCCGATGTCCTCGGTCCGGATGGCGGTGGCGGTGCCGGCCAGCAACGCCGTGGTACCGACGCCCGCGGCGAACGCGGTCAGCACCTTCGCGAGGACGAGCTGCCACTGCGCGCTGTGCAGCGTCGTCAGGGCGGTCATCGTGGCCGCCGTGACGACGGTGCCCACCACGACCACGGTGCGCGGGCCGAATCGCCGCGCCGCGATGCCGCCGACCGAATCGCTCACCGCCCCGGCGACGGCGCCGGGCAGCAGGAGCAGGCCGATGTCGGTGGTGTCGGCCCCGAAGCCGTACCCGTCGGCCGGCACGGCGAACAGCTGCGGGAGGAGGAAGAGCACCATGCCGGAGGTGGCGGTCATGACGAAGGTGAGCGCACACGCACTCCACATCGCGGGCTTGGCCAGCATCCGCAGATCGACCATCGGCGAGGCCGCCCGGCGCTCGACCACGACCCACCCGGTCGCGAGGGCGGCCACGGTCACCGCGATGGCACCGGCCACCGGCGGTGGCGCACCGCCGCCCCCCGTCACCGTCACGAGCCCGACCATGAACGCGAGCAGCGTGCCGCTCAGCAACACCGTGCCGGCCCAGTCGATCCGCTCCTGCGACCGGCCCGGCGGATCATCCGGCAACAGCCGGGCCACGGCGGACGTCGCCGCGACGACCACGATCGTCGGCAGGAGGAACATCCACTGCCAGGACAGTGCCTCCGCGACCGGCCCGGCACACGCCACCCCCACCATGCCGCCGCCGGTGAACAACGCGACGACCACCCCGATCGCCGCTTGTGACTGTCCTGCCGTGAGGTGTTTGCGCACCAGGATGAACGACAGCGGCAGCGCCCCCACCATGACACCCTGCAGGATCTGGCCGAGCAGCAACACCGGCAGACCCGGAGCCGAACCGGCCAGCAGGCCACCCGCCGACACCACGGCCATCAGGCCGACCAGCACCCGCTTGCCGCCGTAACGGTCGCCGAGCTTGCCGGCGACGGGAGTGACGACCGCGCCGGTCACGAGGAGCACGTTCCCGATCAGGGCCCCCTCGGCGGCACTGACCTCCAGCTCACGCTGCAACAGGGGCAGCGCGGGCTCCACCACGGACTGCAGAGCGCCGAGAGCCGACGCCAGGACTCCGAGCGCACCGACCGGCACCCACCCGGGGCGGAGACGGACCGGCGAACCCACGGCTTCGGATACGGCCGTCCCCTTCACCGGCACTCCCCCAGCGGACCGCACACCTTCCGTGCCGCGGTGCCGGGCACCGGGAAGGGCTCGGCCCGCCCCTCCGGCGGCAGACCACCGAGCCGTCTGTCGCCCACCGGCCGGCGCCACCGGAACGCGCACCGCCTGATCCGGCGTAAGAAGACCATCACTTGCTGACCACCCCAGACACCACTGGACGAGAAGCGGATGCGCGAGGATCCCGCGCACCCCCCACGCTCCCCTCCGGCGGCCTCTCGGGCATCGCCCTCAGCGACCGTCCCGCCCTGGTCCACCCGCACCAGCCACCCACCCGGCCTGGTGCCTCCGCACCAGACGCCCCCTCACCCCGGGCACGGGCTCGGCCGGAAGCCCCACCGCACCCGCGACCGGACGGACAGGGCAGCCGACAGCGTGTGGGGCCGGTTCGACGGCGACCGACCGGTGTCAGGAGAGGTTCTTCTCCAGCGCGGCGAGGTAGCTGTGCATGAAGTGGTCGCGGACGCCGTCGGAGGCGGGTGCGAGCGGGTCGGCGGTCAGTCCTGCCGCGTGGTCGAACAGTCCGCCGATCACCGGCATGGTGTCGCGGACCTTGCCGTGGGAGTCGATGTAGCGCAGTGCGTCGACGTGGGAGTAGGGGGGTGCGGGCGGCATCTGGGGGACGATGTCGTTGTTGTTCACGAACCGGTACATCCGGCCCTTGTAGCCCTTGTTGTAGGCCCTGGCCAGGGCGGCATCGCAGGTGCGCGGCTGGCCGTAGGTGTAGACGCCGTCGGCGGCCAGGCGCGGGTCCTCCAGATACATGCGGGCGCCGGCGAGCATGGCGAGTGCCCCGCCCAGGCTGTGTCCGGTGAACCAGACGGTCTGGCCGTTGGTGCGCAGTTCGGCGTGGGTGTCCTTCACGTCGGGCCAGATCGACTCCAGCGCCTCGCCGAACCCGTCGTGGACGTGTCCGGTACCGGCCGGACCCTGCCGGGGCGGGGTCGTGGCGTCGGAGAGCCAGTCCTTGATCTGCCGGGGTTCGGTGCCGCGGAACGCGGTGACGATCATGTTGTCGCCGGCCATGGTGTAGGCCTGGGTGTCCTGGAGCGGGAACGGCGGGGTGAAGCGGGTCTCGTGGTGGCGGACGGTGCCGAACCCCCACTTCCTCGCCTGCGCCTCGATGACGGCTTCGTCCTTGTACGCCAGGTCCGCGGCCAGCGCGAGCCAGTAAGCACGTTCGAGGCTGTAGCCGGTCGAACGCTGATCGATCTCCACGGGAACAGGCACAGCGACATCCTCCTCGCCCCGGACCGGGCATCGGCTTTACGGGTCGGCCGTTCACGCCTCCTGGCCGCTCCTTCGTCATATGCCTCTCCCACCGACCGCCCCGGAGCCGACACACCCGCGTCCACCCATACGGCCCAGGGCGCCGACCGCCGCCGCCACTTCATGAGTCAACGCTGGATCTGCTGCCGCTTGATTGTCTAGCGATGCTAGGATCGCGTCATGTCGGTACAGGAACGCAAGCAGCGCGAGCGGGCGGAGCGGGAACGCCTCATCGTGGCGACAGCCCGTGAACTCGCCGAGCAGCAGGGCTGGGACGCGGTCACCACCCGCCGGCTCGCCGAGCGCATCGAGTACAGCCAGCCCGTCCTCTACAGCCACTTCCGCGGCAAACGGGAGATCATCGGCGCCGTCGCCCTCGAAGGCGCCACCGAGCTGGCCGCGGCGCTGAGGGCCGCCACCTCCGCCGCGGACGGCCCCCGCGCCCGGGTCACCGCCCTCGCCCGCGCCTACCTCGGCTTCGCCGCAGGCAACCCCGCGGTCTACGACGCCCTGTTCCAGCTCGACGGCGGACTCGCGTACGCCCAGGAGGACACCCCGGCACCCCTCAAGGACGCTTTCGCCGCGCTGCTGGAATGCCTCGGCGAGGTCGCCGGGGACGGTGTCCCCCCGGAGCTGTTCACCGAGGTGTTCTGGGCGTCCCTGCACGGGGTCGCGACCCTGACCCGGGCCGGACGGCTGCCGCCGGAGTACACCGAGCAGAGGGTGGAGCTGCTGGTGGAGCGCCTCGCCGTGCTCTGACCCACGGACCCGTGCCCCCGACTCCGGGTCGGGACTGCGCAGTCGGCCGGAACACGCCGGTTCGACATCCCCGCGCGGTCGTTGAGCTTCACGATCGCGCCTCACGATCGTCCGGGAGGTGCGGTGCCCGGGCGGCCACCGTGGCGGCCGCCGACGCACGAGGAGGTTTCCGTGGGCTACACGCGAGCGGACTGGTCCCGCCACTACGACGGCGGCCGGGATTTCCGCCGCCTGGGCGAGGAGGAGAAGGGCCTGCTGGCCGAGCACACCCCGGCGCCCGTCGGCGGCCGAGCCCTCGACGTCGGCTGCGGCACCGGTGAACTGGCGGCCTGCCTGGCGTCTTCCGGTTACGCGGTCGACGCCGTCGACTTCGCCGAGGGCGCCCTCGAGCGGGCCCGCGCGGAGCACACCGCCGTGGCGGGGGTGCGCTGGCTGTGCCTGGACATCGAGCACGACGACCTGGACGCTCTGGCCGAGGACGGCTACGACCTGGTGACCATGCGGCTGTCCGCTGCCTTCCTCGGCAACCGCACCTGGGCTGTCGGCCGGCTGGCCGCGCGGCTGCGCCCGGGCGGGGCGCTCGTCGTCATCACCCCGGTCGCGGAGCGTACCCCGGCCGAGCGGCGCCACATCGCCCTGGACGAGGCCGAACTCGCCGCGCTCTCGGACGGGTTCGCGGACGCCGAACGGTTCGACGCGGAGGGCCTGGCGGTGCTGGTGCTGCGCGGACGGCGCCGGACGTTCACCGCGCAGGAGAAGCGACGGGCGCCCGAGCCGGACGCCGTCTTCGGCGCCGCCGCGATCGTCACCGACGCGTCCGGGCGGGTTCTGCTGGGGCGTTCCACCGAGGGCGTGTGGGAACTGCCGGGAGGGCGCGTCGAGACGGGTGAGAGCGCACCGGCTGCCGCCGTGCGGGAACTGTGGGAGGAGACCGGGCTGACGGCGCGCGCGGAGGACGCCCGCCTCGTCTCGGTCCTCCACGACGACCGGCTCGACGTGCGCCGGGTCACCGCCGTGGTCCGCGTCACCGCGTGGGACGGGCAGCCCCACGTGTGCGAGCCGCACCGGTTCGTGCGCTGGGAGTGGCACGACCCGGACGCCCTGGCCGGCCTGGGGAAGGTCTTCGCGCCTTCCGCGTCGGCGTTGGGCGCGGTGTGGCCCGCGGCGCGGCGGGGGCTGCCGCCCGTTCACTCCTACCCGTGCGCGACCGCCGTCCCTCCCGTGGCAGGCGGGACGGCCGCGGCTGCGCGAGAGGACGACCGCGGCGCGGACGGGGCGCCGCCCGTGCGGTGACCTCGTCCACGCGGTGCGGGGCGGCCCCGGCCGACGTCGCGCGCGGCGGCGGCCCAAGGTGGTCGGCGTCCCGTCCGCGAGCGCGGCCCGGGTCCTCACCGTCGGGGCCACCCGCCACCGCGACCAGGAGACGGGCTTGTCCGGCTGCTGTCGCCGCCCGGACCCACGCCGCCTCGGCGGAGACCGCCTCGGGGCGGCTCGGCGACGGGGGCGCGTCGGCGCACGGCGCCTCCACGACCGCCGCGCGCGGCGACTCCTCCCCCATCCGCCGATCCGGACCGGCGGCCCGTGGCCGCACGCACGAAGCGCCCCCGTCGGCCTGCCGGCCGGTGAGGGCGCCATCGTGTCGGGGAGCGTCAGGCGGTGACCGGCACGTTCACCTTCTGCTCGGCGTCGCGCACGCCGTACTCGTCGTCCACCGGAGATCCCGAGGCGGAGTTGTACGCGTCGAGGTCGAGGATCTTCTCGCGGGCGGCGACGACGACCGGGACCAGTGCCTGGCCGGCGACGTTGGTGGCCGTGCGCATCATGTCCAGCACCGGGTCGATCGCCATCAGCAGGCCCACGCCCTCCAGCGGCAGGCCCAGCGTGGACAGGGTCAGCGTCAGCATGACCGTGGCGCCCGTGAGACCGGCGGTGGCCGCGGAACCGATCACCGAGACGAAGGCGATCAGCAGGTAGTCGCCGATGCTCAGGTGCACGTCGAAGATCTGGGCGATGAAGATGGCGGCAAGGGCCGGGTAGATCGCGGCGCAGCCGTCCATCTTCGTCGTGGCGCCGAACGGCACGGCGAACGAGGTGTACTCCTTCGGCACGCCGAGGCGCTCGGTGACCTTGACCGTGACCGGCATGGTGCCGACGGACGAGCGGGAGACGAAGGCCAGCTGGATGGCGGGCCAGGCACCCTTGAAGAACTGGACCGGGTTGACCTTGGCGACGGTCGCCAGCAGCAGCGGGTAGACGCCGAAGAGGACCAGGGCGCAGCCGATGTAGACGTCGGCGGTGAAGGTCGCGTACTTGCCGATGAGGTCCCAGCCGTAGTCGGCGATGGCGTAGCCGATGAGGCCGACGGTGCCGAGCGGGGCGAGGCGGATGACCCACCACAGGGCCTTCTGCAGCAGTTCCAGGACCGACTCGCTGAGGGTGAGGATCGGCTGCGCCTTCTCACCGAGCTTCAGGGCGGCGATGCCGGCGACGGCGGCCATGAAGACGATCTGCAGGACGTTCAGCTCGGTGAAGGGCGTGATGACGTCCGTCGGGACGATGCCGGTGAGGAAGTCCAGCCAGGAGCCGGCGTACTCGGGCTTCTTCCCGTCCTTCGGGGTGAGGCCGGTGCCCGCGCCGGGGTTGGTGACCAGGCCGATCGCGAGGCCGATCGCGACCGCGATCAGCGATGTGACCATGAACCAGAGCAGGGTGCGGGAGGCCAGCCGGGCGGCGTTGTTCACCTTGCGCAGGTTGGTGATGGACACCAGGATCGCGAAGAAGACCAGCGGGGCGACGGCCAGCTTCAGCAGCTGGACGAAGATGTGGCCGATCTTGTCGAGCGTGGTGTACAGCCACTGCACGTCGAAGCTGCGGGTGACCCAGCCGAGGACGACGCCGAGGACGAGACCGGCGACGATCTGGGCCCAGAAGGGCACCGAGGGTATGCCGCTCCGGACGGGCTTGGCGGGGATTTCGGTGCTCGCGGACGCGGACACGGACACACTCCAGTGAGGGCGTATCGGGGAATACGGACGGACGGGGTGGGTGCGGCGCACGCGCGCTCCGGGCGGCGCCGCTGCATGATGCCGGTCAGACTGCGCGGCAACAGACCGCGGACATACAGCGGCACAGATCGACATGCAGGCGCACCACGAGCAGGGGGCTCATGGGTTCACGGAGGCGCACGGCTGTCTTCACACCGGATACGTTAACACTTGTACTTTGAGACCCTCAAAGTACTTCTTTGAGGGTCTCGCGCCCGCCCGCTCTACCGGTGTGCGCCGTCGGTGCGCAGAGGCGGGACGGCCGGTACCTCGGCGGCGTTCGCCATGTCCTCGCAGGTCAGCCGGAACGCCTCCGGGTAGGCGGCGCGCCGTGTGCGCCGGTCCGGTTCGCTGGTCCGCCACGTGTAGAGGCAGCGCCCGCACTGCACGACGTCCCAGACACCGGGGACGGGCGAGGAGTGCAGGGTCCTGACGCTCTCATGGGCACAGCGGGGACAGCAGTCGGTCATGGGGGTGCCTTCCTTGGTGCGGGGTCGGGTGGGTGCCACAGACGGGGTCAGCCGCGGGCTTCGGACAGCAGGCGCTGGAGCCTGGCCGCCCAGTCCTTCGCCTCGGGGAGGTCCTTGGTGGGCGTGGAGAAGTTGCCGCGCGCGTCGGGATGCACGGGTGTGGTGGCGTCGATGATCATCTTGCTGGTCAGGCCCGCCGGCTGGGCGGCGGGTGCCAGCTCCACCACGGAGAGGTTGGGCAGGATCACGACGTCGTCGGCCGGGTTGACCTTCGACGACATCGCCCACATGACCTGCGGCAGGTCGAACGGGTCGACGTCCTCGTCGACGACGATGACCGTGGTGATGTACCCGAGGCCGTGCGGGGTCGTCATGGCGCGCATGGCCACGGCCTTGGCGAAGCCGCCGTACCGCTTCTTGGTGGAGATCACGGCCAGCAGGCCGTGCGTGTACATGGCGTTGACGGCCTGGACCTCGGGGAACTCGGCGCGCAGCTGCTTCAGCAGCGGGACACAGGTGTTGGGGCCCACGAGGTAGTCGCACTCGGTCCACGGCATGCCCAGGTAGAGGGACTCGAAGACCGGGTCGGTGCGGTAGGAGATGCGGTCGATGCGGACGACGGGCATGCGACGGCCGCCGGAGTAGTGCCCCGTGAACTCGCCGAAGGGGCCCTCGATCTGCCGCTTGCGGCTCTCGATGACGCCTTCGATGACGACCTCGGAGCCCCAGGGCACGTCGAAGCCGGTGAGGGGGGCGGTGGCGATCGGGGCGGGCGCGCCGCGCAGGGCGCCGGCCATCTCGTACTCGCTCTGGTCGTAGCCCATCGGCATCCCGGCCACGATGGCCATCACCGGGTCGTTGCCGAGGGTGATGGCGATGGGGAGGTCCTCGCCCCTCTCCTCCGCCTTGCGCAGGTGGATCGCGATGTCGTGCACGGGGACGGGCTGTATCGCGAGCCGGTTCCGGTCGACGACCTGGAGGCGGTAGGTCCCGACGTTCTGCTTGCCGAAGTGGCCGGGGTCCTCGGGGTCGCGGGAGACCACGGCCGCCTTGTCGAGGTAGAAGCCGCCGTCGCCGTCGTTGAGGCGGAACAGGGGAAGGACCGAGAACAGGTCGACGTCGTCGCCCTCCTGCGTGTTCTCCCGCCACGGGGCGTCCTCGCGCCGCTCGGGGGCGACCGGGAAGGCGTCCCAGCGCCGGGCGAACTCCTCCACCTGCTCCTTGACCGGAGTGTGCTTGGGCAGTCCGAGGGCGAGGGCGTGGTTGGCCCAGGAGCCATGGACGTTCAGGGCGATACGGGCGTCGGTGAAGCCCTTGACGTTGTCGAACCAGAGGGCGGGCGCGCCTTCGCCGATGCGGCCGGCGGCGTTGGCCGCCGCGGCCAGATCGGGTTCGGGAAGGACTTCTTCGGTGATGCGCAGCAGCTGGCCTTCCTTCTCCAGCGTGCCGAGGAAACCGCGCAGGTCGTCGTAAGGCATGGGTACTCCGTGAAAGCGGAAAGGGGCGGGATGCGGGGGGGGGCGCCGGGGCGCGGGGGCCCGCGAGGAGGGTCAGGAAGCCGGTCGCGGCAGGCGGGCGGCGCGCATGCCCTCCCACCTCTTGGCGGCGGGCGCGGGCAGGTCGAACTGGTCCAGGATCCGGGCCACGACGTGGTCGACGATGTCGTCCACCGACCGCGGGTGGTTGTAGAAGGCGGGCATGGGCGGCACCAGCCGTACGCCCATCCGGGAGAGCGCGAGCATGTTCTCCAGGTGGATCTCGCTCAGCGGTGTCTCGCGCGGGACGAGGACGAGCGGGCGGCGCTCCTTGAGCACCACGTCGGCGGCGCGTCCGACCAGGCTGTCGGCGTAGCCCGCGCGGATCCCGGCGAGCGTCTTCATGGAGCACGGCACGATCACCATGCCGTCCGTGCGGAACGACCCGGAGGAGATGGCGGCGCCCTGGTCCTCCGGCCGGTGCACGACGTCGGCCAGGTCGCCGACCCCGCTCGCGGACAGGCCCGTCTCCAGCTCGATCGTCGTGCGCGCCCACCGGCTGAGGACCAGATGGGTCTCGACGTCCGGCAGCTGGGCCAGCGCCTGGAGGAACCGGACACCGAACACGGCGCCGGTGGCCCCCGTCATCCCCACGACCAGTCTCATACCGGGCTTTCCTTCCGCGTGTACCGCGCTGATCAGCGCCTGTGTCCTCACGCTAGGAGCCCGGCGACGGGGTGCGGCGGTACACTCGGGACTCGGCATGGGGAAAAGCGGACAGGTTGCGCGGCGGTCGGTCATCCGGGACCTCGCCCTGCGGCGTACGGCTGGTTCCCCGCCGGGCCTGGAGCTGGTCGGGCTGGCGGGACTGGCCGAGCGCGCCCGCCGGCACGGCAACGATCCGTACGCGTCCTTGCGCCCGGCCTTTCACCAGCTGGTCACCGTGCGGCCGGGCAGCCGGCTGACGGTCTCGGTGGACTTCACCCGGTACGAACTGTCCGGCGGCGACTGGCTGTGGATCCGTCCCGGGCAGGTGCAGCGCTGGGGCGCGGACCTGCCGGGGGCCGAGGGCCTGGTGGTCGCCTTTCCCCCGGGTTTCCCCGACACGGAGACGGCCGCCGCCTCGGTCGCCGACCTGGCGTCCGCCCGGGCCCCCCTCAGACCGCACGCCCCGCACGCGGAGGGCCTGCGCCGGGCACTGGACCACTTGCGGTACGAGTACGAGGCCATGGCCGAGCTGCCCCTGGAGTCCCACGTGCAGGTGCTGCGGCATCTGCTGGCGGTGCTGATGGTGCGCCTGGCGAGGGCGTACGGGTCCGAGCCCGGCGGACCGGCCCCGAACGAGACGTTCCGCCGTTTCCGCACGGCCGTGGAACGCGACTTCGCGGTCACCCGCCGGGTGGAGGACTACGCGGCGGCACTGGGCTACAGCCGTCGCACCCTCACCCGGGCGACCGAGGCCGCCACCGGCATGCCGGCGAAGCGCTACATCGACGAACGCGTGGTGCTGGAGGCCAGACGGGAGCTGGCGCACGGCACGTCGACCGTCGCCGCCGTGGCGGCACGTCTCGGCTTCGCCGACGCCAGCGACTTCACCAAGTTCTTCCGGCAGCGGACGGGCACGACACCGACGGCCTTCCGCGCGACGGCCCGCGGCGCCTGACCGCACGGCCGTCGGCACCCGGAACCGGGGCCCGACCCGGCCGGGCCGTGGCACGTCGGCGCCCGGCGTGCCGGCGTGCCGACGACCGGGAGGCGTCCCCGGTCCGGCGGCCCCGTGGGGTCCCGGCCCCGCGGTCCGGCCCCGCCGGCACGCGCGTACCGCGGGAGCGGGCCGCGTCCCGCGTGCATCGGTCCGCCCGTCGCAGGGACGTCCGGCAGGACCGGCCGCGGCAGCCGGGCGGGACCTGTCCACGTCCGGGTGAAGACGGCCGGAAGCCCTCTGGCCGCTCGGTGCCCGAGAGGATGCACTGGGACCAGCGGCCTCATCGGACCCGCCGCCCCGCCGACACCGGTCACCGCGACCGTGCGGCCCCCGCCCGCGACCGCCGTCCCCGCCGTCCCCGCCACCTGGAGCACCCGCCCGCGCCCGTCCCGCACGCGTGCTCCTGCCCCCGGGGGCGGGGACCCGCCACGAAGAGGTGACACAGCAATGAACACGGCACGGCAATCCGCCGCCCGGCTGATCGACGAGAGTCTGGGCTTCCTGTTCCCCGCTGCGCTGCGCGCCGCCGCTGCCGTGCGGGTGGCCGACCACATGACGGACGGCGCCGAGAGCGTCGAGCGGCTCGCCGAAGCGACCGGGACCGACGCCCGCAACCTCGGGCGAGTCCTGCGGCTGCTCGCCACGCGCGGCGTGGTCGAGGAGGCGGGCGCGGGGCGGTTCCGGCTGACCTCCACCGGTCAGGCACTGCGCTCCGACGCCCCTCATTCCGCCCGTGCCGCGATCCTCATGCTCACCGACGCCACCATGTGGCGCCCCGCCGGGGAGATGCACCGCTGCCTGACCGACGGCGGCTCCGCCTTCACCGGCATCTTCGGGACGACGTTCTTCGACCACTTCGCGCGCGACCCGGAAACCGCCGCCGTCTTCCACGTGGGCATGGCCGCCCTATCGGACCACGAGAACGAACCCATCGCGGGGGCCTACGACTTCCCGCCCACGGGCACCGTCGTGGACGTCGGCGGCGGCCACGGCGGCCTGCTCCTGGAGGTGCTCCGCCAAGGGCCCGGCCTGCACGGAGTGCTCCACGACCAGGCGCATGTCCTCGCCGGCCACCGGCTGGGCGGCCATGCCGACATCGCCGGCCGCTGGTCCACAGCCGAGGGCGACTTCTTCTCCTCGGTCCCGTCGGCGGACGTCTACCTCATCAAGCGCATCCTCCACGACTGGGACGACGAGCAGTCCGCCACGATCCTGCGCAACTGCCGGCGGGCCATGGCACCCGGCGGACGCGTCCTCGTCATCGACGCCGTCGTGCCACCCGGTGACCTGCCCCACCAGTCCAAGACCCTCGACCTGATGATGATGGCCTCCCTGGTGGGACGGGAGCGCACCGAAGAGGACTTCGTCCGGCTCTTCGCGGAGGCGGGGCTGCGCCTGCGGCGGATCGTGCCCACGCCCACCGTGCTGTCCGTCGTCGAGGCCGTGGGCGCCGGCTAGGGGGAGGGAGGCGGGACGTCGGTTCCCGGCCAGGCGTCCCGCGCGCCGGGGTGCTGTGCGTCTCCCGAGGCCGACGGATGGGCGTGCACGGCCTGCAGGAGCGTCCCCGCGCCGCGGACCGCCGCGGTGTGCGGGGCGCGGACCGTGTGCAGTCGTGCGGGGAGCCGGGCGCCGAGCCGGTTCCTGACATCGGGGCGCAGGGCGCCTCCGCCGGCCAGGAGGACGTCGCGCCGCAAGGCGTCCGCGGTGAGGGTGGTGTGGTCCTGGTGGAGCATCGCCGTCAGCATCCGGGCGACCGCTTCGGCGATGTGCCCGGGCGTGGTCGTGTCGTCCAGGTCGCTGGTGCCCAGGGCGGTGCGGCGCGCGTCGGTGACGGCGCCGTCGCTCAGCAGCACCAGCTCCGTGAGGTGAGCGCCGACGTCCACCACCAGCAGCGGCCGGGTGAGGTCCGCGCCGGAGGCCAGGGCGATGCCACGGGCGCTGGGCACGGTGAGGACGGCACGCGGCCGCAGCACGTCGACCGCCGCGCGGGCCTGGGCGCGGTAGGCCGGCCCGTCGAGAACGGGGGCGGTGATGACGACCACGGGACGTACGAGAGGGGGCAGGCGGTCCGCGAGCAGGCGCCGCAGCATCCGGGCGCAGCCCGGCGTGTCGATGATCGTGCCGCGCTGGATGGGGTGGACCGCGCCGGCGCCGGGGAAGGTCTCGGTGGGCACGTCCACCACCACACCGCGGCCGGCGATCAGGGCGCGGGTGCGGGCACTGCCCATGTCCAGGGCGATGCCGCAGCAGTGCCGGCACAGCGGCCAGGGGCGGTGCCGGGCGGGGACGGCGTACGGGCGGCGCGCGCCGTTCACGGGCCGACCTCCTCGGCCTGCCGGCAGCGACCGCAGTAGCGGGCCTGCGGCACGATCCTCAGGCGTTCGAGGCCGACGGAGCGCCGGCACAGGTGGCAGATGCCGTAGGAACCCTCGTCCATGCGCCGCAGGGCCGCCTCCACGTCGGTGAGGACCATACGGGCGTATGCGGCCAGCTTGGCATCGACCTCGGCCCGCGCGGCCGTCTGCCGTACCGCCCCCGCCGGGGTCCGGGAGGCCTGCGGTCCCGCGAGCCGGCGCACCTGCTCCCGGCGGAACAGACGCTGCTCGTTCAGGTTCTCGCGCAGCGCGGCCAGGTCCTCGGCCGGCAGGGCGGTCGTGATCCCGCCGGAGGCACCGTGGTTCACCTTGTCACCCCTCGTCGTCGTGCGGTGGTGAAGACGCGTACGGGCGATGGTCAGGAGCTGCTCAGCCGGCAGGTGACGCAGTGGCGGGTGTAGGGAAGGATCTCCAGCCGTTCCGCGGGAATCGGCTTGGCGCAGGCCAGGCAGGTTCCGTAGGTTCCGTCCTCGACGCGGGCGAAGGCTTCCGCGATCTCTTCGAGGATCTGCTTCATGGCGTTCTTCTGTTCGGACAGCAGGGGGTCGTCCGCGCCGCGTCCGCTCTCGTCGAGCGCCTGCACCTGTGCGAGCCGGGAGGCCCGTGCGTGCTCCAGGCGCTGCCGCGCCTCGTTCGGGTGGAGGCCGGTCCGGGTGACGTCGAGCGACATGGCGGTGTTCCTCTCTGGGTGTCGTACGGCCTGTCGGAGGCGTCGTACGGCTGTCCGGGGGCCGTACGGGCCGCACGGTTCCGGGGTCGTCCGGCACGGGTGTGCCGTCCCGGTGACAGGCGCGGGTGGCCCGGCGGTGTGCCCGGGCCACCCGCCGGTGGGGTGACGCCTTCCACTCTGGGCGGGCCGGCCGCGCACGCCTATCGGGCGCGGACCCCATTTGCGTGGGGGCGGAAGATCCATGCGGACCGCCGTGGGTGGCCGTGACCAGGGGAAATGGATCTCGTGCCCCATGGACGGCACGCGCGGGCAGGGGCAGGCTGGCCGTGGGCTCACTCGAGCGCTCCTGCACCATGGACGCCGATGAGGATGCCGCGGCGCCCGGCAGTGCGGGCGAACCGACGGCACGGTGAAGGGGAGGCGCGAGCCGGTGTCGTTGTTCTGGCGGATCTTCGCTCTGAACGCCGTGGTGCTGGGTACGGCCACGGCGCTGTTGCTGTGGGCGCCGGTGACCGTGTCGGTGCCGGTGGTGCTCACCGAGGCGGTCATCCTGGTGGGCGGCCTGGTGGTCATGCTGGTGGCCAACGCCGCGCTGCTGCGGCTCGGCCTCGCTCCGCTGGACCGCCTCACGCGGCTGATGGCCACCGTGGACCTGCTGCGCCCGGGCCAGCGCCTGACCACGCAGGGGGGCGGTGAGGTCGCCGAGGTGATCCGTACGTTCAACGCCATGCTGGAGCGCCTGGAACGGGAGCGGGCCACCAGCAGTGCCCGGGTGCTGCTGGCCCAGGAGGCCGAGCGCCGCCGTATCGCGCAGGAACTGCACGACGAGGTCGGCCAGACCATGACCGCGATCCTGCTGGCGTTGAAGCGGGCCGCGGACGACGCGCCCGAGCCGCTGGGCAAGGAGCTGCGGGAGGCCCAGGAGATCACCCGGGAGAGCCTGGACGAGGTACGGCGCCTGGTGCGCCGGCTGCGGCCCGGTGTGCTGGACGACCTGGGACTGGTGAGCGCGCTGACCTCGCTCGCGGAGGGCATCGCCACCCACACCGGGATGCGGGTCGGCCGCCGTTTCGACGCCGAGCTGCCCGCCCTGGACCCGCAGACGGAGCTGGTCCTCTACCGCGTCGCGCAGGAGTCGCTGACCAACGCCGCGCGGCACGCGGACGCGGAAACGGTCACCGTCGCCCTGCGGCACACCGATGAGAAGGTGGTGCTGGCCGTCACCGACGACGGCTGCGGCATCACGGCGCCGCGCGAAGGCGCCGGCATTCGTGGCATGCGCGAACGGGCCCTGCTCATCGGCGGCAGCCTGGAGATCGCTCCGGCCGCCCACGCCGGCACCCGGGTCACGCTGACCGCGCCCGTCTCCAGGAAGCAGCCCTGATCATGTCCGACACCGCCACGACCACGGGCATCGCCAGGAGCGCCGGCACCGGCACGCAGGCGATCCGTATCCTGCTCGCCGACGACCACCGCCTGGTCCGCCGCGGGGTGCGGCTCATCCTCGACCAGGAGCCGGACCTCGAAGTGGTCGCCGAGGCCGGGGACGGCGCCGAGGCCGTCGAACTGGCCCGCACCCACGACGTCGACCTCGCCGTGCTCGACATCGCCATGCCGCGGCTGACCGGTCTGCAGGCCGCCCGCGAACTGGCCGCGCTCCGGCCGGGCCTGCGCATCCTGATGCTCACCATGCACGACAACGAGCAGTACTTCTTCCAGGCCCTCAAGGCCGGGGCCTGCGGGTACGTCCTGAAGTCCGTCGCCGACCAGGACCTGGTCGCCGCCTGCCGGGCCGCGATGCGCAACGAACCCTTCCTCTATCCGGGCGCGGTCACCGCGCTGATCCGCAACTACCTCGCCCGCGTCCGCGACGGCGAGGAGACCACCGACCAGGTTCTCACCCCTCGTGAGGAGGAGGTCCTCAAACTGGTCGCCGAGGGGCATTCCTCCAAGGAGATCGCCGACCTGCTGTTCATCAGCGTCAAGACCGTCCAGCGGCACCGCGCGAACCTCCTGCAGAAGCTGGGCCTGCGCGACCGCCTCGAACTCACCCGCTACGCCATCCGCGTCGGCCTGATCGAACCCTGACCGCCCGCCCGCCCGTCCGAAACCGGGACCGGAGTCGTGCCGTCCCACAGCGAGTGACCAGAACGGAAGGGGGGCGGCGCGTGCTCCACGAGACGCGTACCGCCACCGGAGCCCGCGGCACGGGCGGCACCTCCGGCATCGGCGGCGTCCCCTGCCCCGTGGCCCGCGCCCTCGCCGCCGCTGTCACCACGGTGATCGCGGTGAGCGCTGTCCTCCTGTGGGCCGTCCTGTCGGTGCCGCCGTCCGCGCTCCATGGCGTCGCCCCCGGTGCCGCGCCGGGCGGACCGGCCACCGCCCGGGTGGCGGCGGCCGACGGCCACCGCGAGGCCGCACCGCTCGCCGACGACCGCTGTGACACCGCCTGCGCCGGCCACGCCGCCGTCCGCACCGCGCACACCGAGCACGTCGCCCCCCGCGGCGACCTCACCGCCTGCCCCGACACCACGGTGCTCGTCCCGCCCGGCCCGGCGTGGCTCCCGCCGACGGCCGGACGTCTCCCCGCCGCCGCTCCTCCCCCGCCCCCTGACCGCGGACGGTCACCGCCCGCGCCCTCCGGCCAAGCACACACCACCCCATCCCCCTAGACACCACCGGCCGCACCCTTCCGTGGCCGTGGTGCGCCTGCCGGAGGCTTCCCGTGACCCGTTCCGCCCGGGTGAGGGCGCTGCTCGCCCTCACCGTGATCGCCCTGTCCGTGTACATCGCCGTCACCGTCCCGCTCCGTTACGGCCTCGACCTGCGCGGCGGCACCCAGATCGTGCTGGAGACCCGCCCCACCGCCACCGCGCGCGCCGACCGTGAGGCGACCGACCGCACCCTGGAGGTGCTGCGCGGCCGCATCGACGCGCTGGGCGTCGCCGAACCGACCCTCGTCCGTTCCGGCGAGCACCGCATCATCGTGGAACTGCCCGGCGTGCAGGACCCGCGGAAGGCCGCCGAGGTGCTGGGCCGCACCGCGCAGCTCACCTTCCACCCGGTGCTCGGCGCCGCCGGGCAAGGCGGGAAGACCCCGCGCCCACTGCCGGAACGGCCGGGGGAAAGGGTCCTGCCGGACGAGTCGGGGACACGGTTGCGCCTGGCCGCCCCGGCGCTGACCGGTGGTCACGTCAAGGCGGCCGCCGCCCGGTTCGACCAGCAGGGCGGCGCCGGCTGGCACGTCACCGTCGACTTCGCGGGTGCCGGCCGCGACGGCTGGGCGCGGCTCACGGGCGAGGCCGCCTGCCACCCGGCGGGCGATCCGGCCCGGCGCGTGGCCATCGTCCTCGACGGCAAGGTCATCTCCTCCCCGCAGGTCGATCCGTCCGTGGCCTGCGGGTCGGGCATCCGCGACGGCGCCACACGGATCACGGGCTCCTTCGGCCCGGAGGAAGCCCGCGAACTGGCCCTGCTCGTCAACGGCGGCGCGCTGCCCGTGCCCGTCGAGACGGTGGAGCAGCGCACCGTGGGTCCGACCCTGGGCGCGCGGGCCATCACGGCAAGCGCCTGGGCCGCGACCCTGGGCACGGCCCTGACCGCGCTGTTCGTCATCGTCGTCTACCGGTTGATGGGCGTGCTGGCCACCGTGGCGCTGGTCTGCTACGGCCTGGTCTCCTACGCGGCCCTGGCCGCGCTCGGGGCCACCGTGACCCTGCCGGGGCTCGCCGGATTCGTCCTGGCGATCGGCATGGCGGTGGACGCCAACGTGCTGGTCTTCGAGAGGGCCCGCGAGGAGTACGCGGCCGGCCGCCGTCCCAGTACCCGCTCGGCCCTGGCGGCCGGCTTCCGCAACGCCTTCGGCGCGATCGCCGACTCGAACGTCACCACGTTGATCGCGGCCGCTCTGCTGTTCTTCCTCGCGTCCGGGCCCGTGCGGGGTTTCGGCGTCACCCTCGGCATCGGCGTGCTCGCCTCCATGTTCAGCGCCTTGGTGATCACCCGGGTGCTCGCCGAGTACGCGGCGAACCGCGCCCCGGTCCGCCGTCGTCCGCGCGTCACCGGCCTCGCGACCGCGGGTGCCGTCCGCGAACGGCTCACCCGACGCAACCCGCAGCTGATGCGCCACCCCGGCCGCTGGCTGGCCGCGGCGGTCGCCGGGCTCGTGCTGGCCGGCTCGGGCATCGTGATCCGCGGCATCGACCTCGGCGTGGAGTTCACGGGCGGCCGCCTCATCGAGTACGCCACCAGCGCCCCCGTCGACCCGGGCCGGGCCCGTGCCGCCCTCGCCGACGCGGGGTTCCCCCGCGCCGTCGTGCAGTCCTCCGGCGAAAGTGGACTGACGGTGCGCACCGAGGTCCTGACCGACGCGGAAGAGGGCACGGTCACCGGCACCGTGCGCGGACTCGCCGGCGGGGCGGACAAGCTGCGCGACGAACTGATCGGACCCAGCCTGGGCGAGGAACTGCGCCGGGACGCCGTGATCGCGCTCGCCGTGGCCCTCGGAGCGCAGCTCTGCTACCTCGCGTGGCGCTTCCGCTGGCTGTTCGGCACCGCCGCGGTCGCGGCCCTCGCCCACGACGTGGTGATCCTCGTCGGGGTCTTCGCGTGGCTCGGCAAGCCCGTCGACGGGGTGTTCCTGGCCGCCCTGCTCACCGTCGTCGGCTACTCGGTCAACGACTCGGTGGTCCTCTTCGACCGGGTCCGGGAACTGGCCCGGCGCACGCCCGGGGCACCGCTGGGCGGCATCGCGAACGAGGCCGTCCTGCAGACCCTGCCCCGCACCGTGAACACGGGCATGGGCGCCGCCTTCATCCTGACCGCCCTCGCCGTATTCGGCGGACCTTCGCTCACCGACTTCGCCCTGGCCCTGCTCATCGGGCTCGCCGTCGGCACGTACTCCTCCGTCTTCACCGCGGCGCCCGCCGCCGTCGCACTGCACGACCACCGCCGGGTGCGGCGGTGAACGACACCCATGCGTGCCGGTGGCGGCTCCTCACGGCTGCGGGACGTGGAGCGGCAGGTCCCGGTGGAAGGCGATCGAGCCGGTGTTCCCGGTCGAGGTGATCGCCTTCAGCCGCCGTGCCCCGTGGCGTTCCGCCGCCTCGGCTGGGGTGATCGGTCAGGGCTTGGTCGAAGTCGGCCACCCCGGCCGGTGTGATGCGTATGCCCATGATGACGATCACGGCAGGCGCCGCAGCGGCCGACAGCACATACGACAGCGGGACGACACCTGCCGTGCACGGCGCTCCGCTCACCCGGGCGGCGTCGGTCCGCTCCTGGTGCGGGGGCCGAAAGCTCTGAGGGTGGCGTCGACGAGCGAGTCGGCGTACGCGGCGGTCAGCGGACCGCCGCGGTGCAGCCACCGCTGGAAGAGGGGGGCGTAGAGCACTTCGAGGGCCAGGTCGAGGTCGGCGTCGGCGTCGAGCTGGCCGGCCTCCTGGGCGCTGCGCAAGCGCGCCCTCTTCGCCTCGTCCAGCGGCCGGGCCACCTTCTCCCGGTACTCGGCCGCCAGCGTGTCGTCCTTGGCGATCTCGGTGTGGAGGGCCCGTATCAGCCTGTCGAAAGCCGGATCGGCGAACTCCTCGACCGTGGCGCGCATGACGAGCTTGAGGTCGGCCTCCAGGTCACCCGTGTCCGGCAGCACGACGGGCTGCCCGTCCGCACCCTCGCTCAGCGCCAAGAGGGCGGCGAAGACGACCGCGCTCTTCGACGGCCACCGCCGGTAGATCGTCTGCTTGCCGACGCCGGCCCGGGCGGCGATGGCTTCGACGGTGACCTTGTCGTACGCCTCCTCCGCGACCAGGGCGCGGGTGGCCGCGAGGATCGCCTGCCGGGATCGTTCCTTGCGCCGGGAGTGGTCCGGCCCCTTTTCGCTGGACATGCGGTCACCCTACTCCAGGAAGTAAACGAGACGGTCCGTATTGCTTAGTCGGCAGCGATGTTCTAGGCTCATCGACGAAACGGCACGAGCCGTCTCGTTTACTGGGAGTGAGGCATCATGGCGGAAGCAAGGGTCTGGCTCATCACCGGCGCGTCCCGCGGCCTGGGCAGGGCCTTCACCGAGGCCGCCTTGGCCGCCGGCGACCGCGTGGTGGCCGCCGCCCGCGACGTCGGGCCGCTGCGGGAACTGACCGCAAGGCATCCCGGCCACCTGGTCCCGCTCGCGCTGGACGTCTCCGACCGCCGGGCCGTGTTCGACGGGGTGGAACAGGCGGCCGCCGCGTTCGGCAGGCTCGACGTCGTCGTCAACAACGCCGGCGGAATGCTCTACGGCATGGTGGAGGAGGCCACCGAGGAGCAGATCCGGGCGCATTTCGACGTCAACTTCTTCGGCGCCGTGTGGGTGACCCAGGCGGTCCTTCCCCACTTGCGCGCCCAGGGCGGGGGGCGGCTCCTCCAGGTCACCTCGATGGGCACCGGCGGCGGCATGGCCACCGTCGGCTTCTACGGCGCGGGCAAGGCCGCGCTGGACTCGGTCAGCGAGGCACTGGCGATGGAGGTCGAGGGCTTCGGCATCAAGGTCACCATCGTGCAGATGGGCGGTTACGACACCGGCCTGTTCACCACCGGCACCACGACCACCGAGCCCCAGGCGCGGTACCAGCCCCTGCGCACGCGGATGGAGGCGTTGTGGGGCGACGACGTCGCCCCGGAGCCGGGCACCGCCGCTCCGGTCATCATGGAGCTGTCCGCACTGCCGGACCCGCCCCGGCGGCTGATCGTCGGCAGCCAGTCCTTCGATCACGTCCTGGAGATGAACCGGGCCCGGACGGACCTGTACCGGTCCTGGGAGCGCCTCAGCCGCATCGCCCCGGGCTGACCGGCCCTGGGCACCGCTCGGGGGTGATCGCCGTCGGGCTCCCGCCGGCGGTGGCCGGGCCCCGCGTCCGCGTCGGCGAAGCGTCTACCAGCCGGCGCCGACCGGCGGGCCGGGGTCGGGGGTGTTGGAGCCGGCGTGGGTGTAACGCTGCCCGGTGCGGCTGCCGTGCCAGTCGAGGACCATCGTGGTGGCGTCGTCGGGCAGGGATCCGCCGCAGGCGTCGTGCACCGCCGAGGTCAGGGCGCGCACCACTTCACGGGGGTGTGCGTCGCGGGTGGCCTGGAGGAGCGTGGGGAAGTCCACCGCGGCGGCGGCGCGTTCGCGCATGCCGTCGGTGATCAGGATCAGGCGGTCGCCGGGCTCCAGGAGGAGCCGTTGCACCTGGTAGGTGACCGGGGCGGGCACCCCGAACGGCATGTTCACCTTGATGGTCAGCTCTTCCACGCTCGTGCCGCGCAGGCGCAGCGGCCAGGGGTGCCCGGCGTTGACCAGTTCGCAGGCGCCGGTTTCCAGCTGGACGCGCAGCAGCTGCCCGGTGGTCATGCCGTGGCCGTGCCTGGCGATCGCCCGGTGGGCGGCGTAGGCCTGGTCGAGAACGCCGCGCCCCGGGGGGGGGGGGGGGGGGGGGGGGGTTCCGGGTAATGTGGGCAACAACACCGGGGGCGTGTTTTTGGTCCCCGCCCCCGTGGTCTAGGAGGAAAGGGCGTCCTTTTTTGAGGGGTCGT
>NZ_JBVJOT010000065.1:0-17340 GCF_055583025.1 Streptomyces sp. NPDC104831
CCGCGCGCGCTCGCGGGCCTCCCCCCGTTCTCCCACCCCCCCCCCCCCCCCCCCCCCCCCCCCCCCCCCCCCCCCCCCCCCCCCCCCCGGCCCCGACGCCCCGGCCCGGCCCGGGACCGCGGCCCCGAACACCCTCTCCCCTTCTCCTGGAGACCCATGAGTTCCCTACGCGTGACCGGCCTCGGTGTCCGGCACCGCAAGACGCTCGCCCTCGACTCGCTCGACCTGGTGCTCGGCACCGGAGTGCACGGACTGCTCGGGCCGAACGGGGCCGGGAAGACCTCGCTGATCCGGGTGCTGGCCACGGTGGCGCGGCCGGACACCGGCCGGGTGGAGCTGCTCGGCGAGGACATCGCCGGCCGCCGCGGCCTGGCCGGGGTGCGGCGGCGGCTGGGCTATCTGCCGCAGGAGTTCGGCTACTACCCGGGGTTCACCGTGCGGGAGTTCGTCGCGTACGTGGCCTGGCTGAAGGAGATGCCGGCCGCGCGGGTGCCGGCGGCCGTGGAGCGGGCGGTGGCCCGGGTGGGCCTCGCCGGCCGGATCGACGCCAAGGTGCGCACGCTGTCCGGCGGCATGATCCGCCGGGTCGGCATCGCGCAGGCCATCGTCAACGACCCCGCCGTGCTGCTGCTGGACGAGCCGACCGCCGGTCTGGACCCGGAGCAGCGGGTGGAGTTCCGGGAGCTGCTGCGCGAGCTGGGCGCCACGGCGACCGTGGTCGTCTCCACCCACCTGGTGGAGGACGTGGCCGCCGCCTGCACGGAGGTCACCCTGCTGGACGGCGGCCGGATCGCCTACCGGGGCACGCCCGCCGCGCTCACCCTGCTCGGCGAGACCTCCGGCGGCCCGGGCGACCACCCGATCGAGCGCGGTTACACGGCCGCGCTGCGGGCCCACCGTGCCCTGCGCGCCCGGGAGGCGGTGTGACGACGACCCCGGTGACCGGGTCCGCGCCGCCCGGGCGCGCCCCGCACCCGCTGCGGGCGGAGTGGCTGCGGGGCTTCGGGCCCTGGGCCGGGGCCGCGGTGCTGCTGACGGTGGGCGGGGCGCTGTGGGGCAAGGCGGACCGCTGGCAGGGCGGCTGGTCGGAGACCGCCGGGCAGACGCACACCACTTTGCTGGCCGCCCTTCCGCTGGCCGTCGCGGCGGGCTGCTGGCAGGGCGGCCGGGAACGGCGGCGGCGCACCGAGGAGCTGTGGGGGACGACCGTACGGCCGCCGCTGGCCCGTCTGCTGGCGGCGGCGCTGCCGGTGGCGGTGTGGGTGGCCGTCGGCTACCTGGTCGCGGCGGCCCTGGCCCTGCTCGCCACCTGGCCGTACGCCCGGGGCGACCGGCCGCATCCGGGGCACCTGCCGGGGGACGCCGCCGTCATGGCCGCGGGCGTGCTGGCCGGGCAGGTGGCGGGGCGGGTCCTGCGCACCCGGCTGGCGGCGCCGCTGCTGGCGACGGCCGGGTACCTGGGGCTGGGGTTCGCGACGGCCGGCGGCTCGTCCGCCGCCCGGGCCCTGAGCCCGGCCGCCTCGTTCCCGGACGGCTGGGAGCCGGTGTGGTGGCAGCCGTGGGCCATGGCGGTGTGGGCGGGCGGCCCGGCGGTCGCCGCCGTGCTGGCGTACGCGGCGCGGCGCCGGGTGACGGCCCTGCTCCCGCTGGCCGCCGCCGTGGCCGCGGGCGTGCTGCTGGCCCGGACCGGCGGGGAGGGCCTGGGGCATCCGGACCCGCTCGCCCGGCGTCAGGTGTGCGACACCTCCACCACCCCGGCGGTCTGTGTGAACGCCCGGTACGCCGGGCTGCTCCCGCAGGTCGGCGACGCCCTGTCGGGGATCACGGACAGGCTGGCGGGCGTGCGGAACGTGCCGGTGCGCTGGGCGGACCACGCGGGCGCGGCGCGCGCCGGCGAGGCACGGCTGCCGGGCATCACCCCGCTCGGCCGGTCGGTCGTACGGGGGCGGCTGACGGATCCGGCGCAGTTCGCGTGGGAGGCCGCGAGGGCGCTGCAGGGGCGCGACTGCGCCGACGACGGGCTCGGCGCCCGGGTGGAGCGCGCGGACCACGTCGTCTCCGACTATCTGGCGCCGGCCCCTCAGCAGGAGTACTTCGACGCCCTGGACGCCAGGGGCGACCCGGCCCACCGCGCCGCGCTGCGCGCGCGCCGCGCGGACGAGGCCCGGTTCGCGGCGCTGACCGGGAAGGAGCGCCGCGCGTGGCTGTCGGCCTACTTCGCGGCCCGCGCCCGCTGCGACGCCCGGGGGGTGCCCGCGCCGTGACCGGACTCCTGCTCTACGCCCGCTCCCGCGCCCTGCCCGCCACCCTGGCCGCGCTCGCCGCCACGGCGGCCTTCGCGGTGTGGGCGGCCGGCCGGCTGGACGCCTACCTCGACCCCGACCGCCGGGTGCCGATCGTCGCGCTGGCCCCGCTGCTGGCGTCGGCGGTGATCGGCACGAGTCTGTACAGCGCCTCGGACGAGCTGGACCGCACCGCCGTACGCCCCTGGTGGCCGCGGCGCCTGGCCCAGGCGGCCGGACTGACCGTGCTGGCCGCGCTGCTGGTGGCCCCGGCCGTGCTCGGCCACGCCGGGACGTTCGGCCCGCCCGCCGTGCTCCGCAACACCCTCGGCTGCACGGGCGTCACCGCGACGGCGGCCGTGCTGCTGGGCGCCCGTCTGAGCTGGCTCCCCGCGTTCGCCTACGTCACCGCCGTCTACCTGGGCTCCGGCACCGCCCACGGCCGGGCGGCCACGGTCTGGGCCTGGCCGATGCAGCCGGGCGCGGAGCCGGGCGCCTGGGCGGCGGCGGTGACGGCGTTCGTCCTGGGCACGGCGCTGTACGCGGCCCGGGGAGCGCGTCCGGAGGGGCCCCGCGGCTGACCCGCCGGGCCGCCCGCCGGCGAGCCGCCGCCGCCCCGTTCCGCCGGCGCGAACACAGGGGCCCGGATCTAGGCGGACACGCCGTCGATCCGGGCCAGGGCGTCATCGGCGCCGTACGGTTGCAGGTACGGCAGCCAGCGCGGATCCCGGTGCCCGGTGCCGATGATGCGCCAGGCCAGCCCGGTCGGCGGAGCCGGCTTGTGTCTCAGCCGCCAGCCCAGCTCGACGAGGTGGCGGTCGGCCTTGACGTGGTTGCAGCGGCGGCAGGAGGCCACCACGTTGTCCCAGACGTGCTTGCCCCCGCGGCTGCGCGGGATGACGTGGTCGACGCTGGTTGCGACGCCACCGCAGTACATGCACCGGCCCCCGTCGCGGGCGAACAGCGCTCGGCGGGTCAGCGGGACGGGCCCTCGGTAGGGGACCCGCACGAATCGTTTGAGCCGGACCACGCTGGGTGCGGGGAGGGTGACGGTCGCGCTGTGCATATAGGCGCCGGATTCCTCGAGGGAGACGGCCTTGTTCTCCAGGACGAGGACGAGCGCGCGGCGGAGCGGTACGACGCCGAGCGGCTCGTACGACGCGTTGAGGACCAGGACATGCGGCACGGGTGCCTCCTTGGGCGTCGGCGGCGCGTGGCTCGCGCCGGGACGATCTGCAGTCAGTCTCCCCTCATGCCTGGTGGAAGCGCCACCATGTCCCGGTAACGGGCTGGGAGTGTTTTCGACCACATCTGATTCATCCCCCGTTCCACGGCCCGTTCAAGCCCGCGTGAGCCGTGTCTCTCCTGCGCGCCCGCCGCACGGAACGGCACGGGACAGCCGGGATGCCCCGTTAGTGTGGTGGTTCCGTCCGCCCGGTGACCTTTCCGTGACCTTGCCCCCCGCCGGTCCGGACCGCGCAGCACCTGGAGGTACCTGCCGTGTCGTCCCTGCCCGCCCTCCTCGTGGCCGCCGGCACCCCGCCGTCCCCGTCGCCCTCGCCGTCGCCGTCGACGCCCCCGGCCGTGCCGACGCTCCAGGACGCCCAGGAGAGCGCGACGAACGCGGCGAGCTGGGTCGAGCAGAACTGGTCGACCTGGCTCGCGATGGGCCTGAGGATCCTGCTGATCGTGGTCGTGGCGGTGGCGCTGCGGGCGGCGGTGCGGCGGGCGATCACCCAGCTGATCGACCGGATGGGCCGTACCGCGCAGGCCGTGGACGGCACCGCGCTGGGCGGGCTGCTGGTCAACGCGGAGCGGCGGCGGCAGCGTTCGGCGGCCATCGGCTCGGTGCTGCGCTCGGTGGCGAGCTTCCTCATCCTCGGCACGGCCGCGCTGATGGTGCTGTCCACCTTCGAGATCAACCTGGCGCCGCTGCTGGCGTCGGCCGGTGTCGCGGGTGTGGCGATCGGTTTCGGCGCGCGCAACCTGGTCACCGACTTCCTGTCCGGCGTGTTCATGATCCTGGAGGACCAGTACGGCGTCGGGGACGTGATCGACGCGGGCGTGGCCACCGGCGAGGTGATCGAGGTCGGGCTGCGGGTGACCAAGCTGCGCGGCGACGGCGGGGAGATCTGGTACGTCCGCAACGGCGAGGTGAAGCGGATCGGGAACCTGTCGCAGGGCTGGGCGACGGCCGGGGTGGACGTGACCGTCCGGGCGGGCGAGGACCTGGACCGGGTCAAGGCCACGCTGGACGAGGTCGCCGAGAAGATGACCAGGGAAGAGCCCTGGAACGAGCTGCTGTGGGGCCCGGTGCAGGTCCTCGGCCTGGACTCGGTGCTGATCGACTCCATGGTGGTCCGGGTGTCGGCGAAGACCATGCCCGGCAAGTCGGTGACGGTGGAGCGGGAGCTGCGCTGGCGGATCAAGCGGGCGTTCGACGCGGCGAGCATCCGGATCGTGGGCGGCGCGACGGCGGTCGAGGACGCCGAGGACGCCCCGGACCCGACGGCGGCGGTGGCGGCCCCGTCGGTGTACTCCAACGCGGACTCGCCGCAGTCGGCGGCGGCGTCCCCGATCGTCACCCAGCGGCCGGCACCGCCGGCGAAATAGCGGAACGGTTCGCGCACGCGGCGGCCCCCGGACGACGACAACGTTGCCCGGGGGCCGCTGTCGTCGACGCCTATTGACGCCCCCTTCGTCCTCGGCTTACGTTCCTCCCACCCGAACAGGAAACTTTCCTAACAGTGATCTCCCGGGCGCCCGTCGATCACGACTGGACGCCGCGCCCGGGGCACTGAAAAGCTGGGCGGCCGGAAAGGCAGGTGTGGACCCCCATGGCAGGAACCGCCGGTACGCCGGGCACCCCGCGCGTCCTGCGCGCCATGAACGACCGCGCCGCCCTGGACCTGCTGCTGGCGCACGGCCCGCTCTCGCGCACCCGGATCGGCAAGCTGACCGGCCTGTCCAAGCCCACGGCCTCCCAGTTGCTGGCCCGCCTGGAGGCGGCCGGGCTGGTCCGGGTCACCGGCACCAGCGAGGGCCGGCCGGGTCCGGGCGCCCAGCTGTACGCGATCGATCCGGCCGTGGCGTACGCCGCCGGGATCGACGTCACCCCGCACCGCATCCGGGCCGCCGTCGCCGACATCACCGGCCGCACGGTCGGCGAGTACGAGCTGCCCACCCCCGGCCGGCGGTCCGCCCGGCCGGTCGTGCGGCAGGTGACCGACGCCCTCGACGGCGCGGTCAAGGCCGCCGGGCTCGCCCGGTCCGACGTGCACCGGCTGGTCGTCGGCACCCCCGGCGCCTTCGACCCGGGCACCGGGCGGCTGCGCTACGCCTCCCACCTGCCCGGCTGGCACTCCCCCACGCTGCTCGACGACCTCGCGGCGGCGCTGCCGATGCCGGTGGAGTACGAGAACGACGTCAACCTCGCCGCCGTGGCCGAACAGCGGCTCGGCGCGGCCCGCGGCCACGAGGACTTCGTCCTGCTGTGGAACCAGGAGGGCCTCGGCGCCGCGCTGGTGCTGGGCGGCCGGCTGCACCGGGGCTGGACCGGCGGCGCCGGCGAGGTCGGCTTCCTGCCGGTGCCGGGCGCCCCGCTGGTACGCCGGGTCACCCGGGCGGGCAGCGGCGGCTACCAGGAGCTGGCCGGCTCCCAGGCGCTGCCGCAGCTGGCCCGGGAACTGGGCATATCCCCCGTGCCCCCGGGGCCGTACACCGAGGCCGCCACCCGGCTCGTGGCGCGCGCCGCCGACCACGCCGACGGCCCCCACCGGGAGCTGCTGCGGACCTACGCCACCCGGCTGGCCACCGGTCTCGCCTCGCTCGTCTCCGTCCTCGATCCCGAACTCGTCGTCCTCGGCGGCTCCGCGCTGACGGCCGGCGGCGAGGTGCTGCGGGCCCTCGTCCAGGCCGAACTGGCGGAGCTGGCCGCCACCCGGCCCCGGCTCGTCGTCGGCGAGGTGCGCGAACACCCCGTACTGCGCGGCGCGCTGGAGTCCGCGCTCGCCGCCACCCGCGACGAGGTCTTCGACACCTCGCGCTGAGCGCCCCCGGCCTTCCCCCTCTTCCCCGACCCGTCCCCCTGGGAGACCCCGTCATGCCCATACCCCTACCCAAAGCCGCCCGAAAAGCGGCTTTCGCCCTGGTGGTTCCCGCGGTGCTGCTCACCGCCGGGTGTACCGGCCGGTCCGTCGGGAGCGCCACCGACGACCCCTCGAAGGAGGCCACGATCACCTTCTGGCACGCCTGGAGCGCGCCGAACGAGGTGCGGGCCGTGGAGTCGCTGGTCGCCGGGTTCGAGCGGGCGCACCCCAACCTCCACGTGAAGGTCGTCGGGAACATGACCGACGACAAGATCAACCAGGCGCTGCGGGCGGGCGGCGACCGGGCCCCGGACGTGATCTCCTCGTTCACCACCAACAGCGTGGGCAGGTTCTGCTCCTCGGGCGCGCTGGTGGACCTCAACCCCTTCTTCGCCAAGTCCGGGATCGACCCGGAGAAGACGTTCCCGAAGCCCATGGCGGAGTACACCGCGTTCGAGGGCGAGCGCTGCGCGGTCCCGCTGCTCGGCGACGCGTACGGGCTGTACTACAACAAGACGGCGTTCGAGAAGGCCGGCATCGCGCGCCCGCCGCGGACGTGGTCCGAGTTCCTCACCGACGCCCGCAAGCTGACGATCCGTTCGGGCGACGGCTACCGGCAGCTCGGCTTCATGCCGAACTACCACGGCTGGGAGTCCACCACCGAGCACTACCTCGGCCAGTTCTCGCCGACGTACTTCGGCAGGGACGGCAGGTCCCGCGTCGCGCGGGACCCCGCCTTCGCGAAGGCGTTCACCCTCCAGAAGAAGCTGGTGGACGAACTCGGCGGGTTCCGCAGGCTGGAGCGGTACCGGGCCACCCTCGGCGACGAGTGGGGTCCCAAGCACCCCTTCCACACCGGCCAGGTCGCCATGCAGATGGACGGCGAGTGGCGGCTCGGGATGGCCGAGGAGGCGAAGCCGGACTTCGAGATCGGGGTGGCCCCGCTGCCCGTCCCGGACGACCAGGCCGACCAGTACGGCAAGGGCTACGTCACCGGCACCGTCGCGGGCATCGCCGCCACCAGCCACAAGCAGAACGCCGCCTGGGAGTTCGTCAAGTACGTCACCACGGACACGGACGCGGTGACCGGCTTCGCCAACGACATCCACAACGTGCCCTCCACGCTCGCCGCGCTGAAGTCCCCGAAGCTGAGGTACGACCCGCGGTTCAAGACGTTCCTGGACATCGCCGCCCACCCTCACTCCACCTCGGCGCCCGCCTCCGTCAACGGCGGGGTGTACCTGGTGACGATCCAGCAGTTCGGCTACGACTACGAGAGCGGCAAGGCCACCGACCTGAAGGCCGGGCTCGAGAAGGCGGCCGCGCAGATCGACACCGACATCGTGCAGGCGCGGCCGTGAGCGCCGGCACCCTGGCGGCCAAGCGCCGCCGCTCGGCCCTGCGCACGCTCGCCTTCATGGCGCCCTGGCTCGTCGGCTTCACGGTCTTCTTCGCCTACCCGCTGCTCTCGACCGTCTACTTCTCCTTCATGCACTACGACGGCTTCCGGCCACCGGAGTGGACCGGCGCGCGGAACTGGGTCTACGTCTTCGAGCACTACCCGCTGTTCTGGCCCGCGCTGCGCAACACCCTGTGGCTGGTCGTGATCATGGTGAGCCTGCGCGTGGTCTTCGGACTGGGCGTCGGGATGCTCATCACCAGGATCAAGACGGCGACGGGCGCCTTCCGCACCCTGTTCTACCTGCCCTACCTCGCCCCGCCGGTCGCGGCCACCATGGCCTTCGCGTTCCTGCTCAACCCCGGCACCGGCCCGGTGAACTCCCTACTGGAGAAGGCCGGCCTGCCCGCGCCGGGCTGGTTCGGCGACCCGGCCTGGTCCAAGCCGGCGCTGACCCTGCTGGCGCTGTGGGGCATCGGCGACCTGATGGTGATCTTCATGGCCGCGCTGCTCGACGTACCGGCGGAGCAGTACGAGGCGGCCGAGCTGGACGGGGCCTCGGCCTGGCAGCGGTTCCGGTACGTGACGCTGCCGAACATCTCCCCCATCGTGCTGTTCGCGGTGGTCACGGGCGTGATCCAGACCATGCAGTACTACACCCAGCCGCTGGTCGCCGGGAAGGTCGCCTCCGGGGTGATCCAGGGCGCCGGCACCCAGTTCGAGCCCGGCTACCCCGACAAGTCGACGCTCACCCTCCCCCAGCTCGTCTACAACCTCGGCTTCCAGCGCTTCGACTACGGCTCGGCGTGCGTGGTGGCGCTGGTGCTGTTCGCCCTGTCGATGGCGTTCACCGCGCTGCTGATGCGGCGCCGCGGCGGCCTGATCCAGGCAGGTGACTGACGTATGACCCGCCGCAAGGCACATCTGGAGTGGATAGCCGTCCACTCCCTGGGCGTGGCGACCGCGCTGTTCTTCGTCCTCCCCTTCGTCTTCGTGGTCCTGACCTCGCTGATGAGCGACAGCCAGGCGCTCAGCCGGGACCTGGTCCCGCACACCTGGGAGTGGGGCAACTACCGGAAGGTGTTCGACACCCCCGGCTTCCTCACCTGGTGGCGCAACACGCTGCTCTACGCCGGCCTGGGCACCGTCCTCACCGTGGTGTCCTCGCTGCCGGTGGCCTACGCGCTCGCCAAGTTCCGCTTCCGGGGCCGCAGGCTGTCGCTGATGCTGGTGGTCGCGATGATGATGCTGCCGCCCCAGGTGGTCGTCATCCCGATGTACCTGTTCTGGGCCAGGCAGCTGGACCTGTCCGGCACGCTGTGGCCGCTGATCCTCCCCATGGCCTGCGGGGACGCGTTCTCCATCTTCCTGCTGCGCCAGTTCCTGACGACGATCCCGAACGAGTACCTGGACGCGGCCAAGGTCGACGGCTGCGGCGAACTGCGCACCCTGCTGCGCGTGGTGCTGCCCATGGCCAGGCCGGGCATCGCGGCCGTGGCCCTCTTCCAGTTCTTCTACGCCTGGAACGACTACTTCGGCCCGCAGATCTACGCGTCCGATAACCCCGGCGCCTGGACACTGTCCTATGGACTGGAGTCCTTCAAGGGCGCCCACCACACCGACTGGAACCTCACCATGGCCGCGACCGTGCTGGTCATGGCCCCCGTCATCCTCGTGTTCTTCCTCGCCCAGAAGGCGTTCGTCGAAGGCGTGACGCTCACCGGAGTAAAGGGTTGATCTGACTGTGAAACTCACCGTGGTCGGCGGCGGCTCGACCTACACCCCCGAACTCGTCGACGGCTTCGCCCGCCTGCGCGACACCCTGCCCGTGGAGGAACTGGTGCTGGTCGACCCGGCCGCGGACCGGCTGGAGCTGGTCGGCGGGCTGGCCCGGCGGATCTTCGCCCGGCAGGGCCACGGCGGCCGGATCGTCACCACCTCCGACCTGGACGCGGGGGTCGACGGCGCCGACGCCGTCCTGCTCCAGCTGCGCGTCGGCGGCCAGGCGGCCCGCGAGAAGGACGAGACCTGGCCGCTGGAGTGCGGCTGCGTCGGCCAGGAGACCACCGGCGCGGGCGGCCTGGCCAAGGCCCTGCGCACGGTCCCGGTCGTGCTCGACATCGCCGAACGGGTCCGCCGGGCCAACCCGCGCGCCTGGATCATCGACTTCACCAACCCGGTCGGCATCGTCACCCGCGCCCTGCTGCGGGAAGGGCACCGGGCGGTCGGCCTGTGCAACGTGGCGATCGGCTTCCAGCGCAAGTTCGCCGCGCTGCTGGGCACGACCCCGGCCGAGGTGCACCTGGCCCACGTGGGCCTGAACCACCTCACCTGGGAAACGGGCGTGCGGCTGGGCGGACCGGACGGCGAGGACGTCCTGCCCCGGCTGCTGACCGAGCACGGCGAGGCCATCGCCGCCGACGTCCGCCTGCCCCGCCCCCTGCTGGAGGGCCTCGGCGTGGTCCCCTCCTACTACCTGCGCTACTACTACGCCCACGACGAGGTCGTCCGCGAACTGCGCACCAAGCCCTCCCGGGCCGCCGAGGTGGCCGCGATGGAACGGGAGTTGCTGGAGATGTACGGCGACCCGGCCCTGGACGAGAAGCCGGCGCTGCTGGCCCGGCGCGGCGGCGCCTTCTACTCGGAGGCGGCCGTGGACCTCGCGGCGGCACTGCTGGGCGGGGGAGGCAGCCCGTACCAGGTGGTGAACACGCTCAACCGGGGCACGCTGCCGTTCCTGCCGGACGACGCGGTGATCGAGGTGCAGGCGGCGGTCGGCCCGGCGGGCCCGGTCCCGCTGCCCGTACCGGCGCTCGACCCGCTGTTCTCGGGCCTGGTCGCGAACGTGACGGCGTACGAGGACCTGGCGCTGGACGCGGCGCTGCGCGGCGGCCGGGACCGGGTGTTCCGCGCGCTGCTGGCGCACCCCCTGATCGGGCAGCACGCGTACGCCGACGCCCTCGCCGACCGGCTGGTCGCGCACAACCGGGAGCACCTGGCGTGGGCCTGACCGCACCCCCGTCCCCGAGGGTTCTCGCCATCGACGCGGGCAACAGCAAGACCGACGTGGCCGTGGTCGGCGCCGGCGGCGAGGTGCTGGCCACGGCCCGCGGCGGCGGCTTCCGCCCGCCCGCGGTGGGCGTGGCGGCGGCCGTGGACGCGCTCGCCGGGCCGGTCGCGCGCGCCTTCGCGGACGCGGGCGTCACGTCCGTCTCGCACGTGTCGGCGTGCCTGGCCAACGCCGATCTGCCGGTGGAGGAGGAACGGCTGGCGAACGCGCTGCGCGCCCGGGCGTGGGGCGCGTCGGTGGAGGTGCGCAACGACACCTTCGCCATCCTGCGGGCGGGCGTCGCCGAGCCGCGCGGGGTGGCCGTGGTGTGCGGGGCCGGCATCAACTGCGTGGGCATGCGGCCCGACGGGCGCACCGCCCGGTTCCCGGCCATCGGCCGGATCTCCGGTGACTGGGGCGGCGGCTGGGGCATGGCGGAGGAGGCGCTGTGGCACGCGGCCCGCGCGGAGGACGGCCGCGGCGAGCCGACCGCGCTGGCGCGCACCCTGCCCGCGCACTTCGGGCTGCCCACCATGTACGCGCTCATCGAGGCCCTGCACCTGGAGCACATCGCCCCCCAGCGGCGGCACGAGCTGGCGCCGGTGCTGTTCGCCACCGCGGCGGACGGCGACCGGGTGGCGGGCGCGCTGGTCACGCGGCTCGCGGAGGAGATCACGGTGATGGCCACGGTCGCGCTGTCCCGGCTGGACCTGCTGGACGAACGGACGCCGGTACTGCTCGGCGGCAGCGTCCTCACCGCCGGCCACCGCCGGCTGGACGACGCCGTGCGGGCCCTGCTGGCCGCGCGCGCCCCCAAGGCCGACGTCCGGGTGGTCACGGCCCGCCCGGTCCTCGGCGCGGTCCTGCTGGGCCTGGACCACCTGGGCGCGGGGGCGCGGGCGGGCGAACGGGCGCGCGGGTACTGGGAAACGGAACGCCCCTGACCGGTCCCCCGGGGGAACCGATCCACCGTCACCGCCGTGTTCCCTACCGGGGGGTGGTGCGTCCGCCGGCTCGCGCCCCCGGGCCGCCGCGATCCGATCAAGATCCAGTGAAGCCCGGTGCGCGCGAGAGGGCGGGCGGTGATACTGGGCGGCGAACGGATGACCATGGGGGAGGTCGAGTGACACACCCGCCGAAGAGCAGCGCGGCACCGCCGGCCGGGCCGGCCGGCGGTGCCGGTGTCCCCGGCATCCCCGCCCAGCCCCGCGGCGGGACCGCGCCCGCCGCCGCCCCTGCCCCGCCGCCCGCGCGGCGCACCGCCTTCGCCGAGGGCGCCGAGCGGGCGCGGGCCGCCGCGACCACCGAACCGGGGCGGCTCAGGATCATCGGTGCCGTACTGGCCCTGCTGGTCCTCGCGTTCGGCGCGGTCACCGCCTGGCAGACCAGCACCCGCGCGGCCGCCGCCGACGACGTGCTGCGCCGCAGCCAGCCGCTCAGCTTCGGCGCGGCAGGCATCTACCGCTCGCTGGCCGACGCCAACACCGCGGCCTCCAGCGTGTTCCTGGCCGGCGGGCAGGAGGACCCCACCTCCCGGCGGCAGTACGAGAAGGACGTCCGGGAGGCCGCCGCCGGGCTCGTCACCGCCGCCGCCAACGCCGAACCGGGCTCGGCGGCCGAGGCGACCGTCACCCGGCTGAACCGGCTGCTGCCCGAGTACAAGGGCCTCGTGGAACGGGCCCGGACGTACAACCGGCAGGGCTACCCGGTGGGCGGCGCCTACCTGCGGTACGCCAACGAGAAGATGCAGAAGCAGATGCTGCCGGCCGCCGAGGCGCTCTACACCACGGAGAACCGCCGGCTCGACGCCGACTACGGCGACGCGACGCCGTACCCGTGGGCGGCGATCGCGCTCGGCGTGCTCGCCCTGGCCGCGCTCGGCTGGGCCCAGCACCGCCTGTACCGGCGCACCCACCGCGTCCTCAACCGCGGCCTGGTCGCCGCGAGCGCCGCGACCACGGCGGCGCTGCTGTGGCTGGTCGTGGGCCACGCCGTGGCCCGCTCGGGGCTCGACGGCTCCTACGAGCACGGCATCCGGTCGCTCAACGTGCTGCACGACGCCCGGATCGCCGCCCTGAAGGCGCGCGGCAACGAGAACCTGAGCCTGGTGGCGCGCGGCGCGGAGACCGTCACCGTGGCCGGACAGACGTACGACGCCTACTCCTACGACTTCGACAAGGACATGGCGGTGCTCGGCAAGGCGCTGACCGAGGCGGCGCGGCTCGCCGACGACCCGGAGGGCACCGCCCCGGTCGAGGCCGCACAGGGCGACACGGCGGTCTGGCAGCGGCGCCACGCCGCGGCCCGCACCGAGGACGAGAACGGCAACTACCAGCAGGCGCTGGACAAGGTGATCGGCGCGAAGGACGCGACCGCCGCGTGCTTCGACGGCGTCGACCGCGGCCTGGAGCGGGCCATCGCGCACGAGCGCGCCGAGTTCGGGCGGGACGCCGAAGACGGGCGGGACGCGCTGGCCTGGCTGCCGGGGGGCGCCGCCGCCCTCGCGGTGCTGGGCGCGGCCGGCGCCGTCGCCGGCATAGGCCGCAGGCTTTCGGAGTACCGGTGACAGGGGGCGGGGCGATGAACGCGAACCGTGCGCGGACCTCCCTGCGGGGCTGGGGCGGAGTCGCCACGATGGCGGTGCTGTGCGTGCTGGCGCTGGGGTTCGTCCTGCTGCTGCCGTGCACCCAGCGGGCGCCGGCCGAGCCGCACCGGGCGGGGCAGAAGGTCGCCGCCGGGGAACAGGCCCGCACCGGCGACTGCGTGGACGCCGAGGCGCACGAGCGGACGCTCGCCCCGGCCGGCGCGGACGGCCCGGCGATCGACGCCATCCGGGCCCGTACGGGAGCCAAGCGCAAGCTGATCGTCGGCGTGGACCAGAACAGCTACCGCTGGGGCTACCGCAACCCGAACACCGAGGGCGCCCGGCTGGAGGGCTTCGACATCGACCTCGTGCACCGCATCGCCGAGGACATCCTCGGCGACCGGGACGCGGTGCAGTTCAAGGCCATCCCGACCAACCAGCGCATCCCGGCGATCCAGGACGGCCGCGTGGACATGGTCGTCCGCACGATGACGATCACCTGCGACCGGCTGCGCCAGGTCGCCTTCTCCGCGCCCTACTTCCGCACCGGTCAGCAGGTCCTCGCCCCCAAGTCCTCGACGGTCACGGGCTACGACGGCTCGCTCGCGCACAAGAAGGTGTGCACGGCCGCCGGTTCGACCGCCCACGCCAAGCTGGACGCCGACCGCGAGGCGGGCCGGCTGCCCGCCTCCGCCGACATCTCCACCACCGTGCCCAGCCAGCTGGACTGCCTGGTGCGGCTGCAACTCGGCGAGGTGGACGCCGTGGTGACCGACGGCGCGCTGGCCGCGAGCCAGGCCGCCCAGGACCCGACCGTGGAACTCAAGGGCAAGCCGTTCACGACCGAGTACTACGGCGTGGCGATGAAGAAGGATGCCGACGATCTGGTACGCCGGGTCAACCGCGTCCTGGTGGGCTATCGCGCGAACGGCTGGCAGCAGTCGTACGACGACTGGCTGTCGGCCACACTGGGCAGGGACCCGGCCGCGTCGAAGCCGCCCGCCCCGCGCTACCTGCGCGGCGGTTGAGCCGCACCCGACCGGAACAGACTGCGAGCGAGAGGTGATCGATGGGCGTCACGGACCCCGCCGGGCCGGTGATGGACCGGGACGAGGCGGACCGTGCGCTGGCGCGGCTCGGCCAGGAGCACGAGGCGATCGAGACCTCCCTGCTCGCCCTCCAGGACCACGCGGGCCGCAGACTCCTCGAAGGCGCCGGGCTGACCGGCGTCACCCGGGAGCGCTGGCAGGCCACGGAGGCCCGGATCACCCGGCTGTGGGCGTACTTCGACGCCTACACCGCCGCGCTGCGCACCGCCCGTGAGATCCGGGCCCGGCGCCGCTGGTCCAGCCGCGAGGACCTGGCGGAGCTGACCGGGCTGCTGCGCGGGGAGTCGGTGACCGTCCCCGGCGGCGACAGCGGCCGGCTCAGCGAGACGTTCACGCTGCCGGCGCTGGTGGACCGGATGAACGAGCTGTACGCGACCAGCCTGGACGTGATCGTCGCCGCCGACGCGGTGTGGTCGGCGCTGCCCGCGCGGATCGACCTGCTCGCCGCGGAACTCCAGCGCACCCGGCAGCTCGCGCACTCCGTCGGGGTGCGCCCGGGCGAGCACCCGGCCGGCGACGACCTGGAGCGGATCACCCGCACCCTGACCCGGCTGCGCGAGGACGTCGTCGCCGACCCGCTCGCGTTCTGGGTGCCCACCGAGGGCAGTTCGGCGCCCGGCGGCGGACGCCCCGACACGACGGTGTACGACCGCTCGGCCCGCGCCCTGGAGGAGGTGCGCCGGGAGATCGAGGCGGTGCTGACCGTGCGCCAGGACGCCGAGGCGCGGCTGATCCGGCTGCGGGACGTGCTCTCCCGCGCGGACCGCACGCTCGCCGAGGCCCGGACCGCGCGCGGCGAGGTGCTGGCGAAGATCGCCGCCACCGAGGTGCCGGTGGTCGGCGGCCCGCCCACCGCGCTCCAGGAACAGCTGGCGACCGCCGCCGAGTACCGCAGGCAGGGCCGCTGGCACCGGCTCTCCCCGCTGCTGGAGTCGCTGGAGGAGAAGGCCGAGGAGGAACTGCTGCGCGCCCGCGAGTCGCTGACCGCGGTCACCGCGCCGCTGGCGGTCCGCGCCGAGCTGCGCGGCCGGCTCGACGCCTACAAGGCGAAGGTCGCCCGGCACGGCCTGGCGGAGGACCCGCTGCTGGTGGAGCGCTACGACGCGGCCCGCCGCATGCTGTGGAGCGCGCCCTGCGACCTGCGCGTGGCCGAACAGGCGGTGCTGCGCTACCAGCGGGCGGCGGCCGAACTGCTCGGCGGCGCGGGCGCACCGCAGGACCGCGAGGGGGACGCGTCATGAGTCAGCCGGGACAGACCTGCCAGCGGCCGGGGTGCGGCGGCGCCTACGAGGACGTCGGCGGCGGGCTGTACTGCGACACCTGCGGTCTGGCGCCGGTGGTGTCGGCCGGCCCTGCCCCCTCGGGGGCGGGGATGGTGGGCTCGCAGGCCACCGGGATCGCCCGGGGGGCCGCCGACAGCGGCGGCGCGGGCAGCGCGCGGACGTCGTCGCAGTCCTCGCGCTCGCGCCGCTCGGTGTCCGGGCGGCTGTCCCGTTCGGTGTCGGGGAGGTCCACGAGCCGCTCGGTGTCGGTGCGCAGCTCGGGCTCCTCCTCCGCCGCCTCGGCGCGCGGGCGGCTGGGCGCCGGGCTGGTGACCGTGCCGCAGGTGCCGCGGCCCGACCCGCGCGCGATGGTGCTGGAACGCCCTGAGGTGCCCGAGCGCAAGCGGTTCTGCTCCCGGTCGGACTGCGGGGCGCCGGTGGGCCGGGCACGCGGCGACCGGCCGGGCCGCACGGAAGGGTTCTGCACCAAGTGCGGGCACCCGTACTCCTTCGTGCCCAAGCTGCGCGCCGGGGACGTCGTGCACGGCCAGTACGAGGTCGCGGGCTGCCTCGCGCACGGCGGGCTGGGCTGGATCTACCTCGCCGTGGACCGGGCCGTCTCCGACCGCTGGGTGGTGCTCAAGGGCCTGCTGGACACCGGCGACCAGGACGCGATGGCCGCGGCGATCTCCGAGCGGCGCTTCCTCGCCGAGATCGAGCACGCCAACATCGTGCGGATCTACAACTTCGTGGAGCACCTGGACCCGCGCACCGGCTCCCTCGACGGCTACATCGTCATGGAGTACGTCGGCGGCAAGTCCCTGAAGGAGATCGCCAACGCCCGCCGGGCCGCCGACGGCCGCCGCGACCCGCTGCCGGTGGAACAGGCCTGCGCCTACGGCATCGAGGCCCTGGAGGCGCTCGGCCACCTGCACAGCAGGAACCTGCTGTACTGCGACTTCAAGGTCGACAACGCCATCCAGACCGAGGACCAGCTCAAGCTGATCGACATGGGCGCCGTCCGCCGCGTGGACGACGAGGAGTCGGCGATCTACGGCACGGTCGGCTACCAGGCCCCCGAGGTCGCCGAGACCGGCCCGTCGGTGGCCAGCGACCTGTACACGGTGGGCCGCACCCTGGCGGTGCTCACCTTCGACTTCCAGGGCTACACCACCGTCTACGCCGACTCGCTGCCCGACCCGGACACCCTGGAGGTGTTCCGCCGCTACGAGTCCTTCTACCGGCTGCTGGTGCGCGCCACCGACCCCGACCCGAACCGCCGGTTCGGCTCGGCCGAGGAGATGGCCGAGCAGCTGACCGGCGTGCTGCGCGAGGTCGTCGCGCTGCAGACCGGGCAGCCCCGCCCGGCGCTGTCCACCCTGTTCGGGCCCGAGGTGCGGGTCACGGACACCGAGCTGTTCCCCCGCCTGGACGGGGACGTGTCCCGGCTGGGGGGGGGGGGGGGGGGGGGGAGGGACGGCCCCCCCCCCCCCCCCCCCCCCCCCCCCACCCCCCCCCCGGGGTGCGCACCCAATATGAGGTTCTCCCCCCCCCTCCCCCCCTTGTT
>NZ_JBVJOT010000065.1:17350-41070 GCF_055583025.1 Streptomyces sp. NPDC104831
GGGCGCGCGCGGTCCGCACCGCGCGCGCCCCCGCGCCCGCGCCGCCCCCGGCGGCGCTCGTCCGGCGGGTGGACACCCGGGCCGCGGCGCTCGCCCTGCCGCTCCCGCTGGTCGACCCGGGCGACCCGGGCGCCGGTTTCCTCGCGGGCCTGCCGGCCTCCGTCCCGGCCGAGCTGATCGGCGCGCTGGCCGCGGCGCCCGCGCAGACCGTGGAGACCCGGCTGCGGCAGATCCGCGCCCGGCTGGAGAGCGGTGACCGGCAGGGCGCGCTGACGAGCCTCGCGCAGCTGGAGGAGGAACGGCCCGACGACTGGCGGGTGGTGTGGCACCGGGGCGTGGCCGCGCTGGTCACCGGCGACTTCGAGGGCGCCGCCCTGGCCTTCGACGCGGTCTACGACGCCTTTCCCGGCGAGGCCGCGCCCAAGCTGGCCCTCGGCCTGTGCGCCGAGGTGCTGGGCCAGCCGGACAACGCGGCCGAGTACTACCGGCTGGTGTGGACGACCGACCGGAGCTTCGTGAGCGCCGCGTTCGGGCTGGCCCGGGTGCGGCTCGCGGCCGGGGACCGGGAGGGCGCGGTACGGACGCTGGAGTCGGTCCCGGAGTCCTCCATCCACTACACGGCCGCCCGGGTCGCCGCCGTCCGGGCCCGGCTGAGGGGACGCGTGCCGGGCCCCGGTGACATACCGTTCGTGGACGACCTGACGGCCGCCGCCGGGCAGGTCGAGGCGCTCCGGGCCTACGGTCTGGACCCGGCACGGCGTGAACTGCTGGCGACGGAAGTACTCGGCGGCGCGCTGGACTGGGTACTCTCCGGGGGCCAGGGCGCCGGATCCGCCGCCGCGGGCCGGGTGCTGCTGGGCAGCGGTCTGGACGAGCGGGGACTGCGCTTCGGCCTGGAGCGCGCCTACCGCGCGCTGGCCCGGCTGGCGCCCGGCGGCAAGGAGAGGATCGAGATGGTGGAACGGGCCAACCGTTACCGCCCCCGGACGTGGGTGTAAGTCGATGTCGCAGATGCCCCGGCAGGCCGCACTGCCGAAGTGCCCGAGCTGCGCGGAGCCGGTGGAGCCGGGTGACCTGTTCTGCGGAGCGTGCGGATACGACCTCTCGGTGGCGCCCGCGCCGCCGCGGGACCATCCGACGCTCCCCCTGACCGGCTCCGCCGCGCCCGGCGCCGCAACGGACCGGCCCGCGCCCGCGGGCGCCGGCGCGGGCGGAACACCGCCGCACGGGCAGCCGCCCGGGGCCGGACAGCCGGACACCGAGGTCCGGTTCGACCGGCCGGACGAGCCCGAGGAGTACCCGTTGCAGGCACCGGACCCCCGGCTGGCCGCCCCGGCCGCCGCCCCCGCCGCCCCGGCACGGCTGTGCGTGGCCTGCCGCACCGGCCGGGTGGACGGCGACGGCTACTGCGAGAACTGCGGTCACGCCCAGCCCCGCGAACGCGACCACCTGGAGCGGGAGACGGGCCCGGTCGCGGCCGTCAGCGACCGCGGGCTGCGCCACCACCGCAACGAGGACGCCTTCGCGGTCGGCCACACCACGCTGCCGGACGGCACCCCGGCGGCGCTGGCGGTCGTCTGCGACGGCGTGTCCTCCGCGACCCGCCCCGACGAGGCATCCCTGGCCGCCTCCCGGGCGGCCGGCGACACCCTGCTGGCCGCGCTGCCGCGCGGCACCCACCCGCAGACGGCGATGCACGAGGCGATCGTCGCCGCCGCGCAGGCCGTCAACGCGCTCGCCGACGAGCCCGCCACGGCCCGCGAGCACGCCCCGCACCAGAACGCGCCGGCCTGCACGATCGTCGGCGCGGTGGTCACCTCCGGGCTGCTGGTCGTCGGCTGGGTCGGCGACAGCCGGGTCTACTGGGTGCCCACCGACCGCGCCGCGCCGCCCGCCCGGCTCACCGAGGACGACTCCTGGGCCGCGCAGATGGTCGCCGCCGGACTGATGAGCGAGGCCGAGGCGTACGCCGACGAGCGCGCCCACGCCATCACCGGCTGGCTCGGCGCCGACGCCTACGAACTGGAGCCGCACACCGCCTCCTTCCGCCCGGACCGGCCCGGCGCGGTGGTGGTGTGCACCGACGGGCTGTGGAACTACGCCGAGACGGCCGAGGAGATGTCCGAGGTCGTCCCGCCGGACGCGGCGGCCCGCCCGCTGCACGGCGCCCGGGTGCTGGTCGGGCACGCCCTGGACGGCGGGGGCCACGACAACGTAACAGTGGCGGTACTGCCGTTCCCCGCGCCGCCGCAGGGGGCAGGATCGGCCTGAAGGCCGTGTCCGACGGGACCACGGCACGGGGAAGCAGGGGCGGACCGGAGGGGACCGGGCCGCCCACGGCCGGCGCCTCGCCCGGGCGGGGCGCTTGAGGGGGATGCGTCACAGCATGGCCAGTTTCGCGAAGCCGGACGCGCCGCGGTTCTCGGTGGACGTCTATCAGAACGAGTACCTGCCCGAGGGCGGCAGCGAGGTCGACGCCATCGTGACGGTGACCGCGGCCGGCGGCGGCACCGCGTCCGCGCCGGTGCGCGCGCCCTCCGCCGCGGTGGCGGTCATGGTCGACTGCTCGGGCTCCATGGACTACCCGCCGGCCAAGATGCGCGGTGCCCGGGACGCCACGGCCGCCGCCATCGACACCCTGCGCGACGGCACCCGCTTCGCGGTGATCGGCGGCACCCATGTCGCCGAGGAGATCTACCCGGGCGGCGGGCGGCTCGCGGTCGCCGACGCCACCACCCGCGGGCAGGCAAGGCAGGCGCTGCGCCGGCTGCGCGCGGGCGGCGGCACGGCCATCGGCACCTGGCTGCGGCTCGCCGACCGGCTGCTGTCCTCGGCGGACGTCACGATCCGCCACGGCATCCTGCTCACCGACGGCCGCAACGAACACGAGTCGCCCGACGACCTGCGGGCCACCCTGGACGCCTGCGCGGGCCGGTTCACCTGCGACGCCCGGGGGGTGGGCACCGACTGGGACGTGAAAGAAGTCACAGGCATCGCCTCGGCTCTGCTCGGCACCGCCGACATCGTCGCCGACCCGGCCCGCCTCGCCGCCGACTTCACGGACATGATGGAGACGGCGATGGGCAAGGAGGTCGCCGACGTCGCGCTGCGGGTGTGGACACCGGTCGGGGCGGCCATCCGGTTCGTCAAGCAAGTCGCGCCCGCCGTCGAGGACTTGACCGAACGGCGCACCGAGGCCGGGCCGCGCGCCGGGGACTACCCGACCGGCTCCTGGGGCGAAGAGTCCCGCGACTACCACCTGTGCGTGACGGTCCCGCCGGCCGGGCTGGGCCTGGAGATGCTGGCCGCCCGGATCTCCCTGGTGGTCCCGCAACCGGACAAAACGGTACGGGACCTGGGCGCGCAGGGCCTCGTACGGGCCGTGTGGACCGACGACGTGGCCGCCTCCACCGCCATGAGCCCCCAAGTCGCCCACTACACCGGGCAGGCCGAACTGGCACAGGCCATCCGACAAGGCATCGATCTTCGCAAAGCGGGCGATATCGATGGAGCAACGGCCAAACTGGGCCGTGCCGTTCAGCTCGCGAACGCCTCGGGGAACGCGGATACTGCGAAACTGCTTGCGAAGGTGGTGGACGTGGTCGACGCCTCGACAGGTACTGTGCGGTTGAAGACGAGGGTCGCGGAGGCCGACGAGATGACTCTGGAGACCCGGTCCACAAAGACTGTTCGTGTAAAGAAGTGACCCCGCCGCAACCGGCGGGCACCGAGAACGGACCTTCAGGAGAAGGGGAAGCACCGACATGCCGACCTGCCCGAACGGACACCAGTCGGGTTCCGACGACTGGTGCGAGGTCTGCGGTCACCGCATGGCCGGTGCCGTACCTCCGCCCCCGCCGCCGCCCCCGGGCGCCGGCGGCTACGGCTTCCCGCCGCCCGCGGGTGCCGGCGCCCGGCCCGGCCCGGCCGCGGCCGGCTCCGAAGCGGAGCTGTGCCCGCAGTGCCGCACCCCCCGCGAGGGCGGCGCGCCCTTCTGCGAGGAGTGCCGGTGGAACTTCCTGACCAACACGGCGACCTCGTACACCCCGGCCGCCCCGCGCCCGCCGCAGCCGCGGTTCCAGCCGCCGAGCACGACGTACGGCGGCGGTGACGGGTACGAGTACCAGGGCTCGCGGCCCTCGCAGGTGAACCGGCCCGCCGAGCCGATCCCGTCCTTCGGCAGCGAGCCGTCGGGCCCGACCCCGTTCGGCGCCGACCGCTCCCCGTCCGCCCCGCCGGCACCCCCCGGCCCCGCGGGCGCACCCCCCTTCGCCCCCGGCGGCCACCGCCCGCCCACGCCCCCGCAGGGCTTCGGCCAGGGACCCGGCGGCCCCGGTGGTCATGGCGGTCCCGGTGGTCATGGCGGCCCCGGTGGTCCCGGTGCGGGTGGCGCGTCCGGTCCGGGCGGGTTCCCGGGCCAGGGGCAGGGCAGGGGCCAGGCTCCCGGCGGGCCCAACGGTCCTGGCGGTCACGGCGGCCCTGGCGGCCCCGGTCCCGGCGGTCCCGGCGGCCCTGGTGCCGGTCGTCCCCCGGGTCCGCCGTCCGGCTTCGGCGGGGGTCCGGGCCAGGGTCCCGGTTCCGGCGGTCCGTCCGGTTTCGGTCAGGGGCCCGGCGCCGGCGGCCCCTCCGGTCCGCCGTCCGGCTTCGGCGCAGGTCCGGGCCAGGGTCAGGGCCAAGGGCCCGGCTCCGGCGGCCCGTCAGGCTTCGGCGGAGGTCCGGGGCAGGGCCCCGGCGGTCCCCGTCCCGGTGGCCCCGTCGGTCCCGGCGGACCCGGCCCGGCCGGCTTCGGCGGCGACCCCTCGCGGCCCGTTCCGCCGCCGCCGGGACCGACGCCGCCCGCCGGTCCCGGCGGTCCCGGTGGTGCTCCGCAGGCGTTCCAGCAGGCCGGGGCCCCGGCCCCGCCCGCGTTCCCGCGCGGGAACCGCCGGCCCCCGGCCGGTGAGGACGACTGGGTGATCTCTCCGCCCTCGTCCGGCGGACCGGGCCAGGACCCCGGTGGCCAGGGCGGCGGCTACGGCTACCCGCACCCCGGCGCCACCCAGGCACCGCCCGGACCGGGCGGGCACGCGGGCCCGGGCGGACCGGGCGGCCCCGGCGGCTTCCCGCAGGCGCCCCAGGGCTCACAGCCGCCCCAGGCCCCGCAGCAGCCCCAGAACAGGGGCCCGGCCACCTGGACCGCGACCATCGGTCCGGACCGCGAGTACTTCATGGCGATGATGCAGCGCTCCGGCCCCGAGGCCGCGGGCCTGAACCTGCCCGCGTACTCGCCCGAGCAGCAGCGCACGCTCACCGGCAACCAGGTGACCATCGGGCGCCGCCGGCACTCCACCGGCGACACCCCGGACATCGACCTGTCGGTGCCGCCGGAGGACCCGGGCGTCTCGCACCAGCACGCGATGCTGGTGCAGCAGCAGGACGGCAGCTGGGCGGTCGTCGACCAGAACTCGACCAACGGCACCACGGTCAACATGTCCGAGGAGCCGATCCAGCCGTTCGTGCCGGTCCCGCTCCAGGACGGCGACCGGGTGCACGTGGGCGCCTGGACGACGATCACCGTCCGCCGGGGCTGACGCTCAGCGCAGCGGCCAGGCGTACGGCCCCTCCGGGTCGTCCAGCCAGGCCCAGGCGTGCTCGCCGCGGACGGTGACGCCGTAGCGGCCGTGGCCGGGCTCGCCCTCGCGCTCCCACAGCGCGTAGGCGTCCAGGGGATCGAGGGCGCCCCGGCTCAGCGCGAGCAGGAAGCGGAACGGCTCCTGCTCGCGGGCCCGGGCGGGCAGTCCGGCCAGGCCGACGCTGCCGGGCGCCGCCCCGCCCTGGCCGCGCAGCGGTACGAAGAAGACGGCCCCGGGCAGGAAGCGTCCCTCGGCGTGCCCGGCGTCCCGCACGGTCAGGGCGAGCAGGCCGGTGCCGAGCGGGGTGAGCACGCGCGCGCCCGGGCGGCACTGGGCGAGCCAGGCGCGCGGCACCGTGCACAGCTCGCAGGTGGCGATGATCCGGTCGTAGGGGGCGCGTTCGGGCACCCCGCGCGCGCCGTCGCCGGTGACGACGGCGGGCCGGAAGCCGGCCGCCGCGAGGTGCCGCCGGGCCGACTCGGTGATCTCCGGGTCCAGGTCGACGGTGGTCACCAGGTCGTCGGCGCCGAGCCGGTGGGCGAGCAGGGCCGCGTTGTAGCCGGTGCCGGCGCCCACCTCCAGCACCCGGTGGCCGTCCTCGACCCGCAGGGCGACCAGCATCCGGGCCATCAGGGAGGGCTGGCTGCTGGAGGAGACCAGCTCGCCGTCGCGCAGCCGGGTGGCCAGCGGCAGGTCCGCGTAGGCGCCGCGCACCCAGCGCTCCCGGGCCGCCGGGCCGGGGCTCTCGCCCCAGCGGCGTTCGTAACCGCGCGGCCCGGGGACGTAGTAGTACGGCACGAACAGGTGCCGGGGCACCGCCGCGAACGCCTCCCGCCACACCGGGTCCCCGGCCCAGGCGCCGTCGGCGTCGATCTCCCGCACCAGCTCGGCCCGCGCCGCGTCGGCGAGGGCCTCGGTCTCGGTGTCGTAGGCGCCCATGCGTCCACAGTAGGGGCGGGCGGCCCCCGCCCGGGGCGGTCCTAAGTCTTCGGTCCTGGGTCACCGCGTCTGAGACGATGGACGGGTGAATGAGATTCGGCGCGGCACGCTTCAGGAGCAGACCTTCTACGAGCAGGTCGGCGGGGAGGAGACCTTCCGCCGGCTCGTCCACCGTTTCTACGAGGGGGTCGCCGAGGACCCGCTCCTGCGGCCGATGTACCCGGAGGAGGACCTGGGCCCGGCCGAGGAGCGGCTGGTCCTGTTCCTGATGCAGTACTGGGGCGGCCCCACGACCTACAGCGACAACCGCGGCCACCCCCGGCTGCGCATGCGGCACGCGCCGTTCACCGTGGACCGGGCGGCGCACGACGCCTGGCTGAAGCACATGCGGGCGGCCGTGGACGACCTCGGGCTGTCCGAGGAGCACGAGCGGACGCTGTGGAACTACCTGACGTACGCCGCCGCGTCGATGGTGAACACCCCCGACTGACGCCACGGCGGCCAGGGACCGGGGCCGGGGGCCGGGGGCCGGGGGCCGGGGGTCAGCGGACGCTGACCCCGAGGGCTCCGAGCGGGCCCGCCTGCCGTACGGCCACCGAGCCGTACGGCGTCCGCAGCCGCAGCCAGGACCCCGAGGAGAACAGCCCGGTGTCGCCGGCTCCGGTGCCGGGCCTGAGGAAGCCCAGGGACTGGGCCGCGTGCACGGCCCGCACCGGCAGCCCGGTGTCCCCGATCCGCCGGGACCAGATGTCCCGCCCGATCCGGTCCAGCTCCGCGCGGGTACGGGCCTCGGGCGCCAGTTCCCCGGTGCGGGAACGGAACTCGGCCACCGCGGCGGCGACGGTGGCGCGCAGCGCGTCCGGCGCGGGCAGCCCCGGTTTGGGCCGCCAGCCGGCGCGCGGGGGCAGCACCCCGGCCCACGGCGGTCCGGTGACCGCCGCCGGCACGGCGGCGGTGGCCGCCCGCTCGTCCACCGACTCCAGGAGTTCGCCTGCGGAAACGGTGGTGTCGAGGGCGACGTCGAGCCCGTGCTCGTACGGCTTCGCGAGCCGCACCGCGCGCACGGCCAGCACCTCGAAGGAGGGCGGCCGGCCGAAGACGGCGAGCGCGGTACCGGCCGCCTGGAGGCGCACCGCGGCCCCACGGTCGTAGTGGAGCAGCCGGGAGAGGAAGGCGGCGAGGTCCGCCGCCTCCGTCTCGTCGGCCAGGTGCAGCACCGTCATGCGGCGACGGCCTCCCCCTCGGCCTCCGCGGCCTCCTCGCCGCCGTCCGTGTACTCCTGGAGGAAGTCACGCTCCTCCGCGGTGATCCGCCGCGGGCGCTGGGCGGCGAAGTCGAACGGGACGATGACCGTCGAGGCCCGGGCGTAGACGAGATCGCCGTCCTTCACCTCGTAGGCGAGGGTGAAGGAGGCGGCCCTGATCTCGCTGACCCACAGCTCGATGGTCACCGGCTCGTGCCGGTGGAGGAGCTGCCGCTTGTAGTCGATCTCGTGGCGCGCCACCACGGACCCCTGCTTGAAGTCCTTGTCCGGGCGGAACAGGAAGTCGATCCGGGCCTCCTCCAGATAGCGGAGGAACACCACGTTGTTGACGTGGCCGTACGCGTCCATGTCCGCCCAGCGCAGCGGGCAGCGGTAGATGTGGCGCAAGACCGATCAGCCCCGGGTCAGCTTCTTGTAGGTGGCCCGGTGCGGACGCGCGGCGTCCGCACCCAGCCGCTCGATCTTGTTCTTCTCGTACGACTCGAAGTTGCCCTCGAACCAGAACCAGTTCGACTCGCCCTCGTAGGCGAGGATGTGCGTCGCGACGCGGTCGAGGAACCAGCGGTCGTGGGAGACGACGACGGCGCAGCCGGGGAAGTCCAGCAGGGCGTTCTCCAGGCTGGAGAGCGTCTCGACGTCGAGGTCGTTGGTGGGCTCGTCGAGGAGCAGCAGGTTGCCGCCCTGCTTCAGGGTGAGCGCCAGGTTGAGCCGGTTGCGCTCACCGCCGGAGAGGACCCCGGCCGGCTTCTGCTGGTCCGGGCCCTTGAAGCCGAATGCGGAGACGTAGGCGCGGCTCGGCATCTCGACCTGGCCGACGTTGATGTAGTCGAGCCCGTCGGACACGACCTCCCACAGCGTCTTCTTCGGGTCGATGTTCTCGCGGCTCTGGTCGACGTAGGAGATCTTGACGGTGTCGCCGACCTTGATGTCACCGGAGTCCGGGGTCTCCAGGCCCTGGATCATCTTGAACAGCGTGGTCTTGCCGGCGCCGTTCGGGCCGATGACACCGACGATGCCGTTGCGCGGCAGCGTGAAGGACAGCCCGTCGACGAGGACCTTGTCCCCGAAGGCCTTGTGCAGGTCGTTGACCTCGACCACGACGTTGCCGAGGCGCGGGCCCGGCGGGATCTGGATCTCCTCGAAGTCCAGCTTCCGCATCTTGTCGGCCTCGGCGGCCATCTCCTCGTACCGCGCGAGACGGGCCTTGGACTTGGCCTGGCGCCCCTTGGCGTTGGAGCGGACCCACTCCAGCTCTTCCTTGAGCCGCTTCTGCCGCTTGGCGTCCTTCTGGCCCTCGACCTTCAGACGGGCGGCCTTGGTCTCCAGGTACTTGGAGTAGTTGCCCTCGTAGCCGTGGAGGCGGCCGCGGTCCACCTCGCAGATCCACCCGGCGACGTTGTCCAGGAAGTACCGGTCGTGGGTGACGGCGACGACGGTGCCCGGGTACTTGGCCAGGTGCTGCTCCAGCCAGTTCACCGACTCGGCGTCGAGGTGGTTGGTGGGCTCGTCGAGGAGCAGCAGGTCGGGCTGCTCCAGCAGCAGCTTGCAGAGCGCGACACGGCGCTTCTCGCCACCGGAGAGGTTCGTGACGGGCCAGTCGCCGGGCGGGCACCCGAGGGCGTCCATGGCCTGCTCGAGCTGGGCGTCGAGGTCCCAGGCGTTGGCGTGGTCCAGCTCCTCCTGGAGCTTGCCCATCTCGTCGAGCAGCGCGTCGGAGTAGTCGGTCGCCATCAGCTCGGCGATCTCGTTGAACCGGTCGAGCTTGCCCTTGATCTCGGCGACACCCTCCTGGACGTTCTCCAGGACGGTCTTGTCCTCGCTCAGCGGGGGCTCCTGGAGCAGGATGCCGACGCTGTAGCCGGGCGAGAGGAAGGCGTCGCCGTTGGACGGCTGCTCCAGCCCCGCCATGATCTTCAGCACGGTCGACTTACCGGCACCGTTCGGGCCGACGACGCCGATCTTCGCCCCGGGGAGGAAGTTCAGGGTGACGTCGTCGAGGATCACCTTGTCGCCGTGCGCCTTGCGCGCCTTGCGCATGGTGTAAATGAACTCAGCCAAGAGAAACCGTCCGGCAGCTTGAAATCTGGCAGTGGGCAGATACACCCCATCTTGCCTGAACGCCAGCCTTGGGTGTTAACCCGCCTGCTTCGGGGGCTGCGACCTGGGGCTTCACTGGAGGCGACGGCGGCTCGGCTCCCCTTGCCGGGCACCGTCGGGTGGCCTCGCGCGGCCTCGCGCGCCCAGCGACGACCGGGCGTTGATCACCGGGAACCGGCCACCGCACCGACGGCGCCCACCGGGCGGACGGGCCGCACCGACTCGGAATCCTCGGCATCCCCCTGGGGTGGGTCCTCCTCCCGAGCGAAGCGAATTCGCCACTCGCCTCCCCCAAGGGGTCACCGACGGCTTGCGTGCGTCCGGCAGGGAAAAGCGGTGTGAGGTTCAGTGCCATTTGTCGAAGCTTGGCCCAGGGGACGAGCCTTCAGGTTTGGCGGAAACGAAGCGTTGCCCCCTCGTTCCCGGCCGCGCAGCCTGGAGGCGCGGGAGCGCTCCCACGCCTCCTGCGACCCGCGCAGTGAAGACGTCCCCCACAGGAAGAAACCCGCAATGCATTGTCATGAGCATGCACCTCGCCACACCGTCCGCCGGCTGACGCTCATCCTGGGCACCCTCGTCGGCGTACTGATCAGCCTGATCACCTGGGGCGGCACCGCCTCCGCGCACGGTTCGGTGATCGACCCCGCCTCCCGCAACTACGGCTGCTGGCAGCGCTGGGGCAGCGACTTCCAGAACCCGGCGATGGCCCAGCAGGACCCCATGTGCTGGCAGGCCTGGCAGGCCAACCCCAACGCGATGTGGAACTGGAACGGCCTGTACCGCAACGGTTCCGCCGGCAACTTCCAGGCCGTCATCCCCAACGGGCAGCTGTGCAGCGGCGGCCAGACCGAAAGCGGCCGCTACAACGCCCTCGACGCCGTCGGCCCCTGGAAGACCACCGACATCGGCTCCGACTTCACCGTGAAGCTGTACGACCAGGCCAGCCACGGCGCCGACTACTTCCTGGTCTACGTCACCCGGCAAGGCTTCGACCCCACCACCCAGCCGCTGACCTGGCAGGACCTGCAACTCGTCACCAAGACCGGCAGGTACGCACCCAGCCAGAACTACTCGATCCCCGTGAGCACCTCCGGCTACACCGGCCGCCACGTCGTCTACACCATCTGGCAGGCCTCGCACATGGACCAGACCTACTTCCTGTGCAGTGACGTGAACTTCCGCTGACCCAGGGCCCCAACCGGCCTCACCGCTCACCGGCGCGGCCCGGCGCCGACCGGGCCGCGTCCAGCCCTCTACTTGGGAGCGCTCCCAGCATGGGAGCCCTCTCCTCTCTTCCTCTCCTCTCTTCCTCTTCTCCCGCCCCCGTCCCCCACCCCCTCCCGCCCTCGCCCCCACCTCCCCACCTCCCCACCTCCCCACCTCCCCACCTCCCCACCTCCCCACCTCCCCACCTCCCCACCTCCCCAGGAGGAGCAATGCCCCTACTGCCCGCGCGGTGCCCTCGATGGGTGCGCGGACCCTTGACGGCAGCCGTGGCCCTGATCGGGCTGGCGGTGTCCCTCCTGGTCGCGGCGCCCGCCAATGGCGCCGGCACCGGAACCGCCGCCGTATGCAAGGTCGACTACACCGTCAACGAGTGGTCCGGCGGCTACACCGCCCAGGTTCGCGTCACCAACCTCGGCCCCGCCCTGAGCGCCTGGCGGCTCACCTGGGCCTACGGCGGCGACCAGCACGTCACCTCCGCCTGGAACGCCACCGTCACCCAGACCGGCCGCTCCGTGACCGCCGCCGGCACGGACTGGAACGCCGCCCTGCCGAGCGGCGCCGCCGCCGACTTCGGGGTCCAGGGCACCTGGCAGTCCGCCGACCCCGCGCCCACCGATTTCAGCCTCAACGGCGTCTCCTGTGGCGGTGACGCCACCGAGCCGCCGACCACACCGCCCACCACACCGGGCACCCCGCCGCCCACCCAGCCGCCGGCCGGCTGCGGCGGCACCGTCCTGTGCGCCGACTTCGAGGACCAGTCCGGCACCTCCCCGTCCGGCGCCTGGCGCTTCACCGCGCCCGACTGCCAGGGCACGGGCACGGCCACCGTCGACACGGCCGTCGCGCACAGCGGCACCAGGTCGATCCGGGTGGACGGCCGGGCCGGCTACTGCAACCACGCCTTTGTCGCCGCCACCACCGACCTGTCGACGGCCGGCCCGGTGCTCTACGTCCGCATGTGGGTGCGGCACACCACCGCGCTCCCCTCCTCCCACGTCACCTTCGTCTCGATGCCCGACAGCTCCCAGGGCGGCCGGGCGCTCAGGGTCGGCGGCCAGAACGGCGCCCTGCAGTGGAACCGGGAGAGCGACGACGCCACGCTCCCCGCGCAGAGCCCGGCCGGGGTGGCGCTGAGCAAGCCGCTGCCGACGGGCAGTTGGCAGTGCCTGCGGTTCGCCATCGACACCTCCGCGCCCAAGCTGGACACCTGGCTGGGCGACCAGCAGGTGCCCGGCCTGCACGCCGACGGCGTACCCACCCAGGACGTCGACCAGCAGTGGCTCTCTCGGACCACTCCGCCCCGGCCGACCGCGCTGCGGCTGGGCTGGGAGAGCTACGGCACCGGCGACGACACCCTGTGGTTCGACGACGTGGCCGCCGGCTCGTCACCGATCGGCTGCTGAGGGGAGGACGCACCGGGATCCCGTACGCACCGGGTCCCCCGCGTCCGCGTCCGGGGTCCCGGCCGCTTCGATCCCGCACCCCGGGATCCCGGCGGCCGGGCTCATGACCACCCGGGCTCATGACCACCCGGGCTCATGACCACCCGGGCTCATGACCAGCGGGACTCACGGGCACCCGGACTCACGGCCACCCAGGCTCACCACCACCCGGGCTCAAGGGGCCGGTTCCCGCCCGGCACCCTCCGCCGGTCCCCTCCCTCACGCCTCCGGTGTCGTGTCCTTCCTGCGCAGGACGACCAGGACCGCGCCGCCGATCACGACCAGGCCGATGGCCACTCCGGCGATCAGGGGGGTGATGGCGGAGCCGCCGGTCGCGGCCAGGTCGGTGGTGTCCACGGCGTTGCCGCCGACCGAGGCCGGGCCGGGCTCGTTGGGGAGCCGGGCCGTCTGGGTCGTGAGCGCGCCCTGGGTCTTGCAGTCCAGGACGCCGGTGAAGCGGCGGCTGGGACCGTGGGGGCCGGTGATCGTGAAGTCGTAGGCCTGGTCCTCCTGGAGCGGCACGGTCACCGTGCGGGTCGTGCCCGCGGGGATCGTGTGGACGGCACCCATCAGCTGGAACCTGAACGGCTGGTCGCCCTTGTTGACCGCGGTGATGTCCACCCCGCTCCTGGCGCAGTTCTCGCGGGCCGACACCGCCGGTATCGCGCCCTCGGCGGCCCAGTCGGCCGTCGCGGTGGCGGAGACGGTGGACTCGCTGGAACCGGCCAGGATCTGGGTCTGGCTGCGGCTCTCGGAGGCGAAGGCCCGGCCCACCGGCACGGTCGTGGACGCCTGCACGGTCAGCTCGGCCGTGCTGTCCGCCGCGTCCTCGGGGACGTCGAAGTACAGCGGGCTGCCGTCCCTCGCCGAGGTGATCGGCTTGCCGTGCTTGTCGACGATCCGCACGCCGCTGGTGGCCGCGTCCGCCGGCGGGCTCACCGTGACCGCGTTCGCGCCGGTGTGCACGGTGACCGGGCCGAGCCGTTCGCCCGGCCGGCCGGCGACCGCGGGCGGGTCCAGGGTGAGCGAGGCCCGTGGTTCGGCGACGCCCCGGGCCCTCCTGTGGAGGTAGTCGGCGAGCTTCTCGGCCTGCGGGTCGAGGGCGTCGACGTCGGCGCCGTCGGAGTAGCGCCAGATGGCCACCTGGGTGCCGGCCGCCGCGTCCTGCTCGGTCAGTCCGCGCGTGCCCGCCTTCCGGGCCAGCGCGGCGAGATCGTTGACCTGGGGGTAGGAGTGCTGGAGTATCCAGCGGATCCGGCCCGCGTCCTTGTTGGTGCCCAGCGAGGTGCCGTTCCAGGACGTCTCCTGGTACCGGGCGTCCCGCTGGGTCGGGTTGTGCAGGTCGACGGAGTACGTCTGGAGGGTGCCGCCGCCGTCCACGGACATCTCGAACAGGCCCGCCGAGACCCGCAGGTCCCCGCCGTCCTCGTGGATCACGGCCTCGCCGTAGGTCTTCAGGCCGTTGTTGGTGGCCGTCGCCCCGCCCCCGGTCCGCGGTGCCTCGGCGGCCACCGCCGTACCGGCGCCGGACAGCACGCCGGCCGCCATGAGGCCGGACACCGTGGCGGCGGCGGCCAGGCGGGCGGTTCCGGTGGACCGGCACAGCCCAGAGAGCGCAGCAAGCACAGAATTCCCCTTCGAGCAGGACCCGTTGGACGTGGGGGACGGTCCCACCAGCAGAAATCGGCAGCCCCTAGGGGCACGCCCGGCATCCTATGGATCACTGGGAGGCCGACCCGTCGGTCTGATCATCCGATGGCCGATCCGATCCGTAATCGTTATCGCCGAGCCCTTCCAGGGGCCGGCCATATCGACAAATCCACTGCCCCTACGGCGTGTTCAGGCCATCCGGCAAGTGGCGGAAACGGTTCCGGCGGCCGGGCGCACACATCGGCGGCGGCAGCGCGTGACGCTACGTCACCGGTACGGGTTCCGCAGCCTGTTGGCCGGTCTGTTCGTCACCGGGGTCCGGTGGGCGCGGTGTCTCCCAGTCCGGCTCCGGGCGGGTCGCCGCGGGCGGTGCGTCGGGCCGGGCCGCGCGCTGGAACAGTGCCGTACCGCGCGTCAGGTCGTGGCCCAACGCCACGGCGTCGATGTCGGCGGAGGCCCACGGCTGCTGCCCCTCCCGTGTCTCCGTGCGCACCTTCAGCCGGCCCTGCACGACGACCGGCTGGCCCACCTCCACGCACGCGGCCACGTTGACCGCGAGCTGGCGGTTGGCCCACACCGTGAAGAAGTTGGTGTGCCCGTCCGTCCAGGCGCTCTTCTCCCGGTCCCAGTAGCGCGCGGTCACCGCCAGCCGGAACCGGGCCGACGGACCCGCCGCCGACTCGCGGTAGACCGGCTGGGTCGCCACGTTGCCCACCACGCAGACGATGGTCTCGTTCATGTCTCGCTCCCCTCCCCCGCCCGCGCGCTCCGGCCGGGCGGACACGCGTACGGGCCCGTCCCGTACGACTGCGTCTGCCGTGCCGGCGCGTACGACTGCCGTACGCGCCCGCACGTCCCGCCGATCGCCGCAACCGCCCGCCGCCTGTGCGGCCGGACCGCCCTGCGATCGCCGTGGCCTCAGACTGCCTCCGCCGGGCCGGGCCCGCCGAGCGCTGTGGACGGCCGCCCGCCTGTGGACAACTCCGTCACCCGCGCGGGTGAAACCCCTGGTCACTTCCCCGGCCCGCCCAACAGGTTCCGGCTCCACCCGGGACCCACTCCCCCGAACCGCCGGCGGACCCCGGCTCTCCGAGCCCCCCTCCGCCCGCCCGGCCCGCTCACACCACCCCGGCCCCGCTCCGGGCGACCTTCCCGTACTGCTCCCGCACCTCCCGGTACCGCAGCAGCTCCGCCGCCACCGGATCGAGCACCCGGGCCCGGCCGCAGCTCGCCGCCGCCTCCCGCAGGCGCCGCTCCGCATCCTGGCCGTAGCGCCGGGCGGGACCCCGGGCCGCGATCCGGCACCCCCACTCCACCAGCGGCCCGCCGACGATCCCGCACACCATCAGCAGCACCGGGACGCCCAGGTTGGGCGCCATCAGCCCGGCGATCTGCCCGGCGAGCCACCCGCCGCCCACGATCTGCACCAGCGTCATCGCCGCCTGGACCAGCACCGCCACCGGCCACCAGCCCGGCCGCGGCGGGCGGCCCGGGGGCAGCCCGGCCCGTGCCGCCAGGGCGTCCAGCGCCTCCGACAGCCCGTGCGAGCCGCGTACGGCCGCCTCGCGCACCGCCTGCGCCCACGGCGCGGGCAGCCCGGCGGAGGCCCGGTCGGAGACCGTCCGGACCGCCTGTTCCACCCGCTGCCGGGCCGTCGCCTCCTCGTCGGCCTGGGTACGGACCGCGTGCCGGCCCGTCGTGGCCTCGCCGCGGCCCTGGTACCAGCGCCACAGCCGCAGCCAGGGCGTGCCGCAGGCGCGGTTGGCGTTGCGCAGCCAGGCCCGTTCGGCGGCCTCGCCCGCCGCGGTGGCGCCCACCGCGTCCGCCAGCCGCGCGGCGAACTCCTCGCGCGCCTCCTCGGTGAGGCCGGCCCGCCGCCCGGTGGCGTACACGGGCCGCAGCCCGGTCGCGGCGGCGTCCAGGTCGGCCGCCACCCGGCGGGCCGCCGCACCGCGCTCCGCCACGAACTGGCCGAGGGTCTCGCGCAGTTCGCCGACGCCCTCGCCGGTGAGCGCGGACAGCGCGAGCACGGTGGCGCCCGGCTCGCCGTGCTCGCCGAGCGCGATGCCGTCCTCGTCCAGCAGCCGCCGCAGGTCGTCCAGCACCTGGTCGGCGGCGTCCCCGGGCAGCCGGTCCACCTGGTTGAGGACGATGAACATGACCTCCGCGTGCCCGGCCATCGGCCGCAGGTAGCGCTCGTGCAGCATGGCGTCGGCGTACTTCTCGGGGTCCACCACCCAGATCACCGCGTCGACGAGCTTCAGGATCCGGTCGACCTGTTCGCGGTGCTGCACGGCGGCGGAGTCGTGGTCGGGCAGGTCGACGAGGACCAGCCCGCGCAGCTGCCCCTCGTTGTCCGGGCTGTGCAGGGGGCGGCGGCGCAGCCGGCCCGGGATGCCCAGCCGGTCGATGAGGGTCGCCGCGCCGTCGCTCCAACTGCACGCGATGGGCGCGGCGGTGGTCGGACGGCGCACGCCGGTCTCCGAGATGGGCACTCCGGCGAGCGCGTTGAACAGCTGGGACTTGCCGCTGCCGGTGGCGCCGGCCAGGGCGACGACGGTGTGCCGGCCGGAGAGCTTGCGGCGGGCGGACGCCTCGTTCAGGACCCGGCCCGCCTCGGCGAGCGTGTGACTGTCCAGCCGGGTACGGGAGAGCCCCACGAGTTCGCGCAGGGCGTTCAGCCGGGACCGCAGCGGGCCGTCGTAGGCCAGCGGGACCGGGACGTGCGCGCCCGGCCCGCGGTGCGGCTGCTCCGCCGCCGAGGCGCGCTCGGCGGCGAGGGCGGCGGAGCCGGCCTCGGTGACGCGCCGGGCGATCAGGCCGTCGTCCCAGGTCTCCGAGGGGGTGGCGGATGCCTCGTCGGTGGCGGCCGGTTCGGGGGGCGTGGTGCCGGTGGCCGCGGCACGGGGCTTCGCAGAGTGCGGGGGGTGGGGGCGGGGCACCGAGACACCCTGCTCGGCGCCACGCCCGCGCGCGGGGCGGTCCCGGTCGGCGTTCCCGCCGGGCTCGGCGGGCCGGTCGCGGTCACGGTCGCGGTCCTGTACGGCGTGCCCGTCCCGCTCGTCTTCGGCATCCCGGCCGTGGTCACGCTCCCGGTCCCGGCCGTCAGGCTCCCACTCCCGGTCGCGGTCACGGTCGCGGTCCCGGCTACGGCTGTGATCGCGGTCGGCGCCGCGGCCGTGCTCGCGCTCGGAGCCGCGGCCGTGCTCGCGCTCGGAGCCGCGGCCGTGCTCGCGCTCGGAGCCGCGGCCGTGCTCGCGCTCGGAGCCGCGGCCACGGTCGGCCTCGGTGTCCCGGCCGTGGTCGCGGCCGGTGCTGTCCTGGTGGCCTTGGCCACGGCCGATGCCGTCCCGGTGGCCGCGGTCGCGGGCGGTGCCGCCCTGCCCGCCCTGGTGGGCCTGTTCCCGGCCGCCGTTCTCGTCGTTCACGCGCGCGTGCGGGGCACCGCCCCCGCTCCCGCCCTCCTCGCCCCCGTCGGCGTCGCGCCGGCCCTCGTGCGCGGGGCGGCCGTCGTCCCCGGCCTCCTCCTTCACCAGGCTCAGGCGGGCGTGCGCGAGGCCACCGGCGCGCTCGGTGCCGTCCGCGCCGCCCCCGCCGGCGCGCGCGCCGTTCTCCAGGGACCCGGTGTCGCCGCTGCCGCTGTCGGTGCGCCTCATGTGGTCGGTGTGCTCCGTGTGGTCCTGGTCAGTGACGGCGGTCACCGGTCACCTCTCCTTCTGCAGTACGGACAGCGCGGCGATGAGTTCGGCCTGGGGCTCGGGATGGACGTCCAGGGCGTCGAGCGGGGCGAGGCGCCGCTCGCGTTCGGCGTACATGACGCGGTCCACGTGCTCGGCGAGCAGCCGCCCGGCCCGGTCGCGCAGCCGGAGCACGCCGTGCGCGCCGAGCCGCTCGGCGAGCCCCTCGCCGGCGGTGCGCGCCCGGCGCCCGCCCAGTACCGCCGTGGCGACGAGGGCGGCGACGACCTCGGGATCGGGGGCGCCGGTGCGTTCCAGGACCCGTACCTCGTCCTCGGCGTACTCCTCCAGCTCGCGCCGCCAGCGCCGGGCCGCGAGCCCGATGCGGTGTTCGGCGCTCTCCAGGGAGGTGCCGCGGGGGGCCAGCTCGGGGGCGCGGGCGGCGGGTTCGCGCCGCCAGGCGTCGTCCACGCGCTCGTCGGCGGCGGTGACCGCGCACAGCAGCAGGGCGGCCAGGCTCTCCACGAGGGCGTCGAGGAGTTCCCCGGCGGTGCAGTCCAGGGGGAAGGCGCGCCAGCGCTTGAGGGCGTCCCCGGCGAGGACGGCGCCGGACTGCAGGCGGCTGCGCACGCGCGCGTGCTCGCTGTCGTAGGCGGCGTCCACGGCGGAGGTGAGCCGCAGGGCCGCCGCGTACTGGGCCGCGGCGGCGCCGGCCAGCTCGGGCATGCGGGCCTTCAGCGAGTCGAGGAGGCCGTAGGCGGTGCGGGCCATGACGTGCTGGCGGGCGGCCGGGTCCTGGGCGTGGTGGACGAGCCAGCTCTTCAGGGGCGCGACGGCGGTGGCGGGCAGCAGTCCGGCGCCCCAGGCGGACTCCGGCAGCTCTGGCACGGTGAAGCGGGGTACGTCGCCCAGCCCGGCCTTGGTGAGCAGGGCGCCGTACTGCCGGGAGACCTCGGAGACGACTTGGTGGGGCACGCGGTCCAGGACGGTGACGAGGGTCGCGTCGTACTCCTTGGCGGTGCGCAGCAGGTGCCAGGGGACGGCGTCGGCGTAGCGGGCGGCCGTGGTGACCATGATCCAGATGTCGGCGGCGCAGATGAGCTGTGCGGCGAGAGCGCGGTTGTCCGCGACCAGGGAGTCGACATCGGGGGCGTCGAGGAGGGCGAGGCCGCGCGGGAGGGTGTCGGCCGTCTCGACGCGCAGCACGCGCGCGTGGTCGTCGTCGGTGGGCGGGAACTCCTCGGTCGGGTCGCGGTCGGGGGCCCACACGCGGGTGAGGGCGGGGAGCACGCGCATGCCGCTGAACCAGTGATGATCCTCCGGATGGCAGACGAGGACCGGTGTCCGGGTGGTCGGCCGGAGCACGCCCGCCTCGCTCACCCGCCGGCCGACGAGGGAGTTCACCAGCGTCGATTTCCCCGCCCCGGTGGAGCCGCCGATGACGGCGAGCAACGGCGCCTCGGGGTGCCGCAATCGGGGGACGAGGTAGTCGTCGAGCTGCGCGAGGAGTTCGTCGCGGTTGGCACGCGCGCGTGGCGCCCCGGCCAGGGGCAGCGGAAAGCGTGCGGCGGCGACACGGTCGCGCAGAGCGGAGAGTGTGTCGAGCAGCTGAGGCCGTACGTCCAAGGTCACCACATGCGAAGAATGCCCAATTTTAGGGGAATTCTGAAGCATATGGACATGTCTGCGCGCCGACAGAACAGAACGGGCGGAAGGGATGACTGGGACACCGGCACGGGCCAGGCATAACGAGTGCACAACACCCGGAGCGTCAGGCGCCAAAAGCGATGCACGATTCGTACCTGCCTGCGATTATCAGGACCGCTTCACCGAACCTCCACATCGAGCCACGGAGGAGCGGCGACAGGGTCAAGGAACCGGGAGCCCTATCCTTGACCTCGGCAACGTCACGGATCGGCCCCCACCAGGCCACCAGGCACGAGGCCACCCCACCCGGCCCCCGTAGCTCAGTGGATAGAGCAGGCGCCTTCTAAGCGCTTGGCCGCAGGTTCGAGTCCTGCCGGGGGCGCCAGGCTCCGCCCTCCCGCTCGGGAGGGCTTTTCGCTGGTCAGCGCGGTTGCCAGTGGGCACGACGAAGCCCCGGACGCCCCGTCGGTGATCAAGGGCTGACTCCGGGGCCGTCCGACTGTCACCGGGTTCTCGCGGGTGGCCGTGTCGAATACGTGTCGAAGTTCTCGGCGGGTGGAAGATCAGCCGGCCCCCGGCACCTCCGCCTCCGCCTCCGCCTCCGGAAGATCACCCGCGGCCTCCAGCCGCCGCTTCAGGTCCGGCATCTGCCCGTCGACGCACCGGGCGTACGTCGCCAGCAGCACGGCGACGCTGTTCCCGGCCCACTCGGCCACCTGGGCGGGCGAGATCCCGTCGTTGAGCCACTTCGTCAGGCGCGTGTGCCGGATGTCGTACACGCGCCGTGCAGCGAACGACTCGAAGACGTGCGGGGGCAGTACGGTCTTACGCGCGCTGCGCCACGCCCGGCGGATGACGGAGCCGGCGAGGACGCCGCCGGACTCACCCGGGAAGAGCAGATCACCCGGCTGGAGCCGTTCGTCCTTGATGTGCTGCCGTAGGACGCGCGTGAGGGCCGGATGCCCCGGCACCGCGCGCGTCTCGCCCTCGGCACGGCCCTTCAGATCCCGTCGCTCGTGAATCTCCCCGTGTCGGTCCACTGCTTCCCGACTTCCGGCGTCGCCGTGTGGACCAGCAGCTCGCACCACTGGTCGTCGGCGTCGGGTTCCGGCAGGGTCACGTCCTTCACCCGCATGGCTACGGCTTCCTCGGGCCGTGGACCGCAGTAGTACAGCGTGGCGAAGAAGGGGTGGAGCCGCTTGCCGCCCCGCGGACGGCGCCGGATCCAGTCGAGGATCGCCGTCGCCTGCTCGGGATTCAGCAAGGACCGCTTGTCCACGGCATTCGTGGTCTTCGTGACCACCGTCGACTCCTTGCCCTGGGGAGGAGAGTTGGCCCGAAGGATGCGCCCCGGATCGCGTACTTCATGGCGACGTTGAGGATCCGGCGGTTGTTCTTCCAGGACCAGGCCGCCGCCTGCTCACCGTCAAGGCGGTTGTCGATGGCGCGCAGGACCTCGTCGACCTTTTCCGGGCCCCCCAGACCGAGACGGGCAGGGAGTTCCGCTCCACCCACTTCAGGATGGTCACCACGTCTGACGGCGCGTCCGGACGTCGGTTGCTGCTGAACGCCCATTCACGAAGGTCCGTCCCCACGACCGCCCGGCAGGCCAGAGAGCGCATCTCCGAAGTCTTCGCGGCGAGGTTCCTGAATGCCTTGGTCGGCAACGGCCCCCACGTGCGCCACCACGACGGCAAGCGCCTCATCCCAGCGGGATAAAACCTTCTCTACTTCATCAAGGCGGCTCGCTCCGCTCCCCGCGCGCGGCCCGGCCCCCGGCCGGGTCTGCGCTCCTGTCTCCGCCCCGCTCCAGCCCGGCCGGTGTCCGTGCCGCGCGCACAGCAATCAGCCGCCTGATGCCAGAGAAGGGGTACGTCGTAACTGGAGCGGCCAGTCTCATGTAAGTGCTGGCGCCGCGATCACTCGAAGATTTACCATGCGCAGGAACTGCCACGGCGCTCTGAGGGGGGAGTCAGTGCAAATTGACTCGTTGTTCGTACGCAACTTCAAAGGGATTCGAGAGTTCAGGCTTGAGAACCTAAGCAATACACCATTGGTAATCCTTGCAGGGAGGAATGGATCGGGTAAGAGCACGCTATTCTTGGCGATTTCTCTAGCCTGGAGTATACCCGATACCGACTCGGATTATTCCAGCCTGGTCGGCCCATGGGATAACTCCACCGAAATTCGCGTCACTTACGCACTCACAGAGACCGAACGGCAAGGTGTCTCAGCTTTCCAGAACGAGTCATCGAAAGATGAGTACGAGTGTCCGGACTCGGTTACGATGCACATAAAATTCAACAGGAAGAACGAACGTGAGTGGCCAGACGAAACCTTCTGGCCAGACATTCTCCGAAATTCTTCTTTCCAGAGAATGAATTCCTTTTGCAACCTAGACATCATCCCGGCCGAAAGATCTGTTTCAAGGGATGCAAGCGTACGAGTTGATCCGAGCCTGCTAGGACATGAAGCGATAGCGCGTTTGCGCACAGAAGCAGTAACGGCGCTTACTAGCGAGTGGTCGCGCTTCACGCTTAGCGATGTTCCGCAATACCTCACTTCGCTCGACTATGTGGACTTGGTGTCTCAAAGGAACGGAGACCCGAGCGACCAAAGCAGGTTGTCTGACTTCGAATTCATTGTAGAGAACTTTCACAAAGCTACAGGTAAGAGGATTCGCCGCCCCTCCCTACGGCAGGATGGAACAGTTTCGCTGTTGATTGAGACACCGTCTGGGAATAGGCATGACATCGGCAAACTATCGAGCGGCGAACTCGAATGCCTAGGCCTCATGTATATGGCTCGCAGACTAGCAGCCAAGGGCGGGATTCTACTTTTGGACGAGCCTGAGCTACACCTCCACCCGGCACTGCAGACGGCGATCACCAGCGTAGTTCAGGAGGGGATGCAGAATGCGCAGATGTGGCTATGCACTCATTCGCCCAGTCTGATCAACTCGGCACCGCTGGATGCGCTAATCAACGTCAGGCCCGCAAGCGCAGACGGGGCAAATCAAGCGGAGAGAGTATCTGAACAAGCCCTACGTCTAGATCTCATGACCGAACTTGGCATGCATCCGAATTCTGTCCTCCAGTACGACCGCATGATCGTGGTTGAGGGGGAGACGGACCGCAAGTATCTTCAAACCCTTTTCCCGCTCGAAACAGCACGCTCCTTGGTCTATGTCGCAGGCAACAAAGCTGCCGTCGTGTCCATGGCAAAGACTCTCGAAAAGAATGAGCAGCTATTTCCTTGGATAGCGGTTTGCGATCGAGACCTAGTGGACTCTTTCAACGGCGAGGGGCGCCTATGGGTATGGGGCAGAAGAATGATCGAGAATGTTTTTCTGGAAGGAAGGGTACTCAGTGCAGCCATCGGTTTGGTGGGACCCGCCATGACGCCTTCCGATGTCGAAGTAAAGCTAGCAGAGATTGCGGCTTCAGAAAGGGTAGATGTTGAGCGGCTACTCATCGAGGACACAGTGAAGGAGCGGGTGCGGGCAACCCTCAACTGCAAGATTGACAAAAATGATCTCGCAGCATTTTTTGAACTGGAAAAGCGGCGAGCTGAAGAGAGTTCCGCCATTATCGGCGCGGTGTCGACCGAGATAATCGAAAGGCTGGACAACGAATGGGCTGACTCGTGGAAAACTTTGGTGAACGGGAAGCGCGTTCTGGCAGATTTCCTAAGATACACGCCATTCAGGCGTCCTCAAAATCTAATGGACGCAGTGTGTACCGCCATCGCCCTACAGCCGGACGTTGAGCCCGAAGAAATCCGCGACTTCAGAGAAAGCCTAATTGCGGCAGGATTCTGAGAACCTTTAACTAGTCCCCGCCCGCGGCGGCGCCCCCGCCCAAGTTGCTTCGAAACGAAGGGTCATCACCCAAGGCATCATCACCGCGCTTCCGCCAGCACGGTTTGCTCTGACGGACGTCACCGGGCAGCGTGGCTGAGGCCCGGTGGTGGGTGCCCTGGCACACGCGCGCCTGATCGGTCGGCGCCCCGCCATCCTGGCTGACGTTCGTCGGCTGTCTCAGACGCTCAGGCCGAGTCTCCGCTCAGGGCGCCTTACAAGTCATCTCATTTGGCGAGTCGGCGGTAGCAGATGAGGGTGCAGGCGAGGCTGGTGAAGGCGAGGAAGTGCTCGGCTTTGCGTTCG
>NZ_JBVJOT010000066.1:0-40404 GCF_055583025.1 Streptomyces sp. NPDC104831
ATGCACAACCTCGCCCTCGCCGGATAGGCGAGTGGACCGCACCGCGACCGACCCCCTTCTGGCGACTCAAAGATCATTTACGGGACAGCCCTTAGCATCGTCCCAGCTCAAGAAGTGTCGTCCCCGCGCCCGCGGGGGTAGCTCGGGCAGCACCTCATCGAATACCTCAAGGTGCTCGTCGTCCCCGCGCCCGCGGGGGTAGCTCCTCTGCTGGTCATCGCGGCCTCGCTCTCGTCAGGTCGTCCCCGCGCCCGCGGGGGTAGCTCCCTGTACAGGCAGAGTGGCGGTACCCGCGTCCGGTCGTCCCCGCGCCCGCGGGGGTAGCTCGTTGATCTTCCTCTTGGGAGGCACGGTCGGGTCGTCGTCCCCGCGCCCGCGGGGGTAGCTCGCGGATCCGGGAGTGGCCGCCGCCCACGATCATGTCGTCCCCGCGCCCGCGGGGGTAGCTCTGCCTACGCGGAGCACCACCCACGCCGGGACTCGTCGTCCCCGCGCCCGCGGGGGTTGCTCGATCAGCAGGTTCATGTGCGGGTGCCAGCCGTTGTCGTCCCCGCGCGAGCAGGGGTGGCTCGTCGATCGACGATCTTAAGGCGGCCCACCGTGCGTCGTCCCCGCGGGAGCGGGGTAGCTCCACCTGCCTGGAAGTCGCCTTCGTCCATGGGGTGTCGTCCCCGCCGCCCGCCGGGGGGCAGTTCTTCTCCGCCGGCTCCAGCTGCTCCGCGTCCGGGACCGTCCCCATGCCCGCCGTGGTCCGAGCGGCTGCGAGGTTGGTTGGCACGCGTTTTGCGCTCGCTGCCATCCCAGCACTACGACCGACGTGAATGAGAACGGCTCCCCCGGCTAGCATCGCCCCAGCTCAAGAAGTGTCGTCCCCGCGTGAGCGGGGGTTGCTCGGATCACGAGGAGGTCATCGTCCTAGACATGATGTCGTCCCCGCGTGAGCGGGGGTTGCTCGCGGCTCTGGCTACGCTCCACACACTGAGTGATGTCGTCCCCGCGTGAGCGGGGGTTGCTCCCCTTACGCCGGACCCGGTCCCCGCCGTCATCGTCGTCCCCGCGTGAGCGGGGGTTGCTCGATCGAGTACCCGGACTGGCGGCCCCTCGACGCGTCGTCCCCGCGTGAGCGGGGGTTGCTCGGTCTTCTGGAACGCCGGCCGACGCTATGCGGCGTCGTCCCCGCGTGAGCGGGGGTTGCTCGGGTGCTCACGATCTCGCAAAGCGTCTCGGCGGGTCGTCCCCGCGTGAGCGGGGGTTGCTCGTTGTTCCCGTTCACGACCCAGAGCAGGTTGTTGTCGTCCCCGCGTGAGCGGGGGTTGCTCGCGCTTCTCCCACGCTTCCTCGCGCTCCTTGAGGTCGTCCCCGCGTGAGCGGGGGTTGCTCACGGGGTATCCACGGAGGGCTCCTTGGCGGGTAGTCGTCCCCGCGCCCGCGGGGGTAGCTCTCACGGGGTCTGTGATGCCCCATGAGTCCGCGTGTCGTCCCCGCGCCCGCGGGGGTAGCTCCGCGCGCGACCCCCGTCCCGGCCCTCCAGGGCCGCCGTCCCCGCGTCCGCAGGGGTAGCTCCCGGCCGGGCACGGCTTCGGGGTTGCTCCACCCGTCATCGCCGCGTGAGCGGGGGTAGCTCGTACGGTAAGGGCTACGTGGGCACTTGGGCTGTGTCGTCCCTGCGTTTGCAGGGGTTAGCTCCGCCTGCGAGACGGTCTACTGCCGCAGCGGTCGGTCATCCTGGTGCCCGAGGCGAGGTGCCAGGAGGCCGGGGGCTGCCGAGGCGAATAGCGTCAGTTCTGCCATCTTGGTGATGCGGGCTTCTGCAGGGTCCGGGGCGTTGTTCAGCGGGCCGCTATCGAGCGCAGTCGGTCGGCGATGTCGTAGACCGTGAGGCGGAGTGCGCGGATGTCGGTGATCAGGTCGCGCCACGGTTCGTACGTGGTATCCACGTTCTCGCCGGAGGCCTGGATGTAGGCGATGGCCACGCCGTAGCCGAAGAACTCGTTGCGGGCCGGCAGCGGCCGCAGGAGCACCAGTTGTTCGAGCAGGGCGGCCGCCCGCCAGTAGGCATCGGGAGCGCCGACGTCGATGTGCGGCGTGTTCACCCGGTGCCGGGCCACGGCAGCCACGAGGGCCGAGTAGTCGGCGACGGCGAGATCCTTGCCCAGCAGCTCTTCCTGCCGGTCCAGGAGCCACCGGATGTCGATGTGCAGGTCCAAGGGTCAGGCCGCCCGGTGGCTGTGGCCGGCGGCCTGTGGCAGGCCGCCGAAGTCACGGTCGAACGCCTCGGCGATGCCGGGCCGGGACACGGCAGCACGGAAGGCGGCGGTGGCAGCGCCCAGCTTCATCTGGTTCTCCTCCTGGACTGCGAGGTCGGCGAGCAGAGCTCGCACGCTCGTGTTCCGGGCGGCGGCGATGGCGGCGAGCCGGTCCCGCGTCTCGGTGTCGATCTTCACGGTTGTATCGGCCATACCCTGAGTATGCACCCGCGACTACCATCCTGAATACCAGCGTGCAATCCTGGACACGCCGTAGCTCGGTCCCGGAGAACGTGACGCGGATGATCGGCGGTCCCCGCGCCCGCAGGGGTTGCTCCATCTTGCTCGGTGCCGGGGCAGGCCGGGCCGGGCGGTGCGTCGTCGTCCCTGCACAAGCGGGGATAGCTCAGGTGCCCGACTGGTCGATGGGAGGCCTGGGCCGTCGACCCCGCGTCCGCGGGGGCAGTCCCCCGTCGGCTCCGGCTGCTTCATTGCCTCTGGGACCGTTCCTATGCCCGCGGGGTCCGAGCGGCAGCAGCGGTGGCTGGCACGCGTTCTGCGCCCAGCACCGCGATCGACGTGAATGAAAACGGCTCCCCTGGTTAGCATCGTCCCAGCTCAAGAAGTGTCGTCCCCGCGCGAGCGGGGGTTGCCCGCGGAACCACTCGCCGTGGGAGCGGATGCTGGCGTCGTCCCCGCGCGAGCGGGGGTTGCCCCCTTGCCCCCGTTAGCCAGCTACCCGATGTGATGTCGTCCCCGCGCGAGCGGGGGTTGCCCCACCGTCAGCTCGCTGACTCATGGATCGCGGGAGTCGTCCCCGCGCGAGCGGGGGTTGCCCGATGGCCGGCCTGCGGGAGCAGCAGGAACAGCGGTCGTCCCCGCGCGAGCGGGGGTTGCCCGCTGCTCATCCAGTACGTCAGCGCCACCACGGCGTCGTCCCCCGCGCGAGCGGGGGTTGCCCGCGTGGTCTGCGTGGAGCTCTGCACCATCGGGAGTCGTCCCCGCGCGAGCGGGGGTTGCCCCCACGCGTACGCGTACGCGTACGCGTACGGACGGCAGACGTCGTCCCCGCGCGAGCGGGGGTTGCCCCGGATCGAGGACTTCAACCGGTCCTCGCCCCCGGTCGTCCCCGCGCGAGCGGGGGTTGCTCGTCGGCGCGGGACCAAGGTAGACCACTAGCGGCGTCATCCCCGCGCGAGCGGGGGTTGCTCGCAGTCCACGAGGCCGGCGATCTCCTCGGGGGTGTCGTCCCCGCGGGAGCGGGGGTTGCTCGGCGTCCACGCCGGCATCGACCTCATCCGGGATGTCGTCCCCGCGCGAGCTGGGTTGCTCGCTGACGACGCGCGGCAGCACCAGGGCGCCGAGGTCGTCCCCGCGCTGCGGAGTTGCTCGAACTGGGAGGCGAAGTCGGACCGCTGGGCGCCGTCGCCCCCGCGCCCGCGGGGGTAGCTCCCACCACATACCAGACAGGAGATCATCATGGCCGTCGTCCCCGCGCCCGCGGTGGTTGCCCGCTCAGCCACCTGCTCCTCGTCGCCCACGCACTGTCGTCCCCGCGTCCGCGGGGGGTAGCTCGCTCATGGCCACCATCGCCGAGACGTTCGCCAGGGCGTCTCCGTGCGAGCGACGGTAGCTCTTGGTCATCGCCGTCCTCGTCACCGCGAGGGGCGCCGTCGTCCTCGCGCGAGCGGGGTCCCCGGGGGGCGCGCCGTCGAGCTTGCCGTCGACCCACCCCCAGCAGCAGCCCGGTGGAGGCACCTCTCGCGGACTGACGACCGACTCGGGTAACTGCCGCGTGTTCGGCGCATGCTGCGTCCAGCCCTACAACTCACGTCAATGAAAACGGCCGGCATCGCTAGCATCGTCCCAGCTCATCAAGAGTCGTCCCCGCGCCCGCGGGGGTAGCTCGTACTTCACGCACAACGGCATCCACACCAACGTGTCGTCCCCGCGCCCGCGGGGGTAGCTCCGGCTCGGGCTCGGACTCGGCCGGCGCCTCCAGGTCGTCCCCGCGCCCGCGGGGGTAGCTCCACGAGCACGGCCAACCGCACCGCGTCCACCACGTCGTCCCCGCGCCTGCGGGGGTTGCTCGGCGCCGACCCGGGCCATCACCCGCGACGGGCTGTCGTCCCCGCGCCTGCGGGGGTTGCTCTCAGCCGGTGTCCGGCGCTCGCGGGCCGGAACTGTCGTCCCCGCGCCTGCGGGGGTTGCTCGTCCGGGCGGTGAGACCCGGAGCGATGAGACCCGTCGTCCCCGCGCCTGCGGGGGTTGCTCGACGTACGCCGTCGTCTCCCCGGTCAGCACCCAGTCGTCCCCGCGTGAGCGGGGGTTGCCCCCCGCGAGCCCCGAACGTGATCCCGGCCCGACGTCGTCCCCGCGCGACCGGGGGTTGCTCCCGCGGGCGCGGGGACGACGCCGGCCGCGCGCACGCGGGGCGGGGGTTGCTCCCTACGACGCCGATCCCGCGCTGGTCTGGCGGGGTCGTCCCCGCGCGAGCGGGGGTTGCTCCTTGCCAGATCATGTGAGAGCTGCCGCTCTGGCGTCGTCCCCGCGCCCGCGGGGATAGCTCGGAGGGCCACCTCCTGGACCCCGCCGGGGGGCGACTGGGGCAACGTCTTCGACATCGCGCTGCTGGCCGGCCGGCTGCTGGACGCCACCTCCTGGCTGCGCGAGGAACCCGACACCAAAGGGCTCGCCCTCGGCTACTTCGGCGCGAGCACCGGTACGGCGGCCGTCCTGTGGGCCGCCGCCGACCCCGCCGCGCGGCCCGCCGCCGTCGTCTCCTGCGGCAACCGGCGCGACCCTGCCAGGGCCCGGCTGTCCGAGACGGCGGCAGTCGAACTCACGTCAATGAAAACGGCCGCTCCCGCTAACATCGTCCCAGTTCACAGTGTCGTCCCCGCACGAGCGGGGGTAGCTCTCATGGCCACGCTAGCGGCTTGAGATGCCGCTTGTCGTCCCCGCGCGAGCGGGGGTAGCTCGAAGGAGTTCGCGACGCTGCTGCGGCTGCTGGAGTCGTCCCCGCGCGAGCGGGGGTTGCTCCTCTCGGCCGTCCAGCAGGGACTGACCGATGGGGTCGTCCCCGCGCGAGCGGGGGTTGCTCGTCGCGGAGGCGTACGCGGAGATGCTCGCCGCGGTCGTCCCCGCGCGAGCGGGGGTTGCTCGGACACCGTCACCACCGCGCTCACCGAGCTGGAGTCGTCCCCGCGCGAGCGGGGGTTGCTCCCGGCTCCCAACCGGTGGCAGAACCCTCGGAGGGTCGTCCCCGCGCGAGCGGGGGTTGCTCCTGGCACTGGTCGTACACCAAGGGGGCGCCGCCGTCGTCCCTGCGCGAGCGGGGGTAGTTCGTCGTTCTGTTCGTCGGTGAGCTTCACGGCGTTGTCGTCCTCGCGCCTGCGTGGACCGACCGGCCGAGGGGAGGCCCTGGCCGTCGTCCCCGCGCGAGCGGGTAGCTCGCACACTTCGTCTTCGAGCGTCGGACCGTGCCCGTCGTTCCCGCGCCCGCGGAGGTTGCTCGGAGGCCGTGCCGGCGAGCACGCACCGGGCGTCGTCCCCGCGCCCGTCCGTCCCCGCGCGAGCAGGGTTTGCTCCTTGAGCCTTTGGTGCCGCCGGACTGCTTGCGGGTCGTCCCCGCGCCCGCGGGCCTGCGGGGGTCGCTCGCTCACCACCCGCGGCAAGAGCGACGAGGAGGCGTCGTTCCCGCCCGAGCGGGGGTAGCTCCCTGGTCGGCGGCTCCCCGCAGGACCGCCGTGTGTCATCTCCACGCGAGCGGAGGTTGCTCGGTCTGCCGCTCCCTGCGCAACGCGAAGGCTGTGTCGTCTCCGCGCGAGCGGGGGTAGCTCCCGACGTCAGCTCGGGGTGCGCTCGGACGACCGGCCGTCCCCGCGCCCGCGGGGGTAGCTCCTCCGGTCGGGATCGGGTGAGCGGTCATGGGGTGCCGTCCCCGCGCCCGCGGGGGTAGCTCCCACAGGAGCGTGGTCTGCGTGGAGCTCTGCACATCGTCCCCGCGCGAGCGGGGGTAGCTCTTGCTCGAGCCAGACCCGCTCCGAGCGCGGGCCGCGCCAGGGCATCGTCCCCGCGCCTGCGGGGGTTGCTCGACCAGCAGGTTCATGTGCGGGTGCCAGCCGTTGTCGTCCCCGCGCGAGCAGGGGTTGCTCCGGGTACGGCTTCGGTGCCGCCGCTATCGGCTCGTCGTCCCCGCGGGAGCGGGGTAGCTCCACCTGCCTGGAAGTCGCCTTCGTCCATGGGGTGTCGTCCCCGCCGCCCGCCGGGGGGCAGTTCTTCTCCGCCGGCTCCAGCTGCTCCGCGTCCGGGACCGTCCCCATGCCCGCCGTGGTCCGAGCGGCTGCGAGGTTGGTTGGCACGCGTTTTGCGCTCGCTGCCATCCCAGCACTACGACCGACGTGAATGAGAACGGCTCCCCCGGCTAGCATCGCCCCAGCTCAAGAAGTGTCGTCCCCGCGCGAGTGGGGGTAGCTCGACGGTGCGGTTGCTGGTGACGACGATCCGCACGTCGTCCCCGCGCGAGTGGGGGTAGCTCCGCCGCCGCCCGCACGAAGGACTGGCTGGCCGGGTCGTCCCCGCGCGAGTGGGGGTAGCTCGGGGTGGCCCGAGAACCTTCGGGTGATCCCGTCGTCGTCCCCGCGCGAGTGGGGGTAGCTCGTACCGGGCGCCGGAGGGGCACGTCCCGGAGTGGTCGTCCCCGCGTCCGCGGGGGTTGCTCCAGCCCGACCCGGCCCCGCATCGCCGCAGTCGTCGCTGCGCCCGCGGGGGTTGCTCGCGGGCGGTCTGGCACGAGGAAGACCCGGCGGAGTCGTCCTCGCGCGAGCGGGGGTTGCCCGGGACATGTCCCGATAACCCTTGACCCCACCGTGTCGTCCCCGCGCGAGCGGGGCCCAGGGAGCGCACCGCCGAACTTGCCGTCGCCCACCCCCAGCAGCAGCCCGGTGGAGACGCCTCTCACGGACTGACGACCGACTCGGGTGGCTGCCGCGCGTTCGGCGCATGCTGCGTTCAACACCACAACTCACGTTAATGAAAACGGGTGGTCCCGCTAGCATCGTCCCAGCTCATCAAGTGTCGTCCCCGCGCCCGCGGGGGTAGCTCGAGGCCACCCGCGCGCGAAAGGCCGACCTCGAGGTCGTCCCCGCGCCCGCGGGGGTAGCTCCATGTGAGCGAGCAGACAAAAGGCGCAGTCATGGTCGTCCCCGCGCCCGCGGGGGTAGCTCTCTGTAGCGGGCACACACTCGCTGTGCTGAGATGTCGTCCCCGCGCCCGCGGGGGTAGCTCTCGGTACACGCGCGCCCGGCGCGTATACGTCTTGTCGTCCCCGCGCCCGCGGGGGTTGCTCGATCGCGCGGGGCGTACTTGCGCCTGGGTCACGGTCGTCCCCGCGCGAGCGGGGGTTGCTTGCCCCGCCCGGAGTCGGACGGGGGGCTCTGAAGTCGTCCCCGCGCGAGCGGGGGTTGCTCCCCGTCCACCTTTCCCATGCCATCACGGCCTGCGTCCTCCCCGCGCGAGCGGGGGTAGCTCGCTGCGGCACGGATGCGTAGTACGCGGAGCTGGCCGAGCCGTTGCTGCAGGAGGTACTGGGCGGTGCGGTGCCGGGCCTGTTCGGCGGCCTCCTCCGCAGCGCGGTGAGCGGTGGGGTGGCGGCGCAGGACCATCTCGTACACCGTCTCCGCCTCTGCGTGGGCTTCCTCGCTGACGAGCAGGCGCTTGAGGGCGCTGGTGCGGCGTTCGGCCAGGATGCGGTCGGCCACTTCCCGTTCGGTGAGGGGCTGAAGTTCCGGCCGGCTGTCGTGGTGCCTGCTGGCCTTGGTGAGCAGGGCCTGGGTGTCGGCCTGGCACCGTTCGGTGAGCTGGGCGACGTCGTCGGGGTCGTCGAGGTCCGCGCGGACGGCGACGGCCAGGTCGACCGCTTCGTGCAGCAGGTCCTGGATGCGCTGCCGGTGGGTGCACTGCGGGCACAGTCCGGCCGCGTCGGGCAGACCGCACTCCGCGCAGGGCGCAGACCGGCGCGCCTGCGCAGCTGCCTCCTGCTGTGCACGGCGGCGGGCTGCCACCGCCCGCCGCGCCTGGACCGCGACGGTCTCCCGCGCGCGACGCGCCTCGGCCCGCGCCGCTTCGCGGAGTGTGTGCTCGCGCAGCTGCTGTTCGTAGACCGCGCGCCGCTGGGCTGTACCGGTGCCGGCGAGCTGCTCGTCGACCAGGGCCCGCAGTCGGGCACGCTGACCGCGCCGGCTGGCGATGACCGTGGTGCAGGTGGGACAGTCGGCGCGGGTGTCGACACGGATCCCGTCGTCACAGCGCGGGTCCGCGCAAGCCTGCCGCTGGACCAGACCGCGCCCGATGAGCCAGCCCATCGGATCACGCACCAGCGCTTCCCCACCGACTTCCTCCAAGCGGTCGGCCAGACGGTCCGCCAGCAGCCGCGGCGCAGCCTCCGGCTGCTCCAGCAGGCCGGCCAGCCGCCTCAGCTCCGCCTTCGTGGCCGCCTCGACCTGGTCCTGCTGCCAGCCAGACAACCGCTCCCACAACCCGGCGACCGGCCCCAACACCACACGCAGACGAAGATCAGCCGGAAGGCCCATCCTCCGCCGATGCCGCGCCTCTCCCCAGCCCAGGGCCTTCGGCCGACTACCGGTCCCAGCACCGGTAGCACACTGCCCGCCCTGCTCATCGCCCGAGGACTCCTTCGGCTTTTCCCCGCGCAGCGGGCCGCCATGTGCCACCGGCGACGCTGATGCGGCAACGCCGGTCCCGTCGAGGACGGTCCGGTCCTCGCGCACGCACGCGCGGTCCGGCAGGTTACCGAGCCCACCACGGCCTACGCCGGAAAACCGACGAGACACAGCAGGTGGAAAGACGGCAGTACCCAGAGAAGGGTGATCAGTGTGAAGGTCTACCGCAACATCGGGGTCTGAAACATCCGCCTCATCCGTCACTGGCAAGCTGTTGACCTGCGGCTCCGTCTCCGGCTTCAGTGCCTCACCAGGCCTTGCCGCAACGTCGGGGTCTGAAAACCTTGACTCCATGGCCTTTGCGCGGTCCTCCCGAACAGCGGCAACCGTGCGGCCATGCGCGGCAGCGACCGCCGGCACCACCAAACGCGACCGGCTCGCCAGCCCGGACCGCGTCTGCAGACGGGGCCGGTGCACCAGGCCCCGGTGCTCCAGGCGCTCCAGCACCTGCTCCCCAGCCGACGCCGAGCAACTGAGCAGCCGAGCGACCGTCGCCGCCGCCCGGCCACGCTTGGTGTCCACCGCCCCGCCGCACAGCCGGACCTGGCCGGTCTCCCGCGCCTCCAGCACCAGCAGCAGCAGAGCCAGACGGTCCGTCGCCGCGCCCCGGCCGGTACGCGTACCGATCAGCCCAGCCGGGGAGACCGAGCCGTCCCGGTGAGTCCAGCCAGGCCCCATCACGGCCTGAAGCAACCGCCACAAAGTGGCGTACTCCTTCTTCGACAGGTTCAACGGGTGCCCGACCACATCCTGCGCCGCCCACAGTGGCAGCACCTTGCACCTCAGGCCGGCGTCCTGGCCGTACTCGCCCGGCGCCGTTTCCACCTCCACTACGCCGGACCGGCGTAGCACCGGCACCACGTTGGAGGCCGTGTACGACGCGGACAGCCCGAGCCACCGGCCCAGCTCGGAGGTGCGGATTTCCACCACACCAGTTTCCGCGGGCGTCCGCGAGGCCAGTACCAGCACCGCCAGGCGTGCCGCGTCCGGCGCACCGTCCAGGCCGGCCACGTCCAGCAGCGTCCGCACAGCAGCACGGAGCCGGGCGCGGGCAGCACGCCCCAGGGCCAGCGGATGCCCCGCCTCACACCTCGGCGCCGGTACACCCTGGACCGGAGCAGGCCCAAGACGCGTCCGCACGCGCCGTGGAGCGGGCACACGGAACCCGGCAGCGGCCGGCGCCGCCATGGCACTCACCGGCCTGCCCAGACAGAGAGCGTGATCGCAGTCATCCAGCGACCGTGGGCCAAGGCGCCTGTGGGCAGGGTCCGATCAGAGTCGAAAGCCCCGCACGCTGCCAGGCGACTAAAGATCTTGGAACCGGTCCCGTCACGCGGAACACGACGCCTGACGGCACCGAGCCCGAGCGGGCGCACTCCAGGCCGGTGCTTTTCACCCTCGGCGATCGGGCTCACGGGACCGGCGCACGACGTGATGTCAGCCACGGTCACACGGCGATGTGGCTGGTCTGCGCCGTATGGCAGGTATGTGCGGGCATGCCGAAGCTGGCGGCCCGCAGGATGGTCATGCACAATGACTCCTGTGTCGAGGGGCTCGCCTCACGGCATGACGAAGCCCCTTCGGGGTGCTTCGGGTTCTGGGGAGAACCGAGTTCGAACCGCTCGCAGCCGGGTGGCACCGGGGCGGGCAGCTCCTCCAAGAGGCGGCAACCTCGAGGAGAGGAGATGGGCTTAGGTCCTGGTGACGGCAATCACCAGTGAGTCGAAGCCCGGGGCGGCCAGAAGTCCTGTCGAGCAGGCGCCGCCCCCGGAGATCTACGTCATAACCGCCCCCTCAGCAGGGGTGCGGGATGTCTGAGACACCACGGACGCCCCGTCGACGGACCAGCAGCTGGCGTGGCTGCTGACCCCACGGCGGGGCGCGGTGTGTCGAGTGTCGGGTGCGGGTACCCTGATCACGTCGGCACCTTCCTTCTGGCGAAAAGGGTGCTCGGCAGGCTCTGGGGCCCCTCCTACAAGGTCCCTCGGCCACGTGGCCCCTCCCGGCTTGTCCAAGGCCGGTGGACGGGGCCACTTTTCTTTTTGATCAACGATCGGGATCACTCTACCGTTCCACGACCACTTGGGATGCGCCTCACGACTACGTGTCGGTACGGCCCCATCGCTGCGCTTCGCACCAGTAGGGTCACCGATCTGCAGGAACTCGCTCTTTCCTGAGGCGCTCCCAGTCACTGGCCACCTCCTCGAAGTTCGCGGAGGTGGGTGACGAATGCCTGGGCTTCGGAGGCGTGTCCGTAGTGAGTCTGAAGGGCTTGCCCGAGGTCAGCGGCCACCATCGCGAGCGAGGGCAACGACTTCCGCTCCCCCGTCAGGGCCCGTTCGCCGTAGGTGAGCGCGGTGTCCAGATCGCCCTCACGTGCGGCGACCACGCCCAGGGTGACGCGGGCCTCCGCGATTCGCATGGGCGACCGCTCCGTCCCGTCGAAATCCGTGCCCGCCCGGATGACTTCATTGGCCAGCTGCTCCGCAAGCCGGTTCTCACCCGACTTCCTGAGCGCGTCCATGCGGTAGAAGTCGTATTTTGCAGGGTCGACTACGAAATGGTTCTCGATGTTCTCGGGATACGGAAGCCGCTCCAGGATCTGGCGGCCCTGATCGAGCGCGACCTCGGTCTGCGAACGGTCACCCAACCTCGCCCACGCCTTGGCCTTCTGTGCGTACAACTGCGCGGCCACGCTCTCGTTCGGCGCCACGGCGATGCCGGCATCCGCAGCCGCAATAACGCCGCGGTAGTCGCCCCGAGTCAGGGCGAACCACGCCCGCATCTCGTGTGCCCAGCCCTGCACGCTTAGGTCTCCGGCCTCCTGTCCGAGCATCAGCGCGGCCTGCCGTGTCGCCTCCGCGTCGCGGGGCCGGCCGGAGTCGTACTCAACACAACCCACCAGGAGCGACAGCTTCCCCGCGAGCGCGATGATCTCGCGGTGCTGCGCCAGGCTGACTCGCTGGTGCTGGAGGCCGACGACACGCGCGAGCCACGCCTTGCCCTCCAGGAGCAGTTGATCGGCGGGCATGTACGCGTACTCGCAGCACAGCCGGTCTGCCGTGATCCTTAGTGCGTCCAGCGTCGCGACATCCACGTCCGAGGCCCGCAGCCGCGCGATGATGTCCACCGTGTCCATACCGCTGACCTGCAGAACCTCCGCGCGGCCGTCCCGCCGGCTGCGCTCAGGAAAGAAGGCGCCTGTGGTCGTACCGAAGGTCTGAGCGATCGCCGACCGGTACTTCGTTGGCTGAGCCTCACCCGCCTCCCACCGCTTCCACTGGCGCAGCAGGTCCTGCTCGCTCACGACCTGGTCGTCCGGAAGCCGAACCATGAGCGCGCGCACAGCGTCGGTCTGCGACCAGTCCCGCGCCGCGCGCTCTTCGACCATCCGGCGTGCCCAGCTGGGACGCTCATCCATCGCCGTTCCCCTTCCCCGTGCGGTCCAGCGGCGGCCTGCGCCCCGGCAGTGTGATGCCTGAGCGGCAGCCGGCCCTTCTGCGGCCGAGCATGGCACGGCCTCTTGATCGTCCGAAGGTGACAAGTGGTGGTGACATTCCGTATGTCACCGGCCGATGTCACTTTCCGCCGTCACAGGACCCGAGCACGGTCGTGGTCATCAAGGGTAGAAGCTGCGTGTGGGAGGCAGGAGTCAATGGCGGCCGCCATCCATGGGAGGACGTGTACGGCGGAGCGCGGCCAGCACGGTCTCCGGGTGACCGTCGTACAGGATGTGCGGTTCATCAGTAGTCGGTGGGCGGAAGCGGCCAGCGTGCCTGAGAAGGTCTTCCTCGCTGAACTCGATGCTGTTGGCATCGACCAGCGACTGCTCATTGCGCTTTCGGATTCGGTCCCAGCGCACCGCATGTGGCACAGGCAAGTAGATGAGAACAGGCTCACCGCCGGCCTCCATGACGGTCGCTGCCCATTGAACTCGCTCTTTCGGAGTCCAAATGCCGTAGTCGAGCACGGTGTCGTGTCCGGCCGCCAGGAGGCCCTGGAGATCCTGGGCGATATCCCTGAGTACGGGCGCCTCCCGAACTTTGAACTCGCCGCGGGGGAAGTCCCTGCCGTAGTGGCCATAGCGGCGAAACATCTCCTCGTCGGGGCACAGGCGCCGGAAGCCAACTTCCTCCAAGGCGCGAGCGAGGGTGGTCTTGCCGGCCCCTTGGAGACCCGACATGAGGATCGCGCGCGGTGCCGGGCCGGTTGTGGTCACCGCAACACCTCTGACGTCGTGCGACGGGTGCGGCCCGGGGCGCCCAAGTCCACGCCGTACTCGAGCAGCTCGCCGTCGGCATCCAGGAAGCGCGCGGTCAACACAAGGATCGCCGCGACGGTATCGGTCTCCAACTCCAAGAGCTCGAGGTCGCGCTTCGTCGCGATGCGAGCCGTCTCCTCATCCACGCGCTTCACGACGTATCGCCCGGTTGCCCGCGCGATCAAGTCGAGTGACAGCCCGCCCTTGAGTCGCTCGCTTCGCGCCAACTCGGGGACGGCTTGGGCGAACTCCGCGGGAATCCATGATGTGGAATGGGAGACGATCCCATGACCGTCCCGGTAGACGCGGCTACGACGAATCACGTCGTCACCAGGCGAAATGCCCAGGATGATAGCGACGTCTTCGGGAGCCTCGACTATGCCGGCGGTGTGGCCGGCGGACTTCTCGCCGACGCCCCACGACGACTGCGTCTTGCTGCTGCGGTCGTGGCGCTCCGCGCCGGAGGACAGGGAGATGGGCCGTGCCAGCACCTCAGTGCCGACGCCAGGGATGCCCCGCACGAGTTTCTCTTCGCGCAGCAGTCGCATCGCCCGGTCTGCGGTGGCTGTGCTGACTCCCCACTTGGTCGCCAGCGCCTTGATGCTGGGCAGAAGGTCGCCCGGCGCGAGCTCCCCAGAGCTGATCAGGTTGCGGTAGTGGCCCGCGATGCGCGCGTACGGCGGCCGATTGTCGGCTTGGGGTGGCCCTGGCATGTTCCTTCGCCTCCTTCAAATTCCCGCTAGGTGCCTCACTATACCGCTTGACACCTGAGGGTACCTGATGCAACCTGATGTATGTAAGGCGTCGGTGCCCCACCAGGGCACCGAGTGAGCACCACCGAGACCGCAGTGGTCGACCGCCCTTCGGGGCGGCCGGGGTTGAGAGCACCATCGAACTCCCCCGGAGCCTGACGGCCGACGACTGCGTGCACGTTGCAGCGCTGCGCGCTGTCTGTCCTGCGGGACGCCGGCCTCGCGCCGTGCGGCCCGGAGGGCGGAGAGAGCACCGCGACCCGCTCCCTGCCACTCCGTCCATGAGGAGTCCAGATGCCTGCTCCCGCCCTTGAGCGCACCGCCCGCCCCCGTCAGAGCCGGACCCGCTCCCGCACCGTCAACCCCCGTCCGGCGCTGGCTCTTTCCACCCTCCGCCCCCACCAGTACGACCTGCGTCCCGCCTGCGCGTCGGTGGTCTGCCCCGACTGCCAGACGTGGGTGCCGATCACCGGCATCCAGACCAAGAAGCCCAAGCTCGTGCCGCACGACACCGGCCGCGCGTTCGAGGCCCCGGCCGTCCGTTGCCGCCTGGGCAGCAACCGCCTGGTCACGGTCGACGTCACGGTCAGGAAGTGGGAGGAGCGCCTGACGGACGGCAACTCGGAGACGATGCACCGCCGCCGGACCACCGTGCGACGCAAGCCGACGGTCAGGCCGGCCCTGGCCGTCAGCCAGATCGCCGCGCGGCAGCACCCGTCGGCGGAGAACGGACGGCCTCTGTGGCTGCTGCGCGAGAAGCAGTGGGCGGCGACCGAGTCCGCAGTCCGCGCCTCCGACGCCCGCCGCGCGGAGCTGCCCGACGGTGACGCGCCGCTGGGCGCGCCGCCGGTGCCGCTCACGACGCTTCGTCCCAAGCGTCCCGCGCGCTGACCCGTTCCCGCACGATCGACCACGGCCCCGGCCGCCCCGCATCCAACGGGGGCGGCCGGGGCCGTGGCTGCTCGTACAGCAGCCAACGGCTCCCGGGACGGGCGATCCCGGGGGCCGTCAGCAGCACCGGGCTGGGCAGTCCCGGTGCTGTTCTCGCACACAGAGCCTGATGGGAGGCCCTGATGAACCGCTCCATCGTACGCAGCAGCTACTCCCCCTCCGCCGACCTGCCGGCCAACACCAACTGGCGGGCGGCCAGCGAGTGCCGCAAGGAAGACCCCGAACTGTTCTTCCCGGTGGGCACGACCGGCCTCGCGTTGCTCCAGATCGAGGAGGCCAAGAGCGTCTGCCGCCGTTGCCCGGTCATCGAGCAGTGCCTGCAGTGGGCGCTGGAGAAAGGGCAGGAGCACGGTGTTTGGGGTGGCCTGTCCGAGGACGAGCGGCGGGCGATGAGGCGCCGAGCGGCCCGCCGCCGGTGGAAGCGGGCCGGGGCCAACCAGGCCTGAGCCCCCTCTCGATCCCGCAGCCCTGCGCTGCCCACCGTCGACCGCGCCCCAGGACGGGGTCCGGTGGCCGGTGGAGTGCGCAGGACGCACTGCCCCGCCAAGGGCCCGCACGCGATGAACCCCCAGGGATGCGCCCCTGGGGGTTCTTATTCGCGGTCATCCCATGAGAGAGGACAGACCACGTGCACAGCATCGCATCCCGCCAGACCCGCCCGAGTGTCCAGGACGAGATCGGCCCCCGTCGGCCCGGCGCCATCTACCAGAACGTCGACGGCCGGTTCGAGGTCCTCGCGCTCGTCACCGACCCGGTCGACGCCGCGCAGCTGCTGCGCCGGACGGCGGCCCGGTGGGCGGTCATCGTCCGCGACACCCTCCGCCCGGACGCGCAGCCGGTCGCGGTCGGCACGGTGTGGACGGACAGCGACTACCTGATCCGCCCCGCGAAGCGGACGTACGTGCCAGCCGCCTGACGGCCCGCCACGGTCCGTCTCCCGCCCACCAGAGCAGAACAGGGCGGGAGACGGGTCGTGGCAGGCCGACCGGCCAGCCGAAACGAAAAGTGGACGGCCCCGAAACTCTGACCTCCCGGGACCGTCCGTGATCAAGAAAGCGAGACTCTCTTGAACACGACGATGATCACACGCCCGGTCTCCCGGGCGCCACAGGGCGACGACATGTTCAACCGGGTCCTGACCGCCATCAACAGCCACCGCCCCGACCGCCCCCGTCCGGTTCGCCGCACGCCCAGCGTCGAGCCCGAGGCGGCGCTCGGCGAGCACCTCCTGGCAGTCGTCCGCGCCCAGGACGCCGCGATCCCGGCCAGCCGGCGCGTCCCGCGCACGGTCGCCGAGATGCGGGCCCGGCTCGACGGGCTGTACGAGGAGGAGCAGGACGCCTGCGGTCTGTGCGGGTCCTGGCAGTGCCGCGGCCACTGCCAGACCAACATGCAGGCGGCCGGGATGGCGGTGGCCTGATGCGTAACCGTATCCCCGCCCCCGCCTTGGACGACGAGGGTCACGAAGAACTGTCGCGCAGGGTCCGCGAGGTCAACGACCAGTCGGAGAAGCGCCCGAAGTGATGGTGCCGCTCATAGACGCGGCCCGGGCGGCGCAGCATCGCGCCGCACGGGCCGCGCTCGCGGTCGGTCCCGCCCATCCCCTGGCACGCCTGCTGCTGGCGGCCGCCGCGCTGGCGGCCGCCACGGCGTGGGATGCCGGGCACCGCGTTACCGACCTCCACCTCACCCGACAGAAGCAGCGGCAACGCTGAAGAGGAGATTGACCGTGACCGGTTTCGCCCATGACATCGTTCTGCGCCGCCAGGCCCAGGAGCGCGGCGAGATGGCGCTCGCCCAGGACGTGGAGACGTACCTGACCGGCGTGTCCGCGCCGGTGCTCAGCACGGAGGCGGTGACCGTGTGGATCGAGCAGGCCCGGCGGCTCGCACGGGGCATCGACTGGTTGGCGTGGGGCGGCAGCGGGATGCCGTTGACCGGGCGGGCGCTGGCCGAGCACGCCGAAAGCGCCGCGCAGATCCTGCGGACCGCCGGCTGGAAGCCCGGCCCGGCCTCCGGACGTTCCCTGCGGGATGCGCTCATCTACGCCGAGCGCATCGACACCGACGGCCTGCTCAGCATCGACACCCGTCTGACCGTCGCTGAGATCATCGCGCTCCTGGTCCGCGCTGCCACCGGTGCCCCGTACGCCTACTACGAGAGCTGGGACGCCCACCCCGGCCGCACCGTCGACCAGGTCCTGAACGTCCTCGCCGCGGCGGCCGCGTTCGCCCGCCGCTACGGCCCCGCCTGACCGCCCGCCCCCAGGGACGGCAGGCCACTTTCCCTCCCGCACCCTGCTGCTCCACCGGGCCGGCCGCCCGCACCACGGGCGGCCCGTCTTTCGCACGTCTCCAGCCCGGGAAAGCCTCGGGATCCCTTCCTCTCCGGGAGAGTTCATGGACCGCACCATCCCGATCGTCACCGGCACCACCCGGCTGCCGGACTCGCTGTGCACGCACACCCCGAAGTGCCCGGTCGCCGAGAGTTCCGACCGGGAGGCCGCGTACGTCGTGGCCGCCCACCCGGAACAGGGCTGGAGCCTGCTCTGCAACGGCCTGGTGCTCTTCGAGGACACCGGCGAGTTGCTCCCCGATGGCCGGGTCATCGACCCGCACCGTCCCGTCGCCGCGCTGGCCTGACGGCTGCCTGATCCGCCCGCACCGACCGCCGACCCCACGGCGGCCGGGCCGGGCGGTGACGGGGAGCCGGACAGTCCGGACCACACCCGAGAGCAAAAGGGGACCACCATGCGCACCCTCGACGAATTCGCCGCCGCCCTGTCCCAGGTCACCGCCCAGGCGGCCCGTGCCGCCACCACCAACAGCCGGACCCGCAGGGTGATCGACGCCGCTGCCTCCGGCGGTGAGGACGCGGTCCGCCGCGCCGTGGCCGGCATGTCCACCGCCGACCTGAAGCGACTCAAGCGCCAGCTGGAGCGCTGACGGCCTGACGGCTGCCTGATCCGCCCGCGCCGGCCACCCGTATCCCGGGCGGCCGGGTCGGGCGGTGACGGGGAGCCGGACAGTCCGGACCACTGACGGAGAGGAACCCCATGACCCCGCCGATCGCCGCCTCCACCACCGAGCTGGAGGCACAGAACGAGGCCCTGCTGAACCGGGCCGCCGAGCTGGAAGCCCTCTGGTACACGGGCTCGCGGATGTGGCACGGCACCAGTGGCGAGCCCGTCACCGGCCTCCAGACCGCCACCTATCTGGAGAACGCCCTGGCCCTGCTGGAGAGGGAGGGCTGGGAGCCCGGCGCGTTCGGCCTGTGGGAGGTCCTGGACGGCCCGCTCGACCTGAAGGGCGTGGCCGTCAAGGTGCTGGAGCTCATCATCTGCGCCTGCACCGGCGCCGGCGCCGCCGAGCCGCGGCTGTGGGACACGGTGCCCGGCCGGACCATCGGCCAGGTCCGCACCCTGCTGCTGGCCGGTGCCGCCTACGCCCGCCGCGGCCCCACGGACGCCGCGCAGGACGCCCAACGCGCCTGACCACGGCCCACGCGCACGGCCCTCCGAGCCCCCGGCATTACAGCTGCCGGGGCCCCGGAGGGCCTGCTGCCGACCCTACCGACCCGACGCCGACCGCGGTGACCTCTTTCACGGAGGCGCCGGAAGTAAGAGAGGACAACACCGTGGCCCCCAGGACCGCCACCCGCCGCAGGCGCCAGAACGCCGCGGCCGCGAAGCCCCGCGCCACCGGACGCGCCAAGGCACAGGCGCCAGCCGTCGTTCCCGCGCAGGCCGCCGCCCTCGAGGACACCGTGCCGCTGGTGTGCGAGGAGGCCGACTCGGTCGTGGCCGACGCCGCGGACCGCGCGGCCGACCTTCGGGACCTGGCCGCCGACGACGTCGCGAGGATCCTCGCCGACGGCGAGGTGCGCGCCGCCGAGCTGCTGGCTGGCGCGCGCACCGAGGCCGCCTCGATCACCGAGGCGGCCGCGACCGAGCAGTCCCGCCTCCTGGCCGTCGCTGCGACGGACGCCGACCGGGTCCGTACGGAGGCTGCGGCTGTCGCAGCCGCCAACGCCGACGAGGTCCTGGCCGACGCCGACGCGAAGGCCAGGCAGCTGCTCGCCGACGCGCGCGCGGAGGCTGACACCGTCACGGCGACGGCGGCCGGCGAGGCCGAACAGGTCCTCGCCGACGCCAAGCAGGCGGCTGAGCAGCTGCTCGTCGACGCGCGCCGCCAGGCCGACGAGGTCGCCGCCACGGCGGCCGCGCAGGCGGAGCAGGTCCGCACCGAGGCCGCTCAGGCCGCCGCGAAGGCCCTCGCCGACGCGGAGCGCGCGCGTACCGAGCTGCTGGCGGGCGCGGAGCGCACTGCGGCGGAGACCCGCACCCGCGCTACCACCGACGCCGAACAGCTCCTTGAGCAGGCGCGCGTTGAGGCCGACCGGCTGCGCGAGAGCGCGGCCGCCCAGGCCGCGCAGGTGCGCAGCGAAGCGGAGAAGGCGGCCGCCGAGCTGCGTGAGGACGCCTCCCGCGAGCGGCAGGCGTCCCGCGCGGATGCGGCTCGGACGCGGGCGCTCGCCCAGGAGGACATCGACCGGCTGCGGGCGACGGCGGCCGAGGACGCCGAGCGGCTGAAGCGCACCGCCCGTGAGGAAGCCGACCGCGTCCTGGCCGCGGCCCGCACGAAGCGGGACGCGCAGCTCAAGGAAGCCGAGGAGGCCCTGGCGCAGGCCCGGGTGCGGGAAGCGGACGCGGAGGTCACGCTGAAGGCCGCCGACGACATGGTGGCCGAAGCCGCCGCCCGGATGAAGCGCGCCACTGACCGTACCGAGCGGGCCCTGGAGCGCAAGCGTCTCAAGCTCGAGGCCAAGGGGGAGCGCCGGGACGCGAGGGAGGCCCGTAAGGCCAGGGCCCGTGAGCTGCGGGCCGCTTCTCGCGCCGGGAAGCCGTCCGTGGCCGACCGCGTGCAGCAGTTCGTGAAGGTCAACGCGGAGCGGTTGATGGTGGTCGGTCCGATCACCGCTCCGATGGCCGTGGCGTGGACGGGCCAGGCCGGGTTCGCCGAGGACATCCTCGGGTGGGTCGTGCCGTTCACGATCCTGTTCGCCGCCGCCTGGGAGCTGTCGACGGCGTTCGTGGGCTGGATGTACCACCAGGCCCGCCAGAGCGGCGACGCCGGCACCCTTTACCGGGTCTCGACATGGATCTTCGCTCTCGGGGCGGCGGTCATGAACTTCTGGCACGCCTCCGGGCAGCCGGTGGCCGGCAGCCGGGTCTGGGACGCGAAGAAGGAGATCTGGACGGAGCAGATCACCTACTGGCACTTCACGCCGAAGGCGGTGGCGTTCGCCGCCATGAGCATCGTGGGCATGGTGCTGTGGGAGCTGTACGCCTCGCTGATCCACCGTCGCAAGCTCCGTGAGGACGGCAAGGTCGCCAAGGCCCGCCCGTCCATCGGGGCGGTCCGCTGGATCCGCTACCCGGTCCACAGCTTCACCGCCTGGTCGCTGGCGATCACCGACCCGCGCCTGACCACGCTGGACCGGGCCTGGGCCGCAGCCGGGGCCGAGCTCGCGGACCGCAAGGCGGTCCGGACCGGTCTGGCCCTGCACCGGGTCGTCGTCCCCCGCGTCGGGGCCGACGACCACGGACCGGCCGCCATCCCCACCGTGCTCACCCTGACCCGCGCGGACCGCAACGGACCGCTGGGAAACCCTGCTCCGGTCCGCCCGGTCCAGCACGGCGGGTGGGCGGATCGGTCCGGTCCGGCCGACCGGAAGGCGGTCCACGGCCCGGTCCGGACCGCAGCAGCCACGGACCGGACCGGCGGACCGGCGCTCGCCCTGGAGGCCGGTCCAGTCGGACCGCACAGCGCTGACCTGCCGACCGCTCCCGGTCCGGACCGTGGACCTCGGACCGTGCCCGCCACCCAGAGCACGGCGGGCACGCGCAAGGTGACGGTCCGGACCGCCGACGTCGCCCCCGGACCGCCCGATGCGGACGGCACCGGACCGGCCGACCAGGAGACGCCGGACAGCGCAAGCGGTCCGGGCCGGGACGGGGAAGACGGTCCGGACCGCACGGTCATCACGCTCACGGACCTGGAGCGGACTGCGCTGGACCGGCTCCGGACCGCGAACGAGCCGCTGAACCGGGCCAACATCGCCAAGGCGGTCCGGGCCGAGGGCGGCTCCATCGCCACGGACCGCGCCGGACAGATCGCCGTCGCCCTCAAGCAGCACGCGGTCCGCTGACCGGACCGCCCGCACCACCGTCCTGCCGCTCATCGTCGCCACCGGACCGCGCCCGCCCACCGAGCGCGGTCCGGTGACGGCCACGGTCGGCAGGCCACCTCACCGCCTCCGCGTCCCAAGCAGGGATAGGACGGGCCGGACAGCCCGCAGAGCAGCGGTTCGTACGAGCCGTCACGCGAAGGAGTTCACATGCCCACCTGGCTGTACGTGGTTAGCGCCCTGACCGTGTCCTTCGCCGTTCTGGCGATCCCCACGATGCTCGCCTACCTCGGCCAGGGGTGGACCGGCCCGGACCACGGGCCGGCCTGCTGGCGATGCCACCCGTTCCAGCTGCTGCGCAAGTGGCGCTTCTGATCAGCCGTCCGGCACACACCAGTGAGGGCCAGCCCGAGGCAAGCGGGCTGGCCCTCGCTGCGACTGCCGGAAGCAGTCCCAGTTCCGCCCAGTACACCAGGAGGGAATCCCCGCTGTGAACAGCACCGACCCCACCCACTCCCCTCTGCGCGACGTCGCGCAGAACCCGGAGGCAACTGCCCGGTACCTGGCCGACGTTCAGCGGGTCCTGCTGGACATCGGCAAGAACCTGGAGACCCTCGCGATCGAGACCCAGGTCCACCTGCGCGACACCCACGTGGAGGGCGACCGCTGGTACCACGCCCGGCTGCGCGCGCTGCCCGTCGAAAGGGCCCTCGGAAACGTCCTGAAAAACCTGAAGAACCTCACCGAGGGCCTGGAAAAGAGCGCCTATAAGCGCCGCGCCCATGACGAAGTCGTTGTGAATACGGTGAGGGAAAGGAAGGAAAAGGAGCTGGAAAAGCAGCGGAAGAAGAACCCGCCGCAGCTCCAGGCCGCGCCCGACCCGCAGCAGCAGGGTGCGCACAGCCGGGATCTCGGCTATGGTGAACCTACGTCGATTTACGACCTGGGTAACAGGGAGTCAGCGTGACGCGCCCCCTTACCAGGATCGAACGCTCCGTTCAAGGGCGGAACGACTGGCTGAAGCAGGAAGAGCGCAAGGCGATCGAAAGCCGAGGCGAGATCGGCCGGATGGAATTCTGGCTCCGTGTTACTCGGTCCCGTATCAGCAAGGACGTCAAAGCCGGACGCAATGACGTTCTTGGCGGATTCACCAGCGTGTGCCGCCTGTTCATGCTCGCGGTCGACAAGCGGGCAGCAGGCGACGCGAGGCTGTGGAACCACCTCATGCAGTACGCGCAGCAGGTGCTGGAGCAGCACGGCCCGCGTCACTGACCGTCACCAACGAAGGCCCCCGCCGGGCTCCGGCGGGGGCCTCTCTCGCGTAAAGCGTGCACACGTGCACGTGCACGCGCGTGCACACGAGACCCCACTGTCTGTCAAGTCCCCTGGAGGGAGGTGCACCGTGTCCGACGAGTCCGACGAGTCCGGCAGCGGGACCCTGGTCCGCGGCCCCTGGAGCGGTGATTCCACCTACGCGCCGCCGCCGGTCCCGGATTTCTCCGACACCATTCCGCCTCCGGAAGAAATTCCGGAGGCTCCTCCGGAGTCCCCGGAGGAGACCACGATGCAGTTGCCGCCGATTCCGGCCGCCCCGGATCCGGCAATGGCGCTGCGTTCGGAAGGAATTACGGAACCGGAAACCGGTGAAGATGACGGCGAATACGAGGAGGGTGAATACGTTCAGCCTCGCTCTCTCGCCGACCGTCTCGGTGACTGGCTTGAATTCCGGCTGGAAAGGGCGCGGGCGCGGCATGAAAGCGAAGCGCCTTTCCGTGAGGCGGAAATAGCGCGGAAGGTCGCGCTGCTGGAGGGCCGCACCGCGCAGGAAGTCGCGATGATGGAGCAGAACGGAAAGCTCCATGCCGCGATGATGAAAGCGAAGGGCGACAAAGCGGCGGCGCGCGGAAAAGCGGACGCCGACCGTATGAAGTCGCCCGGCTCCGGCATGGGCGTCGACAAGGGCCGCTCGAAGGCCGGCGGCGGGGGTGGGGGCGGTTCACGGGGAGGCAGCGGCAGCTCCGGCGGCCCGGGCCGGGGCTCCGGTGGCGCCCGCGGCTCGGGGACGCAAGGGTCCGGCGGCTCCGGGGGAGGTAACTCGCCCAAGGGTACCGGGAAAAGCTCTGACCGCTCCGCTGGCGGCCGTGGAGGCGGCTCCAAAGGTAATGAGCCGTCCGGCGGCGCCAAAGGCCGTCAGAACGGCTCTGGAGGCTCCGGGTCAGGCAAGCCCGGTTCCGGCAAGGGCAGTTCGGGCGGTTCGGGCAGCTCCGGGGCCGGAAAGGGCGGCTCGAAGGGCGATGGTGGCTCGAAGGGCGGCGGCGCGTCGCAGAACTCGCCGGCCGTCAGCCCGCGGGCTGAACGGGTCCGCGGCCGCCAGGAACGCGCTGGTGCCCGCCAGGCCGCCCATCTCGCCGATCGCAGCAAGGACCGCGACCAGGCCCGCGCCAACCGGCAGGCCGGGTGGGAGGAGCGGCGCCGGGCGAAAGCGGAGCGGAAGGCCGCCAGGAAGGCGAAGCGGGAGGCCGCCAAGGCTGCCGAGGACCGCACCACCCTGGGTGCGGCGGTGATGGAAGGCATCCAGGACCGCTGGGACAAGCGCCGCGCTGACAAGAAGGCCGCCGAGGACGGTACTGAGAAGGCCGACCCGGCCAAGGACAAGGGCACCAAGGACAAGGTTGACAAGGACAGGGCCGGCGGCGGCAAAGTCGAGAAGGCCGCCGAGGGCGGCCCTGAAGGCGCCGCCGGAGGGGGCGGCACGGCGTCGGATGAGCCGGGCAAGAAGTCCAAGGCCGCCGGCGGGCCGTCTGGCGGCTCGAAGGAGCGGCGCCGGAAGCGGCGCCGGCGCACCGGCACCGGCCGCACCCGGCGGCGCGGACGCACCCGCCGCACCGGCCAGAAGGGGCGTGGTGGCACGGGCGGTGCCGGGCGGCGCGGCCGTACGGCGGACAGCCCGTTCGGGGCGGAGGACACCACCCCGAGGTACGTGTGGCCCGAGCACCCCACCCGTCCGCCCGAGCGCCCTGTCGGCAGCGACGAGCACGACATCGTCGACGCGGACATCGTCCCCGACGCGCCCGCGGCCGTGACCACCGGCGTGAAGGGCCTGCCGCCCGCGCCGGAGAAGCACCCACAGCGGCCCGGTACCAGTCGGCCCGCCAGCACAGAAGGGAGCAGCGTGAGCAGTTCGCACGTCAGCAGGCGTATTGGGCATCAGGGGCTGGCGGCCCAGCACCGGACGGACATCACGTTCGGCGAGTACCTGGTGGAGATGGCGAACATCGCCATCAGGGCCGCCTCCGACCAGGAGCGTGCCGAAGCCCTCATGGAGGCCTTGGGCAGGGTCGCGGACGCGTTGCGGGAGATGTCCGCCGATCTGGCCGGCGACCACAACGTCACCACCGAGGTCACTGACCTGATCGCCGACTTGGCCGATTCCGCGGGCCGTATGAAGGCGCAGGCCAAGCGGTGTGCCGAGCAGTGCGGCCTCGCCAGGGAGGCCGCCGGGGTGGCGGCCAGGGAGGTTGCCCGCGTCTACGGCCAGGACATGGCCGCCAAGGAAGACGCCGGTCTCAAGCACGCCTCGGCCGCCGCCCACCACGACTAAGCCCGAGAGGACATTCCGCTGATGAGCAGTTCCCTCACGCCCCGCGGCACCAGCGCGGCGCCCGTCGTGGCCGACGACGACAACCGGTACAAGGCGGTGCAGGCCAAGCTGGACAAGCTCGGCAAGGCCATGGACGACGCCACGGTCGAACTGCAGGGGCTGCGCCGCAGCATGCAGAACAACGCCGACCACACCGACGGGGTGTCCACCGACATCACCAACGCCGAACTGGACCCGAAGTTCGTCACCCTGACCGACCTCGTGGCCACCGCCCTGGCCGGCGCCGCCCGGGAAGTCCGCACGCTGACCGAGCTCGCGCAGGAGACGGTCGACCTCACCTACAAGACCCGGCGTGCCCACGCCCGGCTCTACGGCGCGCTGGACGACGTGCGCTCCAACCGGCGTGAGAAGACCCCCAAGCCCGGGTTCTTCAACCGCTGACCCCCACTCCCCCACCCACCCACGCTCCGGGCGGCCCCGCACCTCGCGGGGCCGCCCGACTCGTTACTGAAGGAGTACACCAGTGACCACGCCGCGCAGTGCCGCGCTCGAACGCCTCGCCTACACCCTCGCCGCGCCCGTGCTGGCCGTGGCCCCGAACGCCTTCCCCGACAGCCCCGTCAACACCGTGGTGCAGCTGGCCGGCGCCGCCGGGATCGGCGGCTGGGTCCTGGCCGCCAAGAGCGACGAGCCCGGCGCCGGTCGCAAGATCCTGCGCTGGTCCCCGCTGGTCCTGGCCGCCGCCGTCGACGTCGCCGCCAAGCACACTCCCGGCCTCGGCCCCTACTGGCTCGACGGGCTGATCGCCGCCGGATGGGCGGCGGCCGGATTCGTGGTCATGCCGTTCTCCCGGCACACCCGCCGGGGCCACCGGCCCGCCCTCGCCGCCCCCGCCCCTCAGCTGATGCCCGCCGTGGCTGCGCCGGAGCCGAGCGTGGCCCAGCCGGACGACGGCGCCGACCATCTCACCCGCGAGGCCCGGATCCTGTGGGAGCGAGCCGGGATGCCCGCCCGCACCCACATCGTCAAGGCCACCCGGCACCCCGGCATGCACCACGACCTCACAGTCCTGTTGCGCGCCTCGGAGACCGGCCGGCCCATCAGCGGCCTGACCCCGGAGGCCGTCGGAGCCGCGTTCGGCGTGGCCGCCGCCGACGTCACCCTCGCGGACGTCGCCATCCAGCCCGGCCGCCAGGGAGGCCCCGGCTGGATGGAGGCCCTCGTCACCCCCGAGGCCAACGCGAGGCGGCGTACCCAGCCGACCGACGCCGAGCGCTGGGCGGACCGGGTGGCCGGCCCCAAGGGCGGCGCTCCTGGCTCCGAGCTGGTCCACAAAACCCGCGACAACGAACGCGGGGTGACGTTCTACCGGGCGAAGATGACCGACTCCACTGAGTCCCCGCGCATCGACCTGCCCAAGGTCTGCCGCGGACTGGACCTGCCCGAGGACGACTCCTGCGTATTCGTCCTCATCGACGGCTCGGAGTTCCTGATCAGCGCGTTCGACACCCCGCCGCTGTCCCAGATCTTCCCCGCCACCCGCGAGCTGCTCACCCCGGACGCCAAGGGCATGTACGTGTGCGGGTTCACCATCACCGGCCAGCCGGTGAAGACCATGGTGTACCAGCACGACAAGAACGCCCCGGCCCACGGCCTCACCCTCGGCGTCTCCCGCTCCGGGAAAACCCAGTTCTTCGCGATCAACATGGCCGCCCAGTCCCTGGCCTGCCAGGTGGTGTGGCTGGCCACCGTCCGCAAGGACGAGAAGACCACCGTCCTCGGGAAGTACATCGACCGGCAGGGCTCGAACGCCCTGTGGATGGCCCGCTCCCTGCGGGCGGCGAAGGCACTGTGCGAGATCAGGGCCGAGATGCCCTGGCCCCACGACGGCCAGCCGCACGACTACAAGCCCGGCGACCCGCGCTGCCCCTACCGCCAGCTGAACGTCTACGCGGACGAGTTCATGACCGCCGCCCAGGACCCGGACTTCGGCGAGTTCATCCAGAAGGACGGCGACGACCTCACGGTCACCGGCCTGAAGTACGGCATCGGCTTCAACCCGGCCGGCCAGAGCCCGTTCGCACACAACGGATTCTCCACGGAGATGAAGGACAACCTGCGGCAGAACTCCAGGCCCGTGATCTTCAACATGGGCTCACCGGCCGCCACCCGCAAAGCCGCGGAGGGCACCATGGAGAACCCGTACGACGTGCCGACCATCCCGGCCCGCTACTCCCGCACCGAAGGATCCGCGATCGAGCGGGCCATGCGCGGCGAGGCCGACCCCGAAAACGGCGTCTCCACCGGCGGCGTCGCCGTCATCGTCCTCGACAACGGCCGCGCCGTCCTCATGCGGTCGCTGTACGCCGACTTCGACACCGACCTCTCCCGGCTGTTCCCCGACGAGGTCTACCGGCTCACCGACCACGAGATCAGCGAGCTGGACAAGCGCGGCCTGTGGTTCGACTGGAACGAGCCCGTAAGGCCCGGCGAGTTCTGGCCCGAGCCCGACGAAGGCGACGAGGACGACGGCCGCCCCCGCCGGCGCGGTGGCGGAGGCGGCGGCAACAGCGGAAGCGGGCGCGGCACCAAGAACGGCAACCACCGCTCCGAGCAGGCCGCCTCCCCCCGCCAGGCACTGGAGGCCATCAAGAACCTCTCCGGCGTCTGACCCGACCCACCGCCCCTCACCCAGCCCCCTCGCAGGGCCCGGCCATCCGGCCGGGTCCTGCCCGCACCTGCGAAGGACACACCGCCCGTGGCCGTATCGATCTCCGCCGTCGTCCTGCTCGGCATCATCGTCGTCGTCCTCATCCGAGGCGGCTCCGTACGCCTCGCACCCGCCCTGCCCTGCACCGGGTTCGGCTTCTTCCTCGCCTCCACCGGCGCCGCCCCCGTCATCACCAGCGCCACCAGCACCGTCACCGGCTGGATCGCCAGCCTCTGACCGCCCGGCCGCCGGCGTCGAAGGCCGCCACACCCGCCCCACACCCTTCGACGCCCAGGGAGCCCCCGATGCCCCAGACCCACCCCTACAGACAGACCGCGACCACCGCAGCTCCTGTCCCACCGGAGCTGTCCCTCGAGGAACGCCTCACCCTGATCGACGCGGCGATGACCGTGAAGCTGGACGAGGCGGCCGTCGCCTACGAGGTCAACACCGCGCACATCGACATCGAGCCCGTGAACCTGGCCGACGTCGTCACCGGCCCCGTCGACACCGGCCCGGCCCCGCTGCCGGAGCTGTACCCGACACCGGTCGCGGCCCTGCTGCAGCGTGCGCACCACCGGCTGCTCACCGGCGGCTGGTGCAAGGACGTCCTGGTCGACGAGGACGGCGCCCGCTGCATGCTCGGAGCCATCCGGGCCGAGGCCGGCGGCGACAACAGCCTGGAAGCCAGCGCGATCGCCGTGCTCCTGGACGCCATCCGCCGCCAGTTCGGCGACGACGTCGACTCCGTGCCCTCCTTCAACGACGCGTTCGCCACCGGCCGCACCCCGCTGCGCATGGTCGACCAGGCCGCCCACCTCGCCGACTCCCGCGGCCTCTGAAGCCGCTGCTCCGGACCACCTGCCTCGCACCCGTCCCCCTCGCGGTCGGGTGCGGGCCAGGCCGTCCGGCCTGCGCACCACCGTCCATCACACTCATCCGAGCGAGGGAGACGCCCCGCCATGCAGTCCGACGACAAGCCCGTCAAGGGCCAGCCCATCAACGGCCAGCACAACCCGAACTTCCTCGACCTGCTCAACCAGACGCCCCCGCCGCCCGACGCGAAGGAATGGCCCCGCCCGAAGCGCTTCGCCGGGCTGCGCCAGGTATGGGAGGCGTCCTGGGAACAGGGCGGCTTCCTGTACGAGCGGTGGGAGGACCTGTTCCAGGCCCGGCGCCTCGGCTGGCACGAGATGGCCAACTGGATCAAGGCCGTGCTCAGCCTCACCGGGGTCTGCGCGGTCATCGTCCTGCTGGATGCCGCCGGCGACATCACCTCCGCCGCACTCAAGGGTCTGTCCGACGTCCCGGCCACCAGCGCTCGCGACGGCAGCGGCCTGTGGGGCACGGTCGACCACCCCGTCCGCGTGTTCCTCGCCGACCAGGCCGCGCACCTCGCCGTCGCCCCCGCCGCCCTGTACGCGTTCTGGCAACTGACCGGGCTGCTCGCCCTGGTCGGCGGCTTCTTCGGCAACGCCGGCGCCCGCATCACCTGGGTGCTGTTCGGCATCGGCAGCCTCGCCATGATCTGGTCCGCCGCCCCGGCCGGGGGCCGCGCCGCCGCCACCGGACTCGCCGCCCTCATGTGGGCACTGGCCAGCATCTTCGCCCTGCGCGGCCTGACCCTGCGGCCCCTCATCTACAACCACCCGCCGCAGTACCAGTTCAGCCCCGAGCTCCACCTGCACACCACGATCCCCGCCCCCGCCCCGTCGGGCGACGACCACCGTCCCGACAACGTCGACCTGTTCCAGCGCTGACCTCGCACGCGCACTGTCCGGCCGCCACCACGCCGAAGGAACCCGATGCAGACACAGCGTGAGAAGACACAGCCTGAGCGGACCGAGTTCTGGGTCGGCACCTTCCACGGGAGCCACGACGGCCTCCCCGTCAAAGTCACCGCGACCCGCGACGACACGCGCCCCCAGCCGTACGCCTGGACGTGCACGTGCGGCGCGTCCCACGCCTTCCCCACCGAACACGGCCTGTGGCCCACCGCCTGGCGGCACATCCACCCGAACCGCTTCGACCGGCTGCGGTCATGGGTCATCCGCCGCTTACGCCCCGCCCACTGACCTGACACCCTGCCTGGCCCTCGCCCCGCCCCGACCCCCCGGGGGCCGGGCGAGGACCGGACAGGCCGCCAGGCCGAACGCCCCACCCGCTGCGTCCCGCCTACACCAGCACGACGTCGGCGGGACGCAGCGCTGCCCACCGACCACTGGAGGAGATCACTCGTGCTCATCCCCCGCCCGCGCCGCCGGATCGGCCGGCCTCGCCCGCAGCGTCCCGGCTCCCGCTACCCGCACCGTCCCGACCGGCTGCCCGGCGCCTGGACCACCTAGCCGGCCGCCCCGCGTCCTGACGCCCGTCCACTCCACCCTCTTCACGAGGAGGCACCTGTGCCCGTCACCATCAACGCCCACCAGCTCGGCCGCTTGATCGACCGGACGATCGGCCACATCGGCGACGAGTTCACCGAGCCGCTGCACGGCGTCCGCCTGGAGGCCGACGCCGCCTTCCTGTACGCGGTCGCCAGCGACCGGTACACCGTGGCCGCCGCCCGCTACCGCCACCACGGCCTCGATGCGGCTGAGCCGTTCGCCCGCACCCTCCCGGCCGGCTGCCTGACCGCGCTGCGCGAATGGGCCGGCGCCCAGCCCGGCAGCGCCCCGGTCAGCATCACCCTCGCAGAAGGACGCGTCCGGTTCTCCGCACGGCGCAGCGAGCTCGGTGTCGCGGTCGACGACAGCCTGGCCTTCTTCGACTGGCGGGGCATCCTGCGCGGCGTCCTCGAGCAGACCGACGGAACCGGCGGCGAGTTCCCGGTCCTGGACACCCGGTTGCTGGGCCGGTTCACCGCGGCTGACGACATGGTCCGCGTCCGTGTCACCGCCGACGAGCAGACCGTCCTCATCGTTGGCGAGGACTTCCTGGGCGCTCAGATGCCCGCCCGAACCCGACGTGACGGCGTGGGCGCCGAGACGCTCACCACTCTCGGCCAGGTCCACACCTTGTGGCAGCCGGCCCTGTCCGTCAGTGAGGCAGCCACCATGGCGGACGGCATTCCCGCCGCCGAAGTCGGCTGCCGCCGCTACGAGGCCGGAGAGAGCATCGCAGAGACGGTCGAGGACCTGCTCAAGCACACCCTGCGCACCACACACGAGATGTTCGCCACCGACATCTCCTCCCAGGCATTCGCCGCCTACGCCACCTCCGGCGTCATGGCCTGGAGCGCCTACCGCTACCTCGAAGCCCTGCACCGCGCCGACCCGAAACTCGCCGCCGCCGTGGTTGCCGAGACCGCCGGTCAGCTCGACGACGGCGCGCTCGGCGAGTTCGTCTGGGACGCCGCGAAGAACGCCGGCTACGACCCGGAGAAGTGGCAGGCCCAGTTCGACAAGCAGCTCGCCCGCCGCAAGAACGGCACCGTCCAGCCGGGCCAGGAGGACCAAGCCGCATCCACGGCCGTGTGAACGGGCAGATTCTGCATGTCCGTCCTCGCAAACCTGGCCGTGGCCATGCTTCCGGCCGGGACGGCTTGGATCCGCGACCACGTGGCAGCGAAGCAGATCCTGCCCGCACTCCGTAGATGGAGGCGTGCAGCTGCTGGTCGGACCGGCGTGAGCTGCGTGTGCGGTTCCTGCCCGTCCCGGCCTGGCCGGACAACGAGCCCCCGTTCTTAAACGACCCAACCCGGCCGCACCGACCGGGGTCGGACCGCCGGGTGGCCGCGTATCGGCAAAGGGCCGGCCACCCGGTTCCCTCACCTTCTTCGAGATCAGGAGACCTCCAGCATGCATCGTCCCGCCGTCTTCGCCGCCCTCCTTGGACTGACCCGCGCCGCCAGCGCGGTCGGCGACTTCTGGGTTCAGAACGACTTCTGCGCCCGCGTGAAGGGCGCCACCGACGACGCCCCGGTGACCTACGAGGACCCGGTCACCAAGGAAAAGACCACCCACGGCACCGCCGACGGCCGCAAGGCGTGCCTGCATCACTGCTTCACCTACACCGCCACCCAGGCGGTCGTCGCCGGGCTCGGAGCCCGCGCGCTGGGCATCCGGGTCCACGCCGGCGCGGCCGCGGCCGCGCTCGCCCTGTCCTTCGGCACGCACTACATCGCGGACCGGCGAGTGCCCGGCCACGGCGTCCTGGAGAAGCTCGCCGACAAGACCGGCAAGACCAACTTCTACAAGCTGGCCTCGCACGGCATCAACGGCGCCTTCCACCTCGACCACTCCTGGCACCACGGATGGGAGACCGTCGCCGCGCTCATCGCCACGGCCAAGGCCGTCACCCGGTGACCAGCCCGCGCCGTACACGCATCGAATGCGTCCGCGCGGCGTCCGGGGCTGCCTCCCGCGGCCCGCATCGCTCGGGCGCAGCCCTCCACGGCGAACCGGTCCGGGCCCGCCACCAGATCGCGTTGAGGACCTGCCTGCGGTCCTGCGGAGGACGACCGAGCTTCGGCGCCGGCGGCAACAGCGATGCCAGTTGCCGCCCTTGTTCGTCTGTGAGATCCCCACGAGTCACAAAACGGAGCATCTCCTGTCCCGGCCCAAGGAAGAGGAGACAATGGCGAAATGAGCCGGTCATCAGCACCGCACGATGTGATCAGCCCAGTCCACGTCCTGGCCGTGGTCCGGGGTCTGATCGAAGAAGCCCGCGACCCGCAGCGCGCGGACAGGTACCAGTACCTCAAATCGCTCTTCGGGGCTGACCTCCACGAAGCAGCCGCCCTCCACTGCGGTCTGTTGGAGCAGGCAGATGGCGACCTGCGAGCCACCCCCGCAGGTGCTGATCTGTACGAACGCCATCTGCGCTGGCTCCCCGGCATACTGGCGAACTACTGGCACGAGAAGCCCAACCACCACCTCCCTGAGGCGGTCGCTGAGATCGAGCGGCTCTACGACCAGGCTGCAGATACATCCACCCTGTGATCCACATTTCGACCACGCCTTAGTGCCGATGGAGCCTCAATGCCAGGCATGGCGGATCCTCAATCGTCCGAATCCCATGGTCCCAGAGATGCGGACCGTCGGCCCACCGGGGCGGGAACGCCGCGGTGCCTTGTAGCGCAGGTCCTTCCACCCAGTGCGCAAACCCTCGACGTCAACGACCGCGTCGCGAGGCACCGTGATTCTGGCCCCGCCGGTTCCGAGCTGCAGCTCGATATCAACGACCGGATGCTCCATGATCGCCCGGGACAGATCCAGGCGCACCCTTCCGTATGCGGACTCGACCTTGAGGATCCGAGGTACCCGCCATGCGCCCCGCCGCTGGATCCGTCCGCTGGCGGCAGCGATCGTTGACGTGGTGCCCGGGTGCTCCGCCGGGAGTGAGCCCAGAGCGGACACGAGCTCGCTGTGCGCCTTGGCGGTGAGCACCTGGTGGAGGCGTTCATCCAACTCCCCGTGCTGGATGAGCCCTTCCGCGTACGCCTCCTGCAGGCGCTGCACGGCCGTATCACGGTCGTCTTCGCCGATCGGCAGCGGCGAGTCTTCCGGTAAGGAGGTCACCGTTTCACCCTACTGCCGTATCGGCGACGTGAACGCGTCAAGGTCCATAGCGGGCAAGGCATCCGATGGGGAGGCCAACCGCTCGTCAGCTTGATCGTCCAACCCGGCGAACCTGTGCGGTCACAGCACTAGCGGAAACTATCAGCGTGCTCTTCCGCCCATGAGCGGAACGTGCGCGCCGGCGCCCCGGTGATCTCTTCCACCGTGGATGTGATCAGGTTCGACTCGGGTCGCGTATCAGCGCTGGCCAACAGGGCCTCGACGAGAGCGGGCGGCCTGCCATCAGCGAGCATCTGCTGACGTGCGACCTCTACCGGGACCTTCTCGAAGCGCACAGGGTGGCCGATCGCTTCCCCGATCATGTGTACCTGCTCGGCTCGGCTGATTACCTGCGGGCCGGTCAGGACGTATTTCATGCCCGCATGCCCGTCTTCGGTCAGCGCATGTACCGCCACGGCCGCGACGTCGCGTTCGTGGATCACCGCCGTGGCGGCGATGTCGGGACCACGGACTACGTGCGTGGTGCGGATCTGCTCGGCCCACCCTCGCGCGTTGGAGGCGATGGTGTTCGCCCTTAGGAAGGTCCATTCCACTCCGGACCTTTCGATCAGCCGCTCCATGTCGGCGTGGAGCTGGTTGATCGGGTCAGTCTGGCGTTCGGCGTCTTCGTTCACCCCCGACGATGAGAGATAGACGATGCGGCGGACATGCCCCGCAATCGCCTCCAGCACGGCAGGGGCGCCCTCGGTCGTAAGGAACGGCCAGATCAAGAACACCGTGTCGCTACCGGCCAGTGCTCCCTCCAGCGTGTCCAGCCGGGTCAGGTCCCCGCCCACTACCTTGACCCCCTCAGGCAGCTCGGCCAACTCGGGCTCACGCGCTAATGCACGCACGGCGGCACCTGCGGCCAGGAGCTGCACAACAACTTGTCGGCCGACGTTGCCGGTCGCGCCAATCACCAGAATCTCACCCATGATCAGCTCAGCCTCGGCCATACCCAAGGTATTCCGGAACGACCCCGAGGTACTCAATGACGCTGTCGAACTCCTGCCGTGACCACGCCGGGTACAGGCCGTACTCGCCGATCGGCGAGCACGGCCGATGAGCTCCCAGTCCTGGCTCGTCAGCGGCGATCGCGTCGCGCAAGACGACCTGCCGATCCAGGACCCGCCCCAGGCGTCCCCCGCACATCGATCACGACTCGTACCCGCCCCAATAGCTCCGCCTGACGTCTCGGTGAGGGACGGCCAGAGACTCACCGCCGGCGGCTGAATGTGCTCCCGTCCGATGAGGACGAGGCATCGTCAGGGACTGCCACCGCTGCCGCAGCATGGCCGACAAACCGGCCTGCGCCGTCGCCCCCGAGGAGGCCATCGGCGAGCACTCGCCGGACTGCCCGTGGAAGAACGGGCGGTTCATAGGCGTGGCGGGCGCCAGTCGAGCAGCCCGAGATCGCCTACCGCGCGGCCGCCGACCACGCCGCCCTGGCCACCGCAACACCACCGCCTTGGCCGTACAGCCCGGCGTCCTCGACGTCCGCAGCCGCCTCCTCGCCGACGTCCTCTACTCCGAAAGCGTCCTGACCGGCGCCCGGCGACCCAGGCCTGGCCCCCGAGCTCATCCAGCGCCTGGAGGACGCCGTCGACCACGGCCACGAGCTGACCGTGCCGCTCGCCGACACCGCCCGGGCCACCACCGCCACCCGCTCCAGCCGCAGCTGAAGCCACAGTCCGAGACCCCCTACTAGGCAGACAGCGCCCCGCCCCGGCCACACGGCCGAGGGCGGGGACCTGCAGGGTGGCCGCGCATCGGCAAAAAGGGGCAGCCACCCACTCCCGCACCCGTTTCCGGGCCCGGGAGACATCCAGCATGCACCCTCACCCCTCCCCCACCTTCACCGCCCCCATCGCCATGGCCGAGACCACCGTCGCCCCGACCCTCCAGCAGACCCAGGACGACCTCACCACCTCGCTGATCACTGACAACGCCGGACAGCACCTCCGGGCTGCCCGCACCCTTCACCCACAAGGAGAGTGAGCATGACCGAGCCGACCCACCCGCCGATTCCCGAGCACAGCCTCGTGGTCCTCATCGGCCCCTCCGGCGCCGGGAAGTCCACGCTCGCCGCCACCTGGCCCGCCTCGCAGGTCCTGTCCCTGGACGCGCTGCGCGAGACGGTCAGCGACGACGCCGGCGACCAGGCGGCCACCGGTGACGCGGTCGCCGCCCTGCACCTGCTCCTGGAAGCGAGGATGCGCCGCAGGCTGTTCACGGTCGTCGACGCCACCAACGTGAGCCGAGCCGCCCGGGAGCCGCTGGTTGCCGCCGCCCTGCGACACAACATGCTGCCCATCGCGGTCCTGGTCCCCACCCCCGCCACCGTGTGCATCACGCGGCAGGGCCCGCGCCAGGCCAACTGCACGGTGCCGGACGCCGTGGTTCGCCAGCAGCACAGGGACATGGTCGACTCACAACGGACCTTCAAGGCCGAAGGCTTCCGCAAATTCGTCTTCGCCGACGCCCTCGGCCGGCTGCGGCCGTTCCTGGAGCGGCTGAGCCAGAACCGCCAGGCGGACCTCGGCCTGGACGGCGGCGACGGCCTGGGCGCCCTGCTCCTCGTTCGCCGATTCTTCGGTCCCGAGATCCTGCCGCTGTGGCAGTGGAAGCCCGGCTCGACGCTCGCTGGCGGCGACCGCGTCGCGGAGATCCGCCTCGGCCAGCAGCACCTCACCCTCGCCCTGCGCACCGACGTCGACGGCGAGGGCGACTACGGATTCGACGTGCTGGTGCCGTGCCCGCACGACGACGAATGCACCGCTCCGGCCTGGGCTCCCGCCTACAGCGTCACCTGCCTGGTCCGAGCCCTGACCGGCGGCTTGAACCGGCACGAGGACACCATCTGCACCGTCCACGACGGCTTCGACGACCTCGACCAGGAGGCCAGCGACCACGACCTGGACGACGACCCCGAAGGCCGCGCCGACCTCGAAGCGCAGTACACCGAGGCGGTCCGCGGATGAGCCGGGCCGCCGACGGCCCGCACCCGCACCCGCTCACCCCGGCCGAACTCCCCGACGGTGACGCGTGGTGGCACGGCTGCCCCGTCTGTCATCTCCCGATCCAAGGCGGCGCCGCCGGCCTCGCCGCACACCGCGGCACCGTCCACACCCGCTCCCGTGACCCGCGCATCCCCATCACCATCCGGCTCGACTTCTGACAAGGAGACCCCGCCATGGCCGTCCAGACCCGCACCGACACCTTCGCCGCGCTCCACGCCTGCTTCGCCGCCGACCTCGCCGCCCTCATCGAAATCCCGGTACCGCGCGGCGCGACCGCGACCGTCTTCATCGGCCTGGTCGAAGAGGTCCGCGACGTCCTCGGCTTCTCCGGCCTCGGCACCTGGAAGGGCGCCAGCGAGGATCTGGACCACGCCGTCGGCTACCTCACCGACGCACTGACCGGCCCGGACAGCGGCCAGCGCGCGCTTCTGGCTCGGGCGCGCACCCACCTGCGCGACGCCATCGCGACGGCCGGCTGACCCCTCACCGGGTTGAGCGCACTCTGTGCTGCCCCGGCCTCGGCACCCGCCCGAGGCGGGGACGGTCGCAGTGTCCCCTTAACCACACGAGTGCACGAAGGGAGATGGGCGTCATGATCCTGCGCACCTACGAGGTCGACGTCCCGATACACGATCCCGCCCACCCAGGCCGAAGCGGACTTCACGTCTTCACCGGCGTCGCCGACTCCCCGGCTACGGCCCTGAGCCGCGCGCACCATGCGTACGACGCAGCACTCGCCGCGCACACGGCCGGACGCGAGATCCCCAGCGGGCAGCCGGACACCTGGACGGCGCGCGGGCTGCGGCCCGGCTGGGAGCTGGAGTGGACGGCCGCGACGGCCGGCCTCTGGCACAACCCCCTCAGCTGGAACAGCGACGTCGCGCTGTAGCTACGCCCCGGGACAGGCGCACGGCGGACAACCAAACCGCCTGCCCCGGGCCACCCACCCCGTACGAGACGAGAGGGAGATCCCCAGTATGGACTGCGTCCCGCGCGTCCGGACCCGAACCGGACAACGCACCCCCGCGATGACCACCGTCACCCGGCCCTTCACCGGCCGGACCGAGCAGGCGGTTGCGCTGCACGAGCAGCTCACCGCTACCCGGGCCGGACGGTCGGCCCCGGCCGGACGGGGGTGTGCCGCATGACCATCACTCTGCCCGAGGGCGACTGGATCCGCGGCATCACCGTCCAGCAGCCCTACGCCACCTGCATCCTCACCGGCGCCAAGAGCATCGAGAACCGGCCCAAGCCCTGGAGCTGGCGGGGCTGGATGCTCCTGCACGCCGGCCAGCGCATCGACGCGGCCGCCCTGCGGCTCCCGCTGGTCGCCCACACGATCCGCGGCCGGGAGCTGACCAGCGGGGCCGTCCTCGGCGTCGCGCGCCTGACCGACTGCCACCAGGACACCGAAGGCTCCCCGCCCTGCACACGGTGGGCGCACCCAGGCGCCTGGCACTTGGTCCTCACCGACATCCAGGAGCTGCCGCTGCCGGTCCCCGCCACCGGACTGCTCGGTCCGTGGAAGCCGACCCCGGAGCTGCTGACGCGGGTGCTTGCGCAGCTGCCCGACTTCCGGCCGTGACCAGCCGCAGTCGCAGAAAGCCGCTGTGGGCAGTCCGTAAGGCCCGATTCCTTCATTTTGGTCTGCACCCACTCTCGTCCCCGCCATCACTCTTGCCGCAGGCTTGTGACTAGATCGCGAGGCAGACCGTGGGTGTCGTGGAGGTACCGGAAGTCCTCCTCCTTCAGCGGGCCTTGGAACCGGGGTCGGGCAAGCACCTGCCGACCTCGTTCAAGGAGCCGACTGAACCGGCACTCCTCCTCGAGCAGCAGTCGGCGCACGTCACTGGGATCTACTTCCTGGCGGAAGTGGTCCAGGGTGTGTGAGACCAACTCGTCCGGCAGGTCTCCGAGACCGCGCGACGGATCGTCCCGCCACAGAACGGTGAGCACTCGTCGCAGCAGGCGGCGGAGCACGTAACCCCGTCCAGTGTTGGCCGGGCGCACTCCGTCGCCCAGTACCACGATGGCTGATCGCAGGTGGTCGTAGACCAGGCGCAGCGACGGCTCGTCAAGTGGCCACAGAGCCGGCACGATACGGCGCCAGGGGTCGAAGACGTCACACTCGAACACTGACGACTTGCCCTGCAGCAGAGAGGCCAGCCGCTCCAGGCCGAGCCCCGTGTCGACGTTGCGTTGGGGAAGCGGCACAAGGGAACCGTCCTCGAGTCGACGATGGCGCATCATCACGTGGTTCCAGACCTCTACCCAGCGGTCGTCGCGTGTGGGTGTCGACTGGGGTGGGGTGTCACCGCTCCACAGGAAGATCTCCGAGTCGGGGCCGCACGGGCCGACGGGTCCGTTGGACCACCAGTTGTCCTCCACGGTGAGCTCGACGGGAACGTCGAGGTCCTGCCACAACTGCAGGGAAGCAGTGTCTGGCCCGATCTGGTCATCGCCGCCATAGACGGTGGCATGGAGCAAGCCCGGATCGACCCCCAGTCCATCGGTGAGCAGCCTGTACCCCCAGCCGAGACTCAGTGAGCCCTCGTAGTCGCCCAGTGACCAGGTGCCGAGCATCTCGAAGACAGTCAGATGGGTGGCATCGCCGACCTCCTCCAGATCCGTGGTGCGCAGACAGCGCTGCACATTGACCAGCCGCTGGCCCAGCGGATGGGGGCGCCCCTCCAGATACGGGGTGAGCGGGTGCATGCCGGAGGTGGTGAACAGCACCGAGTCGCCAGGGGGTGGCAGCAGCGTCGAGCCGGTGATCTGGCGGTGATCACGCTCCTCGAAGTACTCGACGAACGTGCGGACAATGGTCTCCGTGTTCATGGGGGCGGCTCCTTCGCGTCACAGCGGGGAAGGCACCGGATAACGGACCACGCTGGTCATCGCGCCGGGGCAAGAAGCCAAGAACGCCACGGGACCACCGACGGGCCGTTTCCGGTCGCCGGTGGGAAAGGGAGAAGGTCAGACGGCGGCAACCGGCGAGCTGGTCGCTCGCGCGGTCGCGATGGCGCTTCGGCCGGTGACGTTCATGCGGGCGACAATAACCCGCCCAGTCCTTTGAGGCACACGAATTTTCCGCCAGAACGTCTGGCCTCGCGCGGGTCCCGCCAGGCAAGCGGCCGGAACCCGATAGCGGTGAAGCTGCCTCGCCACCTCTGATGCTCAGAAGCGCCATAACGCGCGCTCAGTCATACCTGTCCCCGGACGACAGGCGCGGCCTGCAGGTCTGAACAGAAGAACTCGACAGGGAAGTGCGCGGAGACCTGCATCGCCGCGAACCCGACCGAGGCCCGCCTCGGCCGGTTCGCCTCCGACCTCCAGCCCAAACGCCGGCAGCACGACGACGACCACGCCTGACCCCCTCCACCTGGAGGCACTCATGAACAGCACCCAGCGCGACGTCGACCACGCCCTCGCCTACCCGGAGCCGCCGGCCTCGCCGCTCTGGCACCGCCACGGCGCGAAGGCCCGCCCGCTCACCGATGCCCAGAAGCGCCGCAACCACGAGCTCCTGGTCCTCACACAACACTCCCCCCGACCCCGCTCAACCAAGCCCCCGGTGGAGGCCCGCTGATGAACCACCAGACGCACCTGGCCATCGACGGCTACGTCGACGCGATCCCCACCCCGACACCGGCTGGGGCATCGCCCGCTTCGATCTGATCCACTCCCCCACCGTCCTGGACCGAACCGCCCCCGGCGTCCCGGACACCGTGTACACCTGCACCACCGCCGACCCGCGCATCGCCGACGTGCTGCTGCGCGAGATCCGCACCGGTGACCTCCTGCGCGTCACTGGCACCGTCGTCCAGCCCGACGACCCCACCACTCCGGCCCGCGTCAGCGTCGACAGTCTGGAGGTCCTCGAGGCCGCCCCGGCCCCCGTGCTCTATGACCTCCTGCTGGAGCGGTTCGGCACCTACATCGCCGTGTTCGACGCCGACCGTGACCAAGTCCCGGTGTTCACCGCGTCCGGCCACTGGGTCGGCGAAGCCGCCAGCCCCGAGGTAATCAGCGACCTGATCGACGCCTACGAGGAAGGCGACACCCGATGACCGCCGACGGCCTTGCCCAGCGGACCGTCCTGGAGCGGTTCCCCGCCGGACACCCCCGGGGCCTCTGGCCCGCCGACGAATACGCCGCCGCCCAGCGCGCCCAGGGCACACCGGACGCCCGGGTCGTGATGAAACCTGACCACCGACACCTTCCTCGTCATCACCGAGACCACCCAGTAGCACCCGACACCGCAGTGGGGGGCGGGCCCCTCGCCCCGGCGGGGGCCGGCCGGAAACCCACACCCCCGAAGGGGGGGAGGACAGGGTCGGCTTGCCCTCAGTGGGTGCTTTCTTCCTTTGCTG
>NZ_JBVJOT010000067.1:0-251 GCF_055583025.1 Streptomyces sp. NPDC104831
CCCTTCGGGCTTCGCCCGAAGAAGCGAGCCAGGGCGCTCCGCGCCCTGGCCGCTCCCGCTCCGCGTGAGCGGATGCGGTTCGCTCCGCTCACCGCCAGGCGGCACGCGCTCCGCGCGCCCCGTCAACCACAGGGCATCCGGCCCGCGTTGCGGGCCAGGGGCGGGCTCCGGCCGGACCGGGGGGGGTGGGTTGGGTTCCCGCCCCCCCCCCCCCCCCCCCCCCCCCCCCCCCCCCCCCCCCCCCCCCCCCG
>NZ_JBVJOT010000067.1:260-39480 GCF_055583025.1 Streptomyces sp. NPDC104831
CTCCCCAACAAAACACCCACCCCCCCCGGGGGGGGGGGGGAGGGGATGGGGGGTGGGCTTTTTTTCCTTCCGCTTTGAGGCCCTCTGGCCTGCTTTGCGCCCCAGGTCCGGCCTCCGGCCGGACCGGTGGCCTCCGCTGCGCTCCAGCCACCCACCACCCACCGCCTGACCCCACGTCACCCGCCATACCACCTAGTGCGCTACGCTCCGCGCGGCCCACCCGCGGGCCTCGCGGCCCGGGCAGCAGCAAGGGACGGGAGATCTGCCCGGTACTCTTGCTTCATTTTACTTCCCCGATACATTCTGGATTCATGGCCTCCCGGTGATCAGCCGTTTCGTCCACCCTCTGGGTGGGGTTACAGAGAGGAACAGAGAGTCCTGACGGATGTGATCCGTAACTCTATCTACCGTGTCTACCTGCATGGTTCAGGCGTTCAAGGTGTTAAATAGGCTTTCTGGCAGCTCAGGAAAAGCAGAGGCTAGTACAGTAGATTCTGCTATCAAGAATCAGTCTGTTTGGCCTTGGAACCAGTAAATAGCCTTGCAAGATCATTTGCAGGAGCTGAAGGTGAGCTGTCACGCTCAGGTGATCTTGAGACCTAGAAGGACAGTTGACGATGCACCAGCCGGAAGAGGGAGGCGTGGAGTGCCCGTACCGCGGTACTGGCCGCAGATGTTCCCACAGGGAACATGCCCCACCCGCCGTTTAGCCGGCTTAGCGAAACTAGGGCCAAAATACTTCTTGTCGTTTTCCGCGCTCGTAGGTGAATCAACGGCAAATGCCCTTCTGGAGTGTTCCCCGGGAAAACTCCAGAAGGGCGGGACCTTTCGTAGCCGCTAAGCTAGGATCTGGTAATTACCGGACGTTGAAAACTGAGATTAGCAACAGGATACCGCCACCTCCGATACTACACCCGATGCCGATTCCGATTCCGAGTGCGATTCGCTTGCCGATTTCGACTGGCCACTTTGGAGTCTTGTGGATGACTAGATGCCACTCTCCAAGCCTTACCTCAAAGAAGGGATCCGTATTCTTTTCAAATTTCCCCATCTCTCTTACCGCCCGCCCTTCTGGGCTAGGCGGCTGTTCCCCAAACGATGCTCTATGCATTTCGGAGGGAACGGCGAGGTATAATTCAGCATAACGATTTCGTCCTAGCTGTTCGGAGTCGAGAGAGGGAGCGCACGGTTCACCCCTGGATGCTTGGCGGCTCAGGGGCGGCGGTGAGCTCCCTCTCATTCATGCTGGCAGACAGCCTACAGCGGTGCGGAACGGAATATCTTCCTCCAGCAGGTCCCCGCGCCCTCTTCGGCAAGAAGAGGGCTACCGAGTTTCACCTTCTCATCCGCCAGCCCCGTTCTGTGAGCTGCGAAAACCCGTTCAAAGACTCAGAGTATCTGGCTACAAAAACTCGTCTATAACGTTTTCATAACTCTTTTTCCAGCTGCTGTTCGCCCTGATGCAGTGATCGTGTTCTGATAACGGGCCAGGCTTCTCTACGCCTAAAAGGGTGCTGGTAAAAGGGGCCCGCACTTGGGCAGGCCCGTTATCAGCCTGAGAACCGGATCCTCATGGTGCCTACGAAAATCCGTAGGCCGGCACAATGTCATGCTCGCCTCGTGCGAGAGAAGGCGGATCGACTCGCTTGGAGGACGCGGCGTCGTCAGAGCACAGCCTCGCCCATCGGAACAGTCCCAACACAGTGCCGAAACAGGCCCGTTCGCACCTCTCCCCTCGATGTCCGCCCAGCAGCCATCTAGAATCACTATACATAGTTCCTCCAGCTACACATAGTTGCTGGTAGAGTGGACGAGAGTCAGCCTGGAGGGGATCTCATGAAGGTGACCGTGTTCCAGTTCGAGGGCACTCCTGAGGAGCTAGACGCCTCGCAAGTACTCAAGGAGTTGACCAACCACCACCGTGGTGCCGTTTCGGTAGTCCCCGACGGCGGCCGCGACCGCGGGACTCTGCCTGCCCGGATTCCGGGAGTGGCTGACGAGGGGCAGGAAACGGTTCGTCAGCTGCTGCTCCGCAGCCCGGCTCCCAGCCTGTTCATCCGGTTCCTCGATGAGACGACTCGGTGGGACAACGTCGGTGTCTACGGCATCAAGCGCAAGAACGCACTGCCCGACGCTCCCTTGGACTACAGCCGCTACCTGCGCCTACGCCGGCAGGGATCCCAGTTCGGCGGCTTCGCCTACGTCTACGCGGAGCACAGCACGATCAACCTCCGGCTCAACTACAGCCAGCAGCAGCTCGACGAGCTCGGCATCCAGTCCGCCCGGACCCTCACCACCGGGCACCAGGAGTACCGCGTCAGCGTCGACCTCACCGACGAGACAAGCCTCGCCGACGCCCTTCAGCTGGCCGAGCTCGCCTACAACGCCACCTGAACACGGACAGTCCATAGCCCCAACCAACAGGGAGAGTCGGCATGGACCTACGACCCCACCAGCGAGAAGCCGTCGATGCGATCCTCCGAGCCCTCGAGCTGCCCGCCCAAGCGCTCACGCCCGAGTGTGGGCTGCGCACCCAGGTGGTCATGGCGACCGGATCCGGCAAGACCCTAGTCGCTGCCCGCAGCGCCGAAGAGCTCCACGCAAACCGTGTCCTCGTCCTCGTGCCCTCACTGGATCTGCTCGCCCAGACCGAGGCCGCGTGGCGCGAGGGAGGCCGCCGGGGGCCGATGATCGGGGTGTCCTCGCTGCGGGGTGAGGAGGTGTCCTTCCCCAACACCACGGACGTGGACGAGCTGGTGGAGTGGACGCGGGGCCTGGACAAGGTAACCGCGTACGCCACGTACGCCAGCCTCGGGCTGGGCACGCTGGAGCGGGCGCACGCTGCGGGTTTGGCGGCTTGGGACCTGATCGTCGTGGACGAAGCCCACCGCGTTTCAGGCCGGATCGGGAAGCCGTGGGCGGTCGTCCACAACAACCAGAAGATCCCGTCCCTGCGCCGCCTCTACATGACGGCCACGCCGCGGCTGTGGCAGCTCGGGGACGAGGACGAGGCCGGCGCACCGGGCGAGCTGGTCGCGAGCATGGAAGACGACCCCGAGGGACCCTTCGGCAGCCGCTGCTTCACCCTGACGCTCTCGGAGGCGATCGACCGGGGAATCTGTGCCCCCTATCAGGTCGTATGCGTGGACGTCACCGACACCGCGCTCCAGGCCGCGCAGCTCCTGGGTGCCGAAGGCCGCTCGGCAGAGGTCCGCGGGGCCCGGCTCGCCGCGCTCCAGACCGCCCTGGTGAAGGCGTCGGCCGAGGAGGGCTTCCGCCGCACGCTCGTGTTCCACCACGTGGTGAAGGAGGCCGAAGCGTTCGCGGCCGGCCTCCCGGACGTCGCCGCGCAGCTGCACGCATCCGACCCGCAGCTGTACCCGAAGACGATCTGGGCGGACTGGCTGTGCGGCGACCACAAGCCGCTCCACCGCCGCCGGCTCCTCGGGGAGTTCGCGGCCGGCATCGCCACGGACGGCACCGTGGTGGAGAAGTGCTTCCTCTGCTCGGTGAAGGTCCTGGGCGAGGGCGTCGATACCAAGAACTGCGACTCCGTCTACTGGGCCGACGTTCGCGGCTCGATGCCCGACCTGGTCCAGGCCGTGGGCCGGGCGCTGCGGATGCAGCCCGGCGAGGGCAAGATGGCCAGCCTGGTCGTGCCGGTCCTGCTCGGGCCCGGGGAGACGGCGGACAACATGCTGACCTCGCGGGCGTACAGCGGGCTGGCCAAGCTGCTGGAGGCGCTGCGGGCGCACGACGCCCGGATCGTGGAGAGGCTCGCGGAGCAGCAGGCACCGAGCCGCTACAAGCCCGTCAGCAAGGACGAGAGCGGCGGGAGCGGCGAGGGCTCCGGGGGCGTCAGCGCCTCTGCCAAGGCCCTGTTGAAGTTCTCCACGCCCCGTGACCCGGCCGCGCTGGCGGCGTTCATCAACCTGCGGGTCCTCAACCCGGAGCACGAGCACTGGCGGCGCGGTGTGGAGGCCGCCGTCATCTACGCACGGCTGCACGGCGACTTGAAGGTGCCGTTCACGTTCCGCGTGCCCGCCGTCGACGACCAGGAGGCGGAGGGCGAGGGGTGGCCGGCCTCGCTCGCCGGGTTCCCGCTTGGGCAGTGGATCGCCGACGCTCGCCGGTTCTACGCCCGCGGCGACATGGACGAGGACCGCGCCCGGCAGCTGGAGAAGCTCGGCATGATCTGGTCGCACTTCGACGTCGCGTGGGAGGAGGGCCTCGCGGCCGCGCGCGGTTGGGCGGCCGAACACGGGCACCTCCTGGCCCCGCTGGACGCCACCTACCAGGGCTACAAGGTGGGGATCTGGCTGAAGAACCAACGGGCCGCCGCCCGGAAGGCAGCCGAGATCGAGCAGCGGCGTGCCGAGGGTCTGCCGGTGGAGTCGTCGGCCGGGGCGCTGTCGGACGAGCGGCGTGAGCAGTTGGAGGAGATCGACGCGTCCTGGTGCCCGAGCTGGCCGGTGACGTGGCAGCGGTGCTTCCACCTCGTGCGGATGCACCTAGACGCCGGTGAGGCGCTGCCTACTGAGGCGGGCGACGTCGTGCGCCAGGGCGAGGATCTCGGGCGGTGGGTGCAGTCGGTCCGGCTCGGGTGGGATCAGCTCACGACCGTGCAGCAGTGGCTGTGCGAGCAGGTCCTCGGCATCGAGCCCGCCGGCGAGGACGAGAAGCCGAAGCCGCGCCGTACCCAGGCCGACAAGTGGGCGATGCACTACGAGGCCGCCCGCCAGTTCTACGAACGCGAAGGCCACCTGCGGGTCCCCAGAAAGTGGGTTGAGCGGATCATCGGCGAGCACCAGGAGGTGCGGGAGCACAAGCTGGGGGCCTGGATCGGGAACCAGCGCTCCCGGGCCGCGACGCTGACGCCGGAGCGGGTGGAGCTGCTGTCCGCGATCGGCATGCGCTGGACATAGACGACGCCAGAGGATACGCAGGGGAACCGTCACAGTGGCCGCATTCTCAAGCGCGACTGCTGGACTATCGCCCGTCGTCCTCAGGCCGACGGCATGATCTTCGCTACGGCGATCACCGTCAGCCGGTTCGGCACATGCGGTGCATAGTGGTCAGCAGGAGCTGGCAGTTGGTGACGGCGTCGTAGGTGCCGCCGAGAGGCTGGTAGCGGTAGGAGCAATAGCGGGTAGACCACAGTCCCTTCCAGACCGTGTAGGGGGCCATGGCGTCCACCCACCTGCGCGGTCGCAACGTCGCCCAAGCGGAGCGGGCTGGCTGAGGCAGGCGGTGGACTTCGCGTTCCAAGACTGCTCGGTCGAAGGCCGCGTTGTAGGCAAGGCAGGAGCGGCCCGCTAGGAGGTGGGTGAGGTCGGGTAGAAAGGCCTTGAAGGTGGGTGCGGCGGAGAGTTGGTTCGGTGCGAGGCCGTGGAGGGCTGTGGCCTGGGGCGTGATGTCGGCGAGCGGATTGACAAGTTCGTCGAAGAGGGCGTTGCCGTCCCGGTCGGTGACGCCGATCTGTACGGCCCAGGCCGTGTCGAGCCCGGTGGTCTGCACGTCGAGGACCCGCAGGTGCGGGTCGCTCAGGATGCCGCGAGCCCATCGGCCGACATGTTCTCGGTCGCCTGCCCAGCTTTCGGGGCGGCGCAGGGCGCGCAGGGCATCGTCGAGGCTGAGGTGGCGCTCGTTCAGAGACTGGACGTGCCAGCGTCCGTCGAGGTCGAACCGACTGTGGACGGTGCCCAGGTACCGAGTTTCTTCGTAGGCGGCCCAAGTCGGCCGGTCGGTGTCGCTGGGGCGTACGAGGTGTACGGATGTGCCGTCGACCAGGTAATCGAGCCAGTGATCCCATTCCGTCACGTCGTCCGTGTCCACGGTGGCCGTACTGCCTTCCTCCTGTGTGAGGCGTCGCTGCGGGAGACGCTGCCCAGCGGTTCGGTCGATCCGCTGGGGCTTTGCGTTGCGTCGTGGCTCAGGGCTGTCTGTCGTCGTCACCGTCGGTGGGGTCGACGGTGCGGCGGTACTCGGGGTGGTCCTTGTCCATCTGGATGCCGAGGTGGACCGGCGCGGGGTACTGGGTGCGGTGTTCCCAGTGAAGGGCGTGATCACAGAGGCGGGCGGCGGCGAGCCCGTAGGTGAGCGGGGCCTGGTCAGCCGGGTGGTGGAGCACGGTGATCTCCGTTGCCGTGTGGCTGTACCAGGTTTCGGCCTGTTCCTTGGGGTCGCTGCTGCCCCACCGGGTGTAGGACTCGCCGGCGCGGGCGTAGCGCGCGCCTCCTGTGAACTGGTGGGGGAGGTTGCACAGGATGAACGTCTGCTCAGCCTTTTCCAACTGGAACAGGCCGGTGGCGAGTTTCCCCTCCCCAGTGACGGGTTCGTCGTACTCCGGGAGGTGGCGGAGCCGTTCGATCAGGGCCGGCCGCGCCACGTCCTCGCTGCCGGAGGTGACCCGGACGACCGCTCGTGGTCGTTGGTCGGGTGGGAGCGTGAAGCCGGGCAGGGCCGACCGCTTGTTGATCTGGCCGGCCGCGTCGGGTGTCTTGCCCAGGTTCTTGTTGGCGAGCAGTGGCCAGATGCTGCGGGCCTCGCCTCCGGAGACGTACATGACGTATCCCTGTGCCGGGCCGGCGTGCCCGCCCAAGTCGTAGAGTGCGCGGTCGATGTGGCGGGGCAGGAGTTCGTCTCGGCGTCGGCCTTCGGGCAGTGGCCGGGCGCGGAAGTTGTAGTTGGCGGTGGCGTAGTCGAGCCAGGTGCCAGGTCCGGCGTGTTCGGCGGGAAGGTAGGCGAGGGCCCGCCAGTACGGTCCGTGGGGGACGAGGGCGACCAAGGTCCACATGAGTTTCGGCTCGTCGGTTGCGATGCGCCGTTCGCCGCGCTGCTGGCGCAGGTGGAGCCCGACGTGGACGAGGGGTTCCTTGAGGCCGTTGGAGCCGGAGCGAAGGGCTTTGGTCAGCCTGGGGTGCACGAGCCCAGCCACGCGGGACATATCCGCGATGGCCATGTGACCGCGGTGGTGTCCTTGGAGCTCGAGGCCCAGCAGATCGAGATCGGTGGTGAGCTCGCGTTCCTTCTTGCGGGGGTTGCGGCGTCCGGGTTTGTACAGGGTGAGGAATTGCGCGAGGACACGGTGACGGGCGAGTTCGCCGTTGACTCGGTGCTTGGCATCCAGGAGGTCGGGGTTGACGACGGTGGAGCCGGTTTTCTTCGAGGCGCGTCGCTGGCGTGCCCAGGTTTTGGGGTCGTACTCGGTTTCGCACAGGGCGAGCAGGCGCGTGTCCTCGGGGGCGTCGAGACCGTGAAGTTGCCTGACGAGGGCAGGACGTTGTCCGTGGTGTTCGCCGTGGGCCAGCAGCTCCGGTGCTGGCTGGAACAGGACCTCGACGTGGTCGTTGAGGGGGACGGGCTTGTTCTCGGCGATGCCGGTGGCGGCGAGGTCGGGGCGGTTGAAGTGGTAGGCCAGCAGCAACTGCATACGCGTGCGCATGGCCTGGGTCCTGTAGAGAGCGAGGATGCGCAGTTTCCGGCATCCGGATGCGGCGAGGATCTGCGGCAGGTTCTCGTCGTCCCACAGGACCGCGTCACGGCCTTCGACGGTGGTACGGCCGTAGCCGAAGGGGCGACGGCCGGCGACCTGTACGCATTCGACCAGGGGCTGGCCGAGGACTGCGCGGATGTGCCGGGCGAGTTCGCGTTGGCTGTACATGCCCGCGCCCCTGCCGATCGGATAGCTCACGGCGAAGGGAACCAGGGCGCGGAGTTTGCCGGGCGGGCCGCTCAGGTCAAGGGCGCTGGGTGCGAGGAACTCGTCGTCTTTGTCGCGAGGGAAGAGGTGTTCGCCGTGCAGGCGGGTCCAGGCGTCCAGGGCCAGGCGGGTGGTGTGGTTCAGGTGGGTGTGGTCGCCGTAGCCGCCGAGCTCCAGGTTGAGGAGGGGGCCTTTGGCGTCGCGGGGCTCGAACCAGGCCGTGCGGGCGCTGCGTAGCGTGTTGCTCAGCCGGGAGACGGAGGGCTGGACGACGGCCACGGGGTGGGACAGGCCGGGGTGGGACTTCATCATCACGTCGAGCCGGAGGGTGGCGTATCTGGCGGCCGCCTTCCAGGCGTTGTCGGTGTCATCCTCGTCGTCGGCGACGTCCTCGAGCGTTTCCCCGCGGGCGGCGAGCCAGGTATTGCTCCAGAGCAGATCGCGGTCCCACACCTGGAGGCAGTTGGCCAGATCGCGGCGGAAGGTGACGGTCTTGCCGTCGATTTCCCACGTCTGGGCGGCGAGCTTCTCGGCGATGGCCCAGCCGGCGGCCGTCCACACCCAGCCAGGGGCGTCGATGCAGGCTGTGGTGCGGGTGATCTGGTCCCACAGCTGGACCTGTTCGGGGGCGGTCCCTGCGATGAGGTCGGCGATCTGGCTCGGGTACTGGAAGGTGAAGCTGTCGGCCGGGGTCTGCAGCAACGCCTGCTCCCAGAGGGTGACGGCGGCATGCAGGTCGTCGCGGTCGATGGGCCGGGTGGTGGCGAGGAACTTCGGCGGGTGGGCCTTGGAGGTGGGGTAGAGCGTGGCGCTGGTGTAGCCGATGGCGCGCAGGACAGTCAGCAGCCCGCTGTAGGGAAGGTTGGCCGTGGAGCCAGTGATGCCGCGGTATTCCTCGCGCACCTTCTTCCAGGCCGTGTCGATCTTCATCTCGGGCAAGCGGTACAGCAGCACCGAGCCCAGGAGTTCTTCGTCGGTGTGGCAGGCCAGCAGGGACAGCTGGGTCTGTTCCGTGGTCATCAGGCGCCTTCGTGATCAAAGTCTTCGCTGCGGGGCAGGGGGACGTGGGTGAGCGAGGGGATGTCGGGTGCGTGGGCGAAGTCGAGCCAGGCGGTCAGGGTTGCGCCGTAGATGCGGCGGAGGCTGGCCTGTTCCTCTTCGGTGAGGCCGTCGTAGTAGGAGCGGAGCAGCGAGGGGAAGTCGGAGCCCAGGCGGGTGTCGAGGAGGGAGTTGTCGACGAGGTAGAGCTGGACGGGGGTGCCGCCGCGGCGGGCGCGGCCGGCGAGCTGGATGAGGTCGACCAGGATTCCGGCGAGGATCTCGGTCTTCAGGTAGCGGGGGAGCCTGCTGAAGCGGGGGTCGCTGCGCAGCAGGGTGTGCAGGTGTCTTCGGGCGGCCCGGCTCTGGATGGCGAGCATGCGGGCGGGGTCGGGGCCCGGGCAGGCCGCACTGATGGCGGTTGCGTTGATGCTGGCGTACATCGCCTCGGGTGAGTGCAGGTCGGCAACGGGGCGCAGGCCGACCCACACCGACGCGAGCGCGGACCGTTCAGTGCCGGGGACGAGGATGTTCAGTCCGCGGGCGACCAGTGGCAGGGGTGCGCAGATGGCCTTTACGTGGGGGTGAGTGCGGGGCAGGTCCTCGAGTTGGTCGATGGTGATGGTCACGACGCCGGTGGGCAGGTGGATGCCGGGCGGAATACCTGTCTTGGGGACGACAACGGCGATCCAGGAGGCTTGTACCGCGACCGAAGCGATGCCGACGGCGAGGAGGATGGCCTGTTTGTAGGAGTTGGAGACCACCATGGCTCTGGCCCGGTCGGGGTCGTCGATCTCCAGCTGGCGGAGGTGCTCGGAGAGCCGGGTCTGCCACAGCCGCTCCCCGAGTTTCTGGATCTCCGCTGGTTTGTGGGCTTCGGCGATGCCTCCGATGGTGATGGGGTCCCATACGGTGTCCGAGGCGGAAACGTTGCCGGCCAGGGCGGTGACTGCGCCGGGGGTGGCGTCGGTCATGACATAGGCGGGCTCGGCGTGCACGTGTTCGCAGGCCGCGCGGGGGAAGAAGGCGGTCGCTGACAGGGCGAGGACGCTGCGCTCGACGCCAGCGGTGGCGAGGGCCATGGTGCCGCCGAGCTGGACGGTTCCGGTGTGGGGGTCGCCGCCGAGGGACTGGACGAAGAGTTCGCCGCCGCCCCGGTTGTCCTTGTTGACCTTGAATCCGAACAGCTGGTAGCCCAGGGGCCCATACGGCAGGGCGCCGTTCTGGGTGAATGAGCCGAGCGCTCGTGCCAGTTCACGGCCGGAAGTCAGCTGGGAACCGAGTCCGGCGATACATGACTTCAGGTAGGTCAGGCTCTGGTGGAGGCAGCCCAGCCAGGCGCGCACGAGCAGCGCGTTGGTGACGTCCGCGTGCCGCATCTTGGGGATCTTGAGGCGTTTGAGCGCCCGGGAGATTTCCGTTTTGAGGACGGGCAGTTCGTCCTCGCTGGTGTCCCGGCTGACGGCCCGGGCGAGGATGCCGGCCAGTTCCTGGAAGCGCGGGTCCGGGGCGGTGTCGTCGCTGGAGTCGGGGAAGATGGCGCGGAACGCCTGGTGAATGTCCGGGTCGAGGCGGATGTGTTCGTCGAGGCCGAGCAGGTCCCTGATCAGGATGCGGTCCCAGATACCGGGCACGTGCCAGCCAGAGCCAGGACGTTCTTCCTCGTGCGTGTCCTGCTCGAGCCAGAGCTCGCCGTCCAGCACGTAGTTGAGGAACTGCTCCCCCAGTCCCCTAGCTTTGAACAGGGCGTTGACCACCCGGCGGTCGGCCGCCGCTGCCAGGCTCTGCCGCTGCTGGTCCACCTGCAGCAGCAGCGAGGTCTTGCTGATGCCGCGCGTGGCCAGGGAGAATGCGTGGGCGCCCGTGGAACACCAGCTGTTCTGCAGGTTGTCGACCTCGTCGACGATCAGCTGGCGGCAGTGACGGTTGAGGAACTCCATCACGGAGATCTGCCGAAGGAGATGCCGGCCGGTGTCGACCGGGACCTGGAGGAGACCGCGCAGCAGGTTGTGATGGTTGGTGACAATGATGTCTGCGTGGACCGCCTCGCGGAACAGCGCGTACTTCCCGCATACTCCCATCCGCGGGCAGGCGTGCGGGCCGGTCGGCTCCTCGTCCCCGGTGCCGGCCACGGGGTCGGTGACCTTGGTCAGGGCACGGCACGGTTCGCGGCCGCGGGTGACCTTGGGGCCGTCCGCCACCCATGCTGACAGGTCGCATCCGTAGGCGAGCCGGTCGTGGCGGTCCTCGCGGCCCTGTTCGGCGGCGCGCTGAGCCTGTTCGGCGAGGCGGGTCTCGGTTACCAGCGGCACGCAGCGCAGCTTGTGGCGGGCGGTGGCCTGGGCGAGCTGGGCGGTGACCTTAAAGACGAGTTCGTCGTCCGCTGCGATCTTCTCGGCGCCTGTGAGGCTGTCGTGGATCGTGCTGACGACGATAGCGACGGGACCCTGGCCGCGGTCGGCCAGGAGCGGGGCAAGGTTGTTCATCAGCACGCTCTTGCCCACGCCCGTCGGTGCGTTGACGATGGTGAGCTTCCCGGCCGGCAGGTTCAGACGGGTGACGGGAGCGCCGGAAGCGTCCTGGAGCCGGTCGAAGAAGGAGGCGAGCACGCCCGGCTTCCAGCCGTGGCGGCCGGGGTCGGCCGCGGCCTGGCGCCGGGCCAGGCGCAGGATCTTCTTGCGAGTGGCGGTCGTCGTGGCCGTGTACGGGGCGGTCGTCAGCTGCAGCGGCCGTACGTGGGCGCCTTCTTCGGTGTCGGGGATGGTCACCACCGAGGGCTCGGATCCCCCGAACTGCCACAGGCCGGGGCCGGCCACGGGCAACGGCAGGCGGGTGTCGTAGTAGTAGCCTTCGGCTTCGCGCACCAGCTCCCGGGCCAGTTTCAGCGGCTTTTGAGCGTGCGCGGCCAGCAGGTAGGTTGCCTCCCGAGGCGGCACATCATCAGGGAGCCGGTACAGGCCGCTCCCCGAGGTTGCACAGGTTCGCGCGAGCGCCTCGAACATGCCGCGTCCGGCCAGGTCGTCGGGGCGCACGTGCCAGTACCGGCCGGCCAGCTCCCGTACGCGCCGAGGGACCCGGGGCCAGTGCTCCCACAGGTCCACGCGGGCGGCCGCGAACACGTGCGCCTGGTCCAGCGGCACGACCATCCGGCCGTCGGCGTCACGGAAGCCGAAGTACTCCTCGGCCAGCGCCAACGCCGCGGCGACGGACAGCGTGCGCAGTTCCCACTCCTCCGGCCTCACCGCGGCGCTCCGCACGCGTCCTTGACCTGCTTGGCCAGGCGGCTGACCGTGGTCACCTTGACGCCCCGGCCTCGTACCTGGGCGGCGAGGAAGTGCCGTTCGCTGTGCTGGTGGTCGGGCAGGACGATCGTCAGCCCCTTCCGCAGCACCGGGCGTTCCGAGAGCGCCTTGCCGAGCGCGACGACCGACTCCCACGCCTTGGCGTCCACGCGCCAATGCCGAGTGCACTTGCCCGGCACCGCCACGGTGATGTGCACGTCGTACTCGTCCGGCCGCTGCTCCCCCGGCCACATCTCCAGCTCGACGAACGGCAGGCCTTCGAGCTCGTCGCGCAGCTGGAGTTCGAGGAGCACGGGAAGAGTGCCGTAGCGCCACACGTGCCGGTTCACGGCCAAGTGATCGGAGCTGGCCGGCAGCGGTGTGACCGGCACCGCGGCCTTGCCGGTTCCGGTCAGCTCGCCCGGGCCCGGCCCTTTGCCGGGCGTGTACCGGTAGTGCACGCCCCGGGGCGCGTGGGCCTCACAGCGTACGTCGAACAGTGGCCCGGACCGCAGAGTCCGCATCGGCCAGCGGCAGACCGGGCACGGATACCACCAGCCGTCGACCTGGCACCACGGCCAGTCGGCCACGGACTCGAAGAAGTCGAACCGCATCCACAACCGGTCCCACTGGCGGCTCAGCTCCCGCACCGAGCCGGCGGCATGCGTCCCGAGGAGGGTGCGGGCGCACCGGTACTCCTCCGGCGAAAGGCGCCGCATGAGGTCGAACAGACGCTGTTCTTCCTGCTCGGCGCGTACCCGGGCCCACGGCCAGTACTGCTCGAGCGCCGCTTGTGGTACCAGGTGCTCGCTGCACAGATCCTTAACCGCGTCACGGGCCAACCCCTGCGCGTCGAACAACTCCATGCTGTCGAACCGGTCGGGCCTGCCCGACGCCGACGGAAGCAGAGGTCCCAGCGGGCCGCGCAGTCCCTGGCGGAACTCCTTCATCCCGATCTGCGCCGCCCGTTCAGGGCGGTGGGCCGCTCGAAGCACCGCCAAGCAGTCCATGAGCAGCCTGCTCCGACGGCTGGGTGCCAGTACCGGATCGCTCTCCGCGACGACCGCCATGCAGCACGCCGTCAAAGCCTGGTCACGCCGCTCCTGGTCCGCGGCGACTTCTCTGACAGCCACACCGGAACACATAGCCACGTACCATGCCTAAAGTCACATACCGTTACTTCGTGCACGACGAGCCCACCCAGACAGGCCAACAGCCCGCAAAGGCGCCCCCGCCAGCAGCTGACACCCACAACCGATGGCAGTGGGCCATGGCCCCCGGAATCGACTTCTCGGCACCGGCCGCTGTCAACGAATTCGCGGAAGCCGGCAAGTGGCTGTGGTTCCTGCCGGTCCGCGCCCTCAATGCAGGCTGGCGCCTCATCAAGGCGGCCGTGGAAGCCGGACAGCTCGGACCGGGAGCCAAGGTCGCCACGCTGGGCAGCGACTTCGACGGCGACCCCACACGCCGACCAGTGATCATCTACACCGCCAACCATCACGACGAACAGGACGTACAGCGCGTTCTGAACGCCCTCCGCGCACTCGGCGTCCGCGACGCACTGGCCTACAAAACCGACGAGGCCACCGCGCGCGGAGAATACGGAGACGGAACCAGCATCTACACCAGCCCCGCCGGAACCACCAAAATCATCCAGCGCGACCGTCAGACCCGTCCGGCCGCACAACGCCCGCGGGCAACGCGGCCGACCGCAGGCACAGGATGAAGACCCACCCCGGCCCACACCCCCTCGCAGTTGGGACCGTCGGGCGCGGGGGCCTGCCCGGCCGCAACCGACTGAGACACCCACGGCTCCGTGGCAGGCCATGGTTCAGGGACAGTGTCCACTGCGTCGAGAGCGGCAAAAGCTCGCACGTAGACTGCAGGATGCAGATCTGTTGACTGCAGATTCAGGCTGATGCACTCCTCACCCGGTACGCACCGCTGACTGCACCACCGTGCCTTCCGCACAGCTCACCAGCCGGACGGCACGATCGAGGCCGAGGGGATAGCCGACCGGTGCGGGTTCCATCGCCGACTGCGGCTAATCCGCCCTTAAAGCTCTCGGGCATCCTCCATGCATGTCCACTTCATCCTCGGAGCGCCCCGTCGTTTACGTCGACGAGTCCGCGAACTCGGGCCAGAACCTCCTCGACCCGCACCAACCTGTCTTCACGGTGGCTGGGGTCCACCTCCCTGACGACCTCGCCGCCTCCATCGTCGGCGAGGTCCGTGGGCAGCTCCCGCCCAATCTGCGCGAGCCGAAGTACACGTCGCTGGCGGGTTCCAGCCGCGGGCGGAAGTCACTGATGAACGCCTTCTCGCGCCTACCCGAGGGGAGCGTGCAGACCTACCTAATCGACAAGCGATTCATGGTGGTGACCAAGATAGTCGACGTGATCGTGGTACCCATGGCGCGCCGGGACAGCTACAACCTGTACGACGGGAAGGAAAACCTCGCACTGGCGAACATGCTGCACCTGGCTGGCCCGGTCATGGGGGATGCGGACGCCTACGACCAGATGCTCCACGCGTTCGTGAACTGGGTCCGCCAGAAAGCCACCACCGACGAGCTGTACACGGCCGTGGCGGCCCTCAAGGCTTCCGCGCAGGACCAGCAGTTCGCCGAGTACGTGGAGATCCTGGAGCACTGCCGGCCCATCGCCGACGAGACCGCAGCGGAGATCGCATCCGGGGGGCATCGGGACGAGCTGGATCCAGCGATCCCAAGCCTGTACTGCCTTGCTACAACGTTCGGTCAGACCCTGGGCAAGTTCCGCCTGGTGCACGACGCGTCGAAAGTCGTCGACCGCAACACCACTCGCCTGCACACCGTGCACCTCCTCCCCGACCCCGCCCGGCCGGGCGAGTTCATGAACCCCCTGATGGGCGCCATCGAGTTCGCGGACAGCAAGGACCACCCGCAGCTCCAGGTGGCGGACTGGGCCGCTGGCGCGACGCGCCAGTGGGCGCAGCAGATGGCAGGTGGCGGCGGGGACCAGTTCTCGCGTGAGCTGGAGTCGGTTGCCCGGCCCTGGCTCATCGGCGGCATATGGCCGGCTCCCGTGGAGGACTGAGGGTCATGATGGCGATGCCCCCACTCCCGCCGATGTCGTCCACTTCCACCCGGTGGCTCCACTCGGTGGAGTGGATGCCGAGCATGGTGTCGTCCACTCCCGGACGGTGGACTTCACTCGGTGGGGGACGCGGGCGTCGTCGGTGCGCAACACCGCACCGGGTGAGCACCATCGGGTCCACTCAGTGGCCGGCCTCCCGGCCTCGGTGCGGTCCGGGATGTGGTGGGCGGTGCGTCTGCTGGTCGTCCGGGCGCACCGGGCGCACCGCGCCGATGTCGTCGTCCTGTCCGGTGTAGCGGTTCGCGCGGACGCGGTCCGAGCGGGCGCGGGAGTCGTCGCCCACCTTGGCGAACGCGTCCTGGAGGCGGCGCAGCCGGTCAGCGGTGAGATCGAGAGCTTCCACGTCCGTGCAGGATTCCCGCAGGGCCCGCAGCGCCGTCATGTCGATGGCCTCCCCGCGACCGGCCTTCTGCACCTGGTCGTGGGGCTCGGGGTCGGCCGGCTCGAGCGCGAGCATCTGCTCGGGCATCGCCGCCTGCTGGTGGGCGACGACGTCGTACGCCCGGCCCCGCACGGCGGTGGCGGTGGTGGTGCGCAGGTTCTCGCGCACCACGGCGCCGGCGAGGACGGCGCGCTCGTACTGGAGCGGGATGCGCGGGATCTCCCACTCCCCCGCATCCTGGCCCGGGGGCCGGGGCGCGGGCGGCTCGCCGGGATCAGCCGGGGGTTGCCGGTCCGGGTCGGGCGCGGGGGTGGCTGGCCGGCGGGCGGGGAGGTCGGCCAGGGACCACCGGGCGGTGTAGAGGCGGTAGGCGGCCTCTCGGCCGCGTACGGTCTTCGGCTCGGTGATGTCCAGGCAGTGGGTGGTGATGGCGGCGGCCACCACCTGGTTGTCCAGGCCGGGGTCGCGGCGGCGGCCGCGCAGGACGAGGGCGAGATGGCGGCGGGCCTCGGCGAGCAGGTGCCGGCGGTGGAAGCGCCCGCCCTCGTTCATCACGAACACCGTCGCGGCGACGTCGACGGCCGCCAGGGCGACGTCGACCACGGCCGCGACCCGGGCCCGGATCGCGGCGGCCGCGGCGCGGGCGTCCTCGAGGAGGGAGGTGATGACGTCGGCGGCGACCTTGGAGGTGAGGATCGCGCTCACCTTCCACCAGACACGCAGCTGCGCGAGCGGCCGGGTCTTCCGCTTGGACGGGCGGGTCTTGCGGGCGGCCATCTGGTTCATCTTGGCGCGGGCCCGCTCCGAGACCACGGGCAGGAACTTCAGCTCGCCGTCATCGTCGACGGCGATGACGTACTCCTCCTCCAGCTCTCTCCATCACCGGCCGGCGCCCCGGCGTGACGGTGCGCGGCTCGGTCGCCAGCCCCAACGGCTCGCAGACCTCCGCGGCCACGATCTCGTTGTAGAGCGCGGACGCCGCCACCGTGTTCTCGTGCAGGGCCGTGGTGTGGACCGAGCCCCACTTCCCGTCCAGGCGCTGCCCCTTCACGGACAGCAGCAGATGGTCATGGAGCAAGGGCCGCCCGGAGCGCGCCTCGTAGTGGCGGAAGCGGGCGGCGACCAGACCGCCGGGCGGCCTCACCCGGTAGATGCCGTCCTTGCCGTACCGGATCACCGCGACCTCGTCCTCGATCCACTCCAGCACCCGCTCGATCGCGTACTCGTGCGCGGCCTCGATCACCCGCCGCGTCTCCTCATCCCCCAGCGCCCACAGGAGGTAGATCGTCGGCTGCGGCCGGAACACGAAGTCGACACCCGTGACCGTCACCCGGCGTCCCAGGGCGCCGGCCTTGAACGCCTTCTTCGGGGAGTCGCCCTCGGCGAGCCGCTCGGCCTCAATCCGGTCCGCGTACGGGTGCCGGCCCCGCTCACCGAACAGATTCCGCAGCTGCGCCTCGGTGACCTCCTCACACGCCGCCAGCCCGAGCACGGCAAGCCCCCGGCCCATCCAGCGCCCGACCGGGACACCGGCCTGTTCCTGGGCGACGCGCAGCGGCGTGCGCGCCGGGCGGCGGCCGTCACCGACCACGGTCTCGCGGAGGTAGTAGCGGTACATCTGACCGGCCCGGATCACCCTGATTCCACTGTCATGCAGACCACGCCACACGGCTCTCTGACCTGCAAGAAAAGACCGGTCAGCGGTACGTCCCGCCAGACGGGAGCAGCGGCCGGACTTTCTTTGCCGCGTCCCGCCGGGCGGGACGCGGCCCCGGGCCGGACGCCAATGTCATCGCTCTCCGGCAGCCCTCACACCACGACCCGGACAACACCGACAAGCGCCACTGAGCATCACCCCACGCCAAGAAACGAGCACCGCCTACACCAGCCCCCGGCACCCGCCGGGGGCTTCGTCGTGCTGCCCGGAGGAGACCACCGTGCCCACCTTCGAGACCCTCCCCCGCTTCACCACCGACCTCCAGCACCTCACTCCCGCCCAGCGCCGGCGCTTCCACCACGTCGTCCGGGACGCCTTCGTCCCCGACCTCCGCACAGGCCGCTTCCGTCCCGGCCTGCGCGTCAAGCGCGCCCGGCAGGCGCACGGCATCTACACGCTCACCTGGTCCATGGGCACCGGCCCCGCAGGACGCGCCACATGGGAGTACGGACCCGAGCACCGCCCTGGCGAGAAGCACATCGTCTGGCGGCGCATCGGCGGCCACAACATCCTCAACCAGCCGTGAGCAAGGCTGTGAGGTGTCGGTCCCCGATGTCGTGGACCGCGTCGCCGGGCTCAGGCGCTGCGCGGCCGGCGGCCCGCCGTCTTCTTCGCCCCGGTCTGCTTGGCCGGCCGCTTCTTCGCGGCCGTCTTCTTCTTCGGCTGTGGTAGCTCGTGCACCTCGGCCGGACCGGCGTCGCCGCGGGATGCCTTCGCCTTGGACACCGACTCCTGCAGAGCGGCCATCAGATCCAGCACCTGGGCCGGCCGCTCCGGCTCCTCCACCGCGGGGAGCGGCTTGTCCTCCCGCTTCGCCTCGATGATCTGGGCGATCGCCTCGGTGTAGCGGTCGGTGAACTCGGGGCCTTCCAGCCGGTCGATGGTCATGGTGTCCATGAGGGCGAGCGCGCCGGTGATCTCGTCCTCGGAGACCTCGGTGGGCGGGGGCAGGAGCTCGGTGGGGTCGCGGATCTCGTCGGGCCAGCGCATGGCGTGCAGGACCAGGACGTCGTCGCGGACCCGCAGCAGCCCGAGACGTTCGCGGCCGGACCAGGCGTACTTCGCGACGGCCACCTTCGCCGAGCGGGAGAGGGCTTTGACCAGCAGCTTGTACGGCTTGGCCGCGACCTGGCCAGAGGGCTGGAGGTAGTACCCCTCGGCGATCCGGATCGGGTCGACCGACTCCAGCGGCACGAACGCGTCGATCTCGATCGCCTTCGCCGTCGGCAGCGGCAGATTGCTCAGGTCCTCGTCCGTGATGGGGACGACCTGCGTCTTCGTCAGCTCGAAGCCCTTGCCGATCTCGTCCTGGGGGACCTCGCGGTCCTCGAGCTCGCACACCTTGCGGTAGCGGACCCGGCCCTGGTCAGGCAGGTGGTACTGGTGGAAGTGGATGCTGTGGTCCTCCGACGCGCCGACCACGTTGATCGGCACCGTGACCAGGCCGAAAGTGATCGCACCGGACCAGATCGTGCGGGGCACGACACACCTCTCCCACTCACCCCGAGCACCACCAGTGTAGGTTCTCAAATCCCGTGTCATCTTCTCCGCCGCAGTCTCAGCCCGGCGTCATGTCGCAGGTCAGCGGCCCGCATCGAACGGGTGCTCTGAGGAAATGACACGGAGATTGAGAATCCGGCGGCCGACATCTCCTGAGACGCCGTGAGAATGCCCAGGTCACAGGACCGGCACATGACACGTGCGGCGATAACCTACAACCAGGCTATGTACCCGCCCGGAACCCCGCATGTGCGTTCGCCGGGGCGTCGGCGGCGCGCTGCGCGTTGCTCACACCTCCCGGCATGTCCCGGGCCGGGGCATGCCGGCGCAGGAAGCCGCAGCCGCCGCTCAGGGGTGGGACTCAGACCGGGCGGGGGCCGGCACCGGCAACCCGGAGCACCGGCCAACCGATCTCGATGCGCCACTCCTCGGCGGCCGGGGTGTCGCGTGGGCCCACGATGTGGGTCTCGCGCACCGGCCCGGCCCGGCCACGGCGAGGGCGTGGCCGGCGACCCATCTGCCCGGCTCGCCGTGGGTGACGTCGATGGTGTCGTGGGACCCCGGGTGCACGGTGACCGCCGCGGGCGGGAGCTCGGCGGGCGGGAGCTCGGTGCCGTGGACGCGTCCGAGGTCTGGCACGGGCTCGGTGGCCGGGACGTACACGAGCACGTCCCCGCGGCCCTCGCTGACAGCGTGTTGTCGTAGAGGCCGCCCGCGGGGCCCGTGGGTGCGTCGATGACGGCGTCCAGCTCGGCCATCGGGCCCGCGTACCAGGGCAGCACCTCCTGGGCGGTCGAGGCCGGCAGGGGATTGCTCATGCGGATGGTCTGTCCAGGCGGCTGTTCGATGAGGCGGCCTTCGGGCGGCTGGTAGGGGCGGTGTCGTCCGGCTGGTCGCACCCCTTGGTTCGGGCGGGCCGCAGGGACTGCCGGCGGCACTGTGTGGTTCTGGGGCTGGCCTGTTGGCGGGTTTGACGGGTACGGCGGGCGGCGGCCAGGAGGGCGGTGACTTGGGCGGGGTCGGTGCCGGTGACAGTGGCGATGCGGTCGATGCTCATACGGAGGTCGTCGTGGAGGAGTGCGGTGTCCTCGGCCGGAGAGGGGGTGCGGCCGCAGCGGCGGGCGACGGCCCGGGTGTGTTCTTCCCAGGCCCAGGCCGAGGGGCATTTCCTGGTCATGACCCAGGTCCAGTTGCTGGCGATGAGGTCGAAGAGCTGGGTGACGCTGAGCTGGGCTTCCTCGTGTGGGAGGCGGGCTGCGGCATAGGCGTGGTAGGCCGGGCGGTGCAGGTCGTAGAAGGCGTAGAAGGTGGTGGTGAGTACGGCCGCGGCGGGCGGCGTGGGCTTCATGGTCCTTCCCCCCTTGTGTGGACGATGCGCAGAGATCAGCTGAAGGTGGTGTCTTCTTCGGCGGCCCGCTGCGCGCGGCGCCACAGGAGCCTGGCGATGTTGGGCAGGCTCTGCAGGGCGAGGGCGAGCCGGTGGATCACCGGCCAGTCGGGGACGCCGGGGCCGTGCAGGGCCCGGTGGAGGTCGTCGGCGCTGATGCAGTGCCGGGTGGTGGCCCCGGGGGCCGGCGAGCCGGCCGCGTAGTGCAGGCCCCGCAGGTAGGTGTGCAGGTAGCGGACGGGGTCCTCGTTTTCTGAGGGCTGGACGTTGGCGGCTACTTCCCACAGCGGCTTCATCAGCTCCGGGTCGGTTCCGCACGCCTCGCAGATGGCCTTGACGTGCGTCCAGGAAAGGGGGCGCTGCCCGGAGAACAAACGGGAGACGTAGGACTCGTCGACCCCCATCAGTTTGGCGATCTGCCGCTGGCTGCGGCTGGATTCGTCCTTCATCCGTTCGAGGGCGCAGAGCAGGCGCCGGCCTGCCCCGCGCAGGTCCGGGACGTCGGTGGCTGCGGTGCTGCCGGGGGCATGGGCCGCCTTGGGCCGCCCGCGTGTGGCCAGGGCACGGTCGACGGAGTGCGGGTTGTACTTCTTGCGCAGCCGGTCCACGGTGAGTCCGGCGATCGGTGCGAGGTCGGCGAGCGACTTGCCCTGGGCACGCTGGCGGACGACGACGGCCCCGATCGCTTCGTCGACCAGGCCTCGGAGGGTGACGAGGTCCTGGAGGAGTTCGGTGTTCGGCGTGGCCGCACCGTCGGCGCTGAGCAACAGGGTCCCGGAGACCGTGATGCAGTCCTCGGCGAGGTCGCGGACGACTTCGGTCATACGGGTGGCGAGAGCGGGGTCGGCCGGTGATGCGGGGCGAGTGGGCCGCGGGATGCCGTCAACCGTCTGGTTGCTGGAACGGGTGGACAAGGGGACACCTCTTCAGGGGTGCTGGACGGGTATCTGTACCGGCCGTCCGGCCGCGGACGGCCGGACGGAGCTGGGGGCCGGCAGGGGGGCGAGCGTGAACTCGCGCCCCTGCCGGTGATCAGGTCAGCGGCGCCAGATCCAGCGACGGACCAGCACAGACCCGTGAGCGGCCGTCAGGAAGAGGGCAGCGGCGGGCAGTCGATGCGGCGGCAAGGCGTCGGGGAACGCGAGCAGCGGGAGGCCGATCGCGGCGACGGGAAGGCTCCCGCGGAGCGTGACAGCCTTGACATGCCAGACCGGGGTTTGAGGCGAGTACCGCTGCGGGATGATACGGTCACGACTCGATTTCCGGGCGGGTGCAATTGCAGCCGCGGGGAAACGGGTTCGGCGTCGGCGCAGAGGCATCGGGATCTCCCTTCTTCTGGGCGGGCGTTGAGAGCGACAAGACCCCGGCGCACGGGCTACCAACCAATCGGCGCCGGGGTCTTTGGTGTCCGGCAGAAGATGCCGGGAGGAGGACGCTACTACGTCCAGCAGCGCTTCGATGTCGGAAAGTGACGACCACGGGCGTCGGTGCCCGCCATCCCGTGGACAGTCACACCGAGGGGCTGCGCACGTAAGCGGTAACAAGTGATCAAAAGGAGTCAGCAAAAAAGGACATATGCTATAAATTCGCGAATCGTAGTGCGCCCGCGCAGACTTCGTCACCCCTCCGTGCACCCGCCGCGCGCCCGCGTCCGCCCCTTCGGAGATCCACAAGCGTGTCAACAAAAAGGCTGAGCTGCAGCGTGTCCGCGGCCCGGCCACAAAGCGGGCGGAGTTTTTTCTGTCCCTCAAGGTAGAAGACGTGTCAGCGGAGCCCCGCCAGTCCCTCCGCCGCCGGAACCGGAACAGCCACCGGTACCGGCCATGACTCAGGTGTCAACAAAAACCCGAGGGCCGGGGCGGCCCCCTCGGCCCGGCCCGGGTCTCCGAGAGGAGCACAGCACGGGTTGGAGCAGCGCTTCGAGGACGGCCGGCACGTCGCAGTCCGCGACGTCACCAGCCACCTGCTGCGCATTGCCGACACCACGGCCACCGGCCAGCGTGGGCGTGCCGCCCCCGGCGCATGCTCCTTGCCCGCCTCCAGCAGCCGGCTTCTTCCCCGCCCAGCAAGAGACTCTGGTGGAGGAACCGGATCCAGCGCTCGACGCCAAGGACATCCTGGCGGGAGCGGAACGCCTCAGCCTCCCGTGGGCCCTGGCCGCGCCCGGTGAGCGGCACCGGCCGGACGGGGAGTTCCTGGTCATCGCCGTGGTCGTCGCCGTGAACGCAGTGCGCTGCGAGGAACACGAGGGGCACATCCGGCGCCCAGAGGTTCGTAGAGCAGCCCCGCGAACTCCTTGAGGAACTGCTGCTGGCATACGGGCCGGGCAGAAAGCAGCCTCGCTCGGCCGGTACGCGCTGATCGGGTGGCCCGGGACGCTGGTCATCCTGAAGCGGATGAAGACAAGAACCGGGTCGCCGTGTGTCCGAAGAACCCGCCGGCCGACATGAAGCGCGCGGGCCGCACCTCCTGCGACGAGTACCCCTTCGCCTCCACCTACGAGGGCGGCACCCACCTGCCGGCCAAGGAGCGCACCATCACGTGGGTGAGGAAGGCGGAGAACGACAGCCAGGGCGGGACCATCACCACCTGGCGCCGCGCGTACCACGTCATGGACCACGACCCCTTCTTCGTGATCGTCTGAACCGCCGCACCACCTTGTGCTAGACCACAGGTGCTCCTTCCCGGCCGCCTCGGGCAGGGGCACCTCGGCTGTGAAACGGGAGCTTGTTCATGCTGGTCCACGAAGCGGAGTTCACCGTCGACCTCGGCGAGAGCGGATACCTCATCGGGTTCACCGAACACGACGACTACCCCAACGAGATCCCCTACGGCTGGCGCTGCGAACCCGCCGGCGCCGCCAGCGCCATCGTCCTGACCACCACCGACACCGGACCCCTGCAGCTCACCCTGCAGATCCACGACAGCCGGCCCGGCCCCGAGACGGACAGCGCCTGGGAACCCGCGGAAGAGATCAGCCTGCTGGCCGAGACCGACCGTGTGCACCTCGCCACGGTCGACCCCGGCGACGTCACGGACGCATGGCCGCAGGAGGAACCGCCCCTGCATCTGCACCCCACTCCCGGCCCGGACCGCTGGATCCGGATGCGTCTGTACTGCCACGCTGACGATCCCGAACCCGGCATCGGCGACCACGGTGAACGGCACCTGATCCAGCTCTGGCCCGCACCGGCCACACCACCCGTCCACCCCACCATCGGCGAGGAAGACCTCCAAGCGCGCGCCGAGTACGCCGCGAACCGCTCCGGCCTCCTCGCGGACTACACCACCGACCTGCCGGTGCAGGACTGACCACATCACTATCCAGGCTGAGCTGGTGCCTTGGGCCGCAACGACCCGGCCCTACCTGGCGAGGGTGACGATGACCGGCGCGTTGGGGCAGTGGCTCAGGATCTGTGAGAGGGCGGCCTCCTCGACGGTGTCGATGCTCAGGCCCCAGCGCGTCTTGTCGGCGACCCAGTCGGTGACGTACTGGCAGCGGTAGCCGGCGGCCGGCGGCAGTCACGTCGCCGGGTCCTGGTCCGCCTTCGACCGGTTCGACGCGGCCGACACCGCGATCAACGCCCGCGCGTCGCCCAGGTCGTTGGCGTAGGCTTCCCGTTCCGCCGGCGACCAGGCGGATGCGCCGGAGTCCCAGGCCTCGGCGAGCGGGACCAGGTGGTCGATGTCCAGGCCGCGCGGGCCCTGGAGGTAGCGGTCGTCGTACGGGCTGTACCACTCACCCCCACTCAGCGCGCAGCGCGCACCCTGCTCGGGCGCGATCACGGCCTCGGCCTTCAGCACCTCGGCCCGGGTGGTGCAGCCGTCCTTGTCCGCGTCGACCCAGTGCTTGAACTTGGTGCGCTCCTACCCGGTGCGGTCCTCGGCGAGGACGGGCAGAGCGGCCAGGGCATCGCCTACCGGGAGGGTGACGGTCCGGCCCGGGGCGCGCCCGGTGATGCCGGCGGCCGGGGCGGAGTGCGCGGTTGTGGGCAGGAGCAAGGCCGCGAGTGCGGCGGCGAGAGGGGGGGCCGGGCGGAGCGCACGACAAGGTCCCTTCGAAGATCACTGGTCGTGCTCTTCGTAGCGGCGGCCGTGCGACGCGCCCGGGAAACCATCGCCTTTACCCGGCCAGGGGATACGGGAGACGGCCTGCGGGTGCTTCGGGCGGGTCCGGTTCCGCGCAGGCGTGGATGTCGGCCGCTTTGCTGAGCAGCCCAGTCGGATGTCGGTCCAGGCCGACAACCGACTGATCGCCTGAAGGAGCGGCCCTCGATCGGCTGGTGCGGGGAACCGGCGACGTGCGTCGTCCGGCTCCGGGTGCCGGACGTCGGCGCGGCCAGCGAGTGACCTCAATGGCCGCCGCAGCTACCGCTGGTCAGGCCAGGCGGCCAGGTCGACCGTGCGTCGTGAGCAGCAGGCGGTAGCGGCCGGGGCCGCTGATGGAAGGCGGATCACCCGGGTGCGTCCCGGCTCGCGGACGATCGCGGACTTCGTCTCCAACTCGACCAGCTGGTGCATCAGGAGCAGGCTGCGCATCGGGATTGTGAGACCTCAGCTCCGCCGGGCTAGATGTCGTTGCAGGTCGACGTGACGGAACTGGTAGATGGGTCCGGCCTGTCTCAGGACGCCCCGCACCTGGTGGGCGTCCGCCAGGAAGGCCATCAGGTGGCGTGGCAGGGTGTCGCGGTTGCGGACAGCCAGGTACAGGCGGGTCAGGGCGAATTCCCCCGTGGCGGTGCGGTGGATAGCTGCGGCCAGGCCGAGCACGAGCCCGCTCCACAGCCCGATGCAGCAGCAGAAGATGGTGTTGTGAACCAGTTGATCGGTGAGATCCAATTCCCACAGGTCCCAGTTCAGGATGCCGAGGAGGACCCCTAGGAGGAGCCCGGTCAGGAGTCCGAGGAGGGCGCCGGTGCGCACGAAGGTCCAGAAGGCTTTGTGGTCCTGTCGGAGCAGTTGCCGGGGACTCGTCACTGAGGTCAGGTCTGCTGGTGATGCGCTCCATGTAGTGATCAGCCAGGAGACGAGTCCCGCTGCGGCACCCCAGCCGACGCCGGCCACCCGGTCGAGGAGCACGTTGAGCACCATCCCCACGAGTAGGCCGGTCCCCAGCCCCAGCAAAAGGGAGTTGCGGTTCCAGGACCAACGGCCCTGTACTGCGGGGATGTCTCGTTGCCGGAGTCGGAAAAGCTGGCTGAGGAGCCACCCGACGGGTAGGTAGGCGGCGCACACCTCGGCGTATTCCCAACGCGGAGCCCAGCTGGGGAACGCGCCCTTGAGGAGGAGCGGGAAAGGCGGCCAGTCGAATATCAGCAACACGTCACCCTCGGGGTCCACGGTGAGGGATGCGAGGATGACGAGGCCGGTGCCCAGCAGCGTCAGCGCGGTCATCGCCGTGCCGAGGGCCGCACCCGTCAGCAGCCGTCGGGTGGCTTCGGGCACCGTCAGCCGCAGCTGCCACCAGGCGAAGTCCGTGCTGCCGTGCAGGCCGTCCTCCAGGTGCCGGGCCAGGAAGGTGAGCGCTCGGCGGGCCTGACGGCTCGTCCACCGCGGGTGGTGACCGGGCAGCGGGCGGTAGACGGCGGGGAGGAAGCCGTCGAAGAGCCGGTCACGGACAGCGGCGGCGGTGGGGAAGCGGGTGGTGTCGCACAGCTCCGCCGGGTCGGGAAGCGTCGTGGGGCGTTCGCCGGGGCGCGGGTTGTAGACCGTCCGGGCCAGGAACAGCGTCAGGGGTGTAGCAAGGGCCCGGCCGACAGGGGTGCCGGTGGGCAGGAGACGGAGCACGGGCTGCCAGCGCTCGGCGGACGAGGTGCCGTCGCCGCCGGCGTCGCGGCGCAGGTAGGCGGCGGCCTCGCCGGGGTCCACGGATTCGAGTTCGATGCCGGCTGCTGCGGTGAGGCGTACGGGAACGCCAGCGCCGGCGGGCCCACTGACGGCGGCCCGGTACTCGTCGGTGCGGCTGGTCAGGACGAGTGGGGTGCCGGGAGGCAGGGCACGGTTGACGGCGTCCAGGACCACTGGGCGGGTGCGCGGAGGCAGTTCGTCGATTCCGTCGAGCAGGGGAATGACCAGGTGTTGGTCCAGCAGCGCGCGGGCCCGTGATGTGGGTCGGCTTTGGCCGTTGGTGGCCAGGGCGGGGGCCGGTCCGGCCAGGCCCGGGTAGTCGGTGGCGAGGCGATCGGCCAGCCATGCGCTGAGTTCCTGATGGTCAGGGTCCCAGGAGGCCAGGGGGAAGATGACCGGGACGGGTGTGCCCGGCTGCCGTGTCCGGATCAGGCCCAGCAGGAGGCGCAGGAGCAACATCGTCTTGCCCGCGCCCGGTTCGCCGAGGATCAGCAGGCGCCTGCCCGGTACGCGGTCGGTGAAGACCTCGACGACCTCGGCGTCGCTGCCGGCCAAGCCCTCGGGGCCATGAGCCCACGCGGGTGGCAGCCTGGTCCGGTCGGCGACGGCGCCGCTGGCCGTTCGGACGAGCAGGTGCCAGGGGTCCACCAGACTGGCGCAGGCGGGTCGCCAGGGAACCGGCAGCGGGTACGGGTCATCAAGGCGACGCAAACTCGCCTCCGCCTGCCACTGGGCACCCACCGCCCGTGCCAGTTCGTCGGCCGTGGCTGCCAGGTCGAGACCATCAGCGTGCTCCCGCCGGTCTGCCCGGTAGCCGAGCCACGACATGTACAGCGACGCCACACCGACGACCAGTCCCACGCTAGTCCCGATGGCTCCCAGTACCTGTTCGGCGTCCGCCCCACCACCCACTCGAACCCATTTCGCGAGCGTGAGCCCGACAGCCGCGACAACCCCCGCGACCACAACCCACGCCCGGCGGCGTCTACGCCTGCTGGCGTCGCCTGCCTCTCCTGAGCCCTCGGATCGCATGGGCACGAGAATGCCGCACGCCGCTCGCCGGTGACAGAGGGAAGCCGGACGAGCACACCTGACCATCGGTTCTCGCGCGCTGCGGGCGCGGGACGCCCACCACACCGCTGGTGTCCTCCCTTCCCCCCTCGCAGCTCACAGTGCCTCCTGATCCAGTTCGGCGGTACGGGCCGGGTGCGGGCGCCGGCCAGGGGGGACGCCGCTCTCCAGCCGCTGCTAGACCCGATCAGCCGGTGAGGCAACCGCCGACGCAGTACCGGTGTCGCTTACGATCCATGGCCGTGCATGAGATCCCCGACGAGCTGATCAGCCTGGAGCGCTCCGCCGAGCAGGAGCGGGCCCGGCTCGCCGGCCTCACCGGTGACGACTATGCCGCCCAGCTGCGCCGGTGGCGCGAGGCCTCCGCCGCCTTCCAGGCGGCCGTCACCGAACACGCCTCCACCAGCCAGACGAGCCGGTACGAGCTGGAGCAAGCTGTGAAGAAGGCTGTTCGGCACCCGGAGCCCGAGGACGACGCCGCCGGCGAGTGACCCGCACGCCCGGTGCCGGGGCTATTGCCGGTCGGGCCAGTCGGCCAGTACAGCATCGGTCTCCTCATCGAGGAGGACGATGCGAGTGCCCGGTCTGCCGCCGCGCTCGCGGATCCAGCGCCGGAACTTGTCCCGCGCCGTCTCCTCCCGGTGCCACCAGCCGTGCCGCACCGGCCGGCCGTCCACGGTGAGCAGCAGGTGGTAGCGGCCGGGGCCGCTCATGCGAGGCGGATCCCACGGGTGCGGCCCGGCTCGCGAACGATCGCACACTTCGCCTCCAGCTCGACCAGCTGGTAGTGCACCGAGGCCCGGCTGCGCATGCCGACCGCATCCCCGATCTGCCGCACCGTCGGCGCTTCACCGTGGTCAGCGATGTGCCGGCGGATACAGCGCAGGATGCGCTCCTGGGTGTCGGTGAGGTGGTCGACTCGGCGCATAATCCAACTAGAGCACTTGTTCGAATTTATGGGCAAGCGGAGACCCGACAGGCTTGGGAGGAGCAGGTGAGCGGTGGTGAGCAGCCGCTCTCGCGTCTGGACGCGCTGCGCTTTACCCGGCGCGTCGTCGAGCAGCAGGCGGCACTGCAGCTGGCCCTCATCGACCGGTGGATCGCCGAGGAGGAACAGCGCCAGACCGAGCGGCGCCGGGGCCAGGAGCGTCAGCCGGAGCCAGCGCAGTGGCTGATCCAGTACGGCCTGAACCGCTCCAACGTCGACGCCGTGCACACCGGTGACTGCTGGGTGGCCGCCAGGAGCGGCCGGTGCCGCCCCCGCCACCCGGCAGCAGGCACGCGACGCCCTGCTCCAGCACGTCCCGGCCTGCGACCACTGCCGGCCCGACACCGCCCTCGGCCTCCTCGAATAGGCACGGCCTCGACCCGGCCGACTGGCAGGTGACCGGGCTGGTGCGCACCGTGCTCCTGGCGGCCGACGGGGAAGGCATCACCCATGACCTGGTCCTTGCCCGAGCCGATGCTGACCGTGGCCGTGGACAGCCCAGTTCTGCCCGCCGGGTGGGCCGCCGAGCCGAAGTGGGACGGCTTCCGAGCCCAGCTCGCCGTGCACACGAACGGCCGGGTACTGCTGCGCTCGAGGCAGGGAACCGACATGACCGGCTCGTTCCCCGAGATCCGGGAGGCGGCCCTCGCCCGGTTGCCCGCGGACACCGGCCTGGACGGCGAGCTGGTGGTGTGGGAGTCCGGCCGGCTTGCGTTCGAGCGGCTTCAGCAGCGCCTCGCCCGGCGCGGGACCGGGGCCCTTGAGGCGGCGCGCCAGTGGCCGGCGCACTACGTCGCCTTCGACCTGGTGCACCAAGGCGACACCGACCTGACCAGCTGGCCGTACGAGCGGCGGCGCGCGGCGCTGGAGGCGCTGTTCGCCGGCCACCGCCTGGAGGCACCGCTGACGCTGTGCCCGTCTACCACCGACCCTGCCGTAGCGAGGGAGTGGCTGGAGTGGACGGCGGCCGGGCTGGAGGGACTGTGCTTCAAACGGCTCGATGAGCCGTACCGTCCGACCCGGTCGTGGCGGAAGTACAAGGTGCGGATCACGACCGAGGCCGTCATCGGTGCCGTCACCGGCTCCCTCACGGCACCCCGCACCGTGTTGCTGGGCCGCTACGACACAGCGGGCCGCCTTCGGTACACCGGGCGCAGCACCACTCTCTCCCAGGCCGTCGGCCGCGCCCTGGCCGACAGGCTGGCCCTGCCGATGGGTACGCACCCGTGGCAGGGGTGGACGTTCTCGGCGGGCTGGGGGACGCAGCGCACGCTCGACGCGGTGCTGGTGGAGCCCGAGGTGGTGCTGGAGGTGGCTGTCGATGTCGCCCGGGACAGTGCTGGGCGGTGGCGGCACCCCGTCCGGCCGCACCGCATCCGCACGGACGTCGACGTGACGCGGGTGCCGCTGTTCGGCGAGGACGACGCCTCGCCGTGAGCCCTACGCCACGGTCGGCTCCGTAGGCGGGGCCGCCGCGGCGGGAAGCTCCTGGCGCAGGTCGAGGTAGCAGCGCAGCCGGACGCCCTGCTCGCCGGGTGTCCTGGTGGTCCGGTCGTCTGTCGCCGTCGCCCAGCGTCCGGCGAGCGCCTTCTGGAAGGCGAAAGCGGTGGCGTCGTCTGCGGCCGCGACGTCTACGACGACGAGCCCTGGTTCCGTGACGTGTTCGTCCCTGATCGGCTTCATGCTCTGGTCGACGCCCGTGAATGGTGCCCGGTGTATCCGGGCCTGGGTTGTTCACCCGGTTGAGTGGCATCACCCCCTACGCCGCCGACTGCCACACCTCTCCGGCTTACGACCCTGCCCTTTTGCGCGCAGAGTCCGTCGCGCTGCGCCCTCCCCCGGCATCTTGCTTCCGGCAGGGCCGGGGGGGGGATGCGTCCTGCCGCCGTTTGCCGTCTATGCGTCTTCGGCGGGTTGGCGGTAGACGCCGTCGTCGCCCGCATCGCGGGACCACTCGCGGAAGTCGGTGTTCCCCAGATCGATGTTGATCACGAAGCTTTCCAGGTGCTGCCGCGGGATGCGGAAGGAGGGTGCGGGTTCACCGGGCGGGTTGTCCACGGCGAGGAGGGGCAGGTCGGGTGAGGCGAGGGCCTGTTGGTCGGCGACGAGCAGGACGCTGTGATGGGGCCAGTCGTCATCGTCACGGCCGATCAGGGTGCGTAGCTGGTCTTCGGTCAGTCCGTCGTAGGCGGGGTTGTCGATGGGGGTGACGTCGATGGCACCGTCGTCCTCGCCACCGTGGTCGATGAAGTCCACCAGGCGGTGCCAGGCCTGGGGGTCGGTGAAGCAGGTGCGGACGAGGACGATCCCGCCGTCCTCACCGTGGATTTCGGGGGCGTCGGCGGCTGGCTGGTAGGGCGAGGTGCGGGTGCCGGTGTAGTCGGCTGCGGGCAGGGTGGTGTGGGAGCTGCTCTTGTGGGTCTGCTCGGGGGCTGTGGGGGCTTTCCACACCTGTACGAGGTAGGTCTCTGCCGGCGGGGTGGCCTTGGAAGGGCGGGGCTTGCGGGGCAGGGCGGCGTCTTTCACATCGGCGCGGCCCCGGGCGTGGATGCGGATCCGGTAGGTGCCGGGGCCGTCGAAGGCGAGGTTGGTGGTGAGTGCCGTGTCGTAGCTGGCGACGAAGGCGCGGCCCCGGGGGAGGTCGGCGGAGAGGTCCAGGACGTCGTCCCAGCCGTCTGTGTCCAGCGGCGGCTGCTTGGTGTGGGTCTCGACGGTGACGCGGGCGTAGCCGCGTTCGCAGCCGGTCAGGAGGGTGCCGAAGTCTTTGTGGAAGCCGATGAGGCCGTTGGTGAGGGTGGAGTGTTCGGGGAACTCCATGACGCCTTCGGCCACGGGGTCGATGAGGAGCTCGTGGTCTTGGACGTAGAGGTCCTGGGTTTCGGTGGTCACGCCGTGTTCAACTCCGTCTCGTCTTCCCCTGTGTACGGCGCTGGGTGCCGCCCCTGGTGGCGGGGGCGGCACCCGGTTCATCGGTGAGCTACGGCAGTCCTACTTGATGCCCACATAGTAGGCGTCGCCGTTCAGGACTCGCTGGCTCTTGTAGAAGCCGCCCAGCCGGGCGCCGGCGGTGCGGTTGTCGCTGGCGGAGATGACGCGGATGCTGCCGCGGCGGGAGTTTCCGCCTTCCTTGGTGGCCGCGAACGGGTACTCGTCGCAGTCCTTGCCCTGGGGTGCGCTGATGCGGCCGCACATGGCGGTGCGGTGCTTGTCGATGGTCGTCTTGTCGGTGATGCGGTGCAGCGGTGTGGAGGCGCCGGGGTGCCCGGTGATGGCCCGCTGCGCGTCGGCGATGTGCCGGGCGGACTCCTTCACCTTCGCGTCGGTGCGCGAGAGGCTGAAGGTGGGGGCGTAGCCGGGGAAAACGCAGCCCGGGTTCTTCACGCGCTGGCGGTTGTTGCGCGCCCAGAAGGTGTCGTCGCAGCGGAACTTCGCGGACTTGTAGCTGATGTCGCCGCCCGTGTAGCCGGGCTTGGTGAAGGTGAAGCGGTAGGACGCCGGGGCGGTCAGCGTCTTTTTCTTCTTCACCGTGGCCGTGTAGCTGACGGTGCCTTTGCGGACGGGGCCCAGAGTGGATCCCTGGGGGAACTTGACGCTGGTCTTCACCGCTTTGCCGGCACCGACGGTCACGTTGACTTTGATGCCGGAGGCGTTGACGAGCGTGGCCTTGCCGAGGGTGAAGCTCTCGCCCCACTTAAGCTTGCTCGACTTCAGGCCCATGGAGTGCTTGATCTCGAAGTCGGCGGAGCCGACGGGCCGGCCGTTGCGGAGCAGGTCCACGCGGGCGGCGACGTCGAGGCACATGCTGGTGCGGGTGATGGTGATGTAGCCGATCCGGCAACTCGCCCCGGAGGCCTCGATCCGGACGGTCTTGACGGGCCCCAGCTCGGTGACGCGCAGAGTCTGCTTCACCGGTGCCGGCTCGGCCACGGCCTCGCCCACCACGCCCCCGGCCAGTACACAGCCCGCGAAGGCCCCCGCTAACAGCCGCTTTGTTGTCCTGTTCAAAGAAACTGTCCCCCTTCCCCGCCGCTATGCACGGCCGCGCCGTGTTGCAGACCGCTGCCGCGGCAGGCACCGCCACCTTAGGGCTCCGCCGCCTCCAGCGACCAACGAATAAGGGGCAGTTGACGCGAAACACTTCACTGCAGACGGACACGCCGATACCAGCGAATGATTTGCAATTGCTCCCGTCAGGTCACCTCTCCCTCCTTACCGATACGAAGCGAGTAGCGCCTCGCGTAGTGCGGCATCGAGGCGGTCGAGGCGGCAGCCACAGGCCGGCTCAACCACGTGGGCTTCACTTTGGTGCGCGCAGCCCGGGAGACCTGACCGGTTGGTGTACACGCGGCGGTGGAGGTGCTGTTCGTCGACCACCGTCGGAGGCACCGCTGACCCTGCCTCCGTATTTCCGACCGCGCCCACCATGTAGGCAGCCGTCTACGGGCCGGCCACAGGTATCTCGCACGCCAGTGCCGACCGCCCCAGCGAAGCCTCCGGCAACCCCCACCCTGGTGGGTCCCTCCCCGGTCGGCATCGGTTCAGCTCCGGTCATCGCCAAGCTCCGGGCCAGCCCCGGAGGGCCGACCGGGTTGCTCAGGGGTGGGGCTCCAGCACCTCCAGGGCACCGGTCTCGGTGTCGTAGCTGCGCAGGGTGACGAGCCGGACCGACAGCGGGGGCGTCGGCAGCAGTTCGCAGACCCGCCGGCCGGCGAATGCACCGGCCCGCCGGGACCGCCCGAGGGTGATGTGCGGGCTCCAGCGCCCAGGTTCATGGAAGGGGTTGAGGGTCCCGGGCGGGCTGTCCGAGACCACCGCCTCCCACACTCGGCGATGCAAGCCGGCCAGCGCGGAGTCGAGGTCCAGCGCCCAGGCAAGCACCGAAGTGGGCCGCTCGAAACGGACCACACCAGTGAACCGCACCGGTAGCGGCAGGGAGGCGGCCACCTCGGCGAGCTCCCAGCGGATCGGGGCAGTCAGCTCCGGGCAAGCGGCCAGGGTGAGGTGCGGGCTGTTGGTCGGTGAACGATGACGCGCCTGACTGGGTAACCCCGCCTCCGCCAGCTGCCGCCAGGCCTGCCGAACCGCCAGCTCTGCCGCCTCATCCAACAAGAGCTCGACCGTGCGCACCGCCGCAGCCTACCCGCGACTTTGCCACGGCGGGTCCGTGACTCGGCGGGTCGATAGGTTCGGGGCAGCCAGTCCCCTCTATGAGGGTTTCCGCCGCAAGACGCAGGAGCGCCGCGCTGAACCGCCGACCGCAGGCGACATGGAGGGGGCCGTCGACATCGCCGATACAACGCCGAACGGCGACGGCACCCCGCCCGGCCACACCGCAACCGCACATACAACGGCCAGGGACCATCCCTGCGGGCGCGGGGATGGTCTGTGACTCCCCCAGGGAGTGAACGCCACGGAGTGGCGGAGAAGAACCAATAGGTGGAGGCCATCGGATGATGTGGGCCTCCCGGCCTGGATGGTCGACGGCGTGGGGAGCGGACGCCGTCTCGCCCTCGCGGTCGCGGTGATCGACGGGTGCAGAGACGGCCGAGGTCCTCGCTTCGGTGGCGGTGGTGGTGACGGATCGAATGCGGGCGTCGCGGATCGTGTTCTGCACGGCAAAGCCGGCGACCCGGGCGCGCTCGTATCGGCTGGCCTCCCGTGACGATATGCCTTGAGCGGGGCTGATCCACCACCGGAGCGACACCGGGGTGGCGTCACCCAACGTCCACAGCACGACCAGCTACGCCTGCGGCCGGAAGGTGAAGTCCATGCCGAGCACCGGAGTCTGGCCGCCAACCTCGACCTCCGCGATCGGCTACCCAGCACGGTCAGTCGGCGGGCCGTGGCCGCGCCGACGCCGTCGTCCAGGACGCCACGCTCGATCCGGTCCGCGTCCGGGCGCCGGCCCTCGCCAAACAGCAGCTGACGCTTGGACACCTCCGCGCCCTCGGTGAGCCTCAGCGCGCACAGACCACGCCCGCAGCCACCGTCCCGGTGAAAGCTGTTCGGGGCCGAGCTGCGGAAGTGGACGACTTGCGGGCTTCTCGACGGTGCTGAGGATCGAGAACGCCGCAATCCATGCAGCAACCTGATGCGCTGCCCCTTGCACGTGAGGCCAACGTGTTACCCAGCAGGGACGTTACCGAGCCGCAGCGGCAGAGTACGAGACGACCATGCCTCTTAGCCGGGCACCCGCTCGGCATGCGAGACAGTTGGACGCGAGCGACCGCTCCCCCGGTCATCCCGGGGCAGCGATCATGATCAGAGCGAGGTTTACGCCGTAAAGATTTAGCGGTACAGCTCCATCTGGCGGCCGATCTTCGTGTACGCCTCGGCAGCCACGGTAGAGGGGTTGTAGAGGGTCACCGGCTGAGCAGCGGTGTACGCCTCCGGGACCCGTACGTCGGCCCGTACCGTCTCCAGCACGATGTCCTCGTACGCCTCGCGGAGCTGGTCCTCCATGTCCTTGTAGACCTTGCCCTGCGAACTGTGCTTGACCCCCTCGGTGATCACCACCCAGTCGACCCCTGTGGGCATTCCGATGTGCCCGTAGGCGGCCGCCAGGTCAGCGATCTTGTCTTCCAGCTCGGTGAGCCCCCGGGCTTCCTTCTCCTGAGACTTGGTGCAGCCGACGACTTCGTCCCCGGCGATGAGTGCCCCGACGGTGGCGAGCTTCACGTCTCCGGGGCAGTCGATGATGATCAGGTCGAAGCGGCCGCGCAGCTCTCCGAGGATCCGGTGCAGCCACAGCTCCCGTGCGGTCTCGCCGGCGAGCTTGAACTCCAGCGTGTCGAGCTTCTTGGATTCGAGCACGACCCACAGGTTCGGGATGACCTGCTTCGTCTTGCTGTTCCGAGCGGGTACGACTGCCTCAGCGAGGGTGAACAGCTTGTCGATGACGTCGTAGAGCGTGGGGAGGTTCGGATCAGCGTCTGGATCGTCGTACCCCAGCAGCCGGGAGACGTCGCGCTGCTTGTCGAGGCCGATGACGCAGACCTTCTTCTCGTGCTTAGCCGCGGCGTAGGCGACAGCGCCGGAGAACGTCGACTTGCCGGAGCCTGCCGAACCGTTGGTGGCCACCAGCACTCGCGTCTTGAGTCCGGCGTCTTCGGGGATGGTGTGCATATCTGTAGTCACTGAGGGTCCTGGTGTTATGCGGTGAGGGCGTGGGCCGCGTCGGGTGCCTCATAGTCGGCATGCGTCGCCAGCCAGTCCAAGTAGGCGCGAGCGTGTTCGGGGTCGTCCGGGCCGGCGTTGGACAGGTGGATCTCGCAATGAGCGAGCGATAGAGCTAGGGCGGCCCTGGTCTGACGCTCGTGTCCCTCGTCTCCGGTGAGGGAGGGGAGACTGAGGGCGGAAGCTCCTATGCCGGCTTCACCCAGCCACTGAGAAGCAAGCGCAACGGCTTCGTCAGGCTCGGTCGGCAGTTGCAGAGCAATAATATGCAGCCGGGAGGCATCACCCTCAAAGGCTGCGACGGCGGCCGCGCACGCATCCCGGCGTTCCTTCGTCGCCGCGTCCGGCTCATTGCCTGTCGAGTCGCCGCTCTGCTTGGGTAGCTTCTTCGCGGCCTTGGGCTTCCCCGCCGCGGCCTTGCCGCTCCCGGGCTCCGCGGCTCGGGCCGTCGCCAGAGCCTTCTCCTTCTTCCAGGCGGCCAACTGCTGCTCCGGGTCCTTGATCTTGCCAAGGTCGCGGGCCAGCTCGATCGTCATGCCTTCGGCGCGCTCCTCAAGGGCCTTGCGAACCTCCGGCTGGAGGTTGTGCAGCCGACGCCGCTGCGAGACCCAGCCTGCGGACTTCCCGAGCGCCTGGGCCACAGCATCATAGGTGCCGAGTTCAGCCTTGAGCTCTTCGATCGTCGCCAGTTCCTCGAACGGCTTCAGCTCTTGACGGGCAACGTTCTCGGTGGCCGCCGCAATCAGGATGGCCTTGCGGGTCGTCGCCTTCTGATTGACGAGGATCGGCAGCTGCTTCAGGCCCGCGAGGCGTGCTGCCGCCAGGCGCCGGTTACCTCCGATGACCACATACCGTGCGTCGCCGACCTCGTGCGCGTTCTCCGGAAAGGCCGCCTTGAAGACGTCGGCCGGGATGACGGCGAGCGACTGGAGGACACCGCTCTCGTTGTAGGTGTGCGCGAGACCTTCAAGACCTTCGAGCTCTTCACGCGCGTTGCGGGGGTTGTTCGCGAGTTCGCTGATGGCCACCTCGGGCCCGGCAGGCGCCGCCTGTCCGACCCCGGCCGCCCGTCGGCGTTCTTCCTCCCGCAGCCTGCGCCGCTCTGCTACGGACAGCTCGTTCTGCGCGCCGGCCATTCACTTCTCCTGGGGGTGGTACTCGTGACGTTCTACGGCTGGAGCTTAGCGAGCGCTCGCCGTCATCCACCTCAGGCCCCGCTCTTTACGCCGTAAAGAGCGGGCGCATGCCGTGAACGTCGGCTACTCAACCGCCCCAGCGCAAGCAAGGCACGCCTCGAGTCGGATTGGGCGGGGTGCATCCGCGAGTCAACCACTCCCGTGAGGTCGACCGCCAGGGGCCACACCCAAGCCGCCTGGAGCCGCCACTTCTTTACGCCGTAAAGAACGGGCGCATGCCGTGCACGTCGGCTACTCACTGATCGTTTCAGATTGAGATTGGGACGGTCACTCGTCGTCGATTCGCTGAAGTATCTGCGTGAGGTCACCGGCGTTGAGCAGGTCGGCAAGTACCCGGGTCATGTTGTCGACGCCGGGGCCCCGAACTACTAGCCCGTCAGAGCACCAGAAGTAACGGCCGCCCAGCTCCTCGCCTGTCTGGGACCACCCCTTCATCAGGCGTTCGACCTCGGCGAGCGTGAACACGGTCGCACTCCAGCGGGAACCGTCTGCCTCCAGCCGTACCTCTACGTCGACGTTGCAGACGGCATCCAGATCCTCACCGGCGCCGGGCAGGAAGGACGCCCTCGAACCGATCTGTGCGTACCCGGCCAGGGTCCATTCCAGCCCTGCTCATTGGTCTCGCTCCCTGCGTTGTTCACCCGGGGAGTATGTCGATCCGCCTCGGCGTGCTCAACCAGGTTCTCTGGCCAGCTTCGGCCTCGTGACCCTGAACTTCGTCCCTGATGATCCCTGGGATCGGATAGCCCCGCTACTGCCGGTGCGCCCGCGGCGGTACCACCATCCTGGACGGCTCCCGGTGCCGGACCGGGTCGCCCTGGCCGGCATCGTCTACGTCCTGCGCAAGGGCGTGTCCTGGCGAGACGCACCAAGCGAAGTCGTGGGCTGCTCTGGGGTAACCGCCTAGCGTCTGCGGGACTGGACCGAGGCCGGCGTCCGGCCCCGCCTTCACGTCGCACTGCTGACCGAAATGCGCCGCGCCGACCTGCTGGAACTGGACGACTGTGCCGTAGACGGATCGCACGTCCGGGCTCTCAAAGGGGGGCCCATGTCGGCCCGTCACCGGTCGACCGAGCCCGTCCCGGCTCCAAGCACCATCTGATCGTCGATCGCCATGGCGCCCCGCTCGCCGTCACGCTCACCGGCGGGAACCGTCACGACGTCACCCAGCTCCTGCCCTTGCTGGACGCAGTGCCACCGATCCGGGGACTGCCAGGTCGCCCCGCACCAGGCCGCGGCGTCTGTACGCCGACTGCGGCTACGGCTTCGGCAAGTATCGCCGTCTGCTGTCGTAACGCGGCGTCAAACCGATGATCGCCCGCCGCGGTGTTGCGCACGGCTCCGGACTCGGCAAGCGCGAGTCGACCACTCCCGTGAGATCGACCGTCAGGGTTCACGCCCAAGCCGCCTGGTGCGGCGGCTTCTTTACGCCGTAAAGATCGGGCGCATGCCGTGCACGTCACCTACTCAACCGCCCCAGCGAAGGCAAGGCACGCCTCGAGTCAGGTTGGGCGAAGCGCACCCGCGAGTCGACCACTCCCGTGAGATCGACCGCCAGGGTTCACACTCGAGCCGTCTGGTGCGGCGGCTTCTTTACGCCGTAAAGAGGGCACTCCCTGCATCCAAACGCCAACCGGCCCGCACTCCCCCGCTGCGGTGGACGCGGGAGTGCGGGCCGTTGTTTGCAGCTCGTGAGGATCAGGCCACTCAGGTTGCAGGTGCGCCTTCATCGGAGTTGGGGATGCCGACGGCAGCCTTTGGGGCGGCCGGGTGCCGCATGGCAATGATCGGCGCAGCGCCGGGCTCGGTGACCGACGCCCACACCATCCGCCACGCCTCATCCCACTCGTAGTCGCAGCCGTGGCCCGGGTGCGGGTGCCGTTAGAAGGCGCCGCGCATGATGGAGCGAGTCCACGGCAGCGCGAGGTTGTCGCCGACGCGGCGTGGGACGAGGTGGCCGTGGAGGTGGAAGACGGTCTGGGTGGCGTCGGGGCCGCAGCTGGTGAGGTAGTTCCACTGGCCGCCGAGTGCCTGAGCGAGCTCGGCGGCGCGGAGTTGAACGGTGGCTGAGACGACCGGGTCGGTCGTGAAGTCGGCGACGTGTCCGCGGGGGAGGACCAGGAGGTGGCCGTCGGTGCAGCCGCCGCTGCGGGGCACGATCGCGAGGGCGTCGGCCCACTCGCGGACGATCTGCGCCGTGGCGCCGTCGTGGATGATCCGGCAGAACGGGCAGTCGGGCCGCGGGTGTTTGCGGGGGACCGGCGGCCGGGTGATGTGGTGGTGGGTGACCTGTACGTGGGCGCCGGCCTCTCGCATCCGGTGGCCGATGGCGTCGGCGATGGCGGGTGCGCGGTGGCGTCCGTACCAGCAGTTCACCAGGAGCTGGACGGGGCGGTCGTGCGCGGCGGCGCGGAGCGCGGTGAGTTCGTGTACGGCGTCGTTGATGATGCGTGCCGCGCCCGGCGTCGCCAGGACGTAGTCGCGTACGCCGGCGTCCTGGCCGGTCTGACGGGTGACGACGTCGGCCAAGGCGGGGTCGTCCGGCGGGTTCAGCAAGGCGTTGGTGAGGTTGATGCCGAGGACGGCGGCGCGGTAGCGGGGCGGCGGCGGGTCCTGCCAGCGGGCGCCGAAGGAGTCGATGAACACGTCGGGCACGTCGGGCACGTCGGGCCTCCATCTCGATGGGTGTGGGTGTGCCGGAGTGGGGGGGGGGGGGGGGGGGGGGGGGGGGGGGGGGGGGGGGGGGGGGGGGGGGGGGGGGGGGGGGGGGGGGGGGGGGGGGGGGGGGGGGGGGTGGG
>NZ_JBVJOT010000068.1:0-38223 GCF_055583025.1 Streptomyces sp. NPDC104831
GTCCCTCCTTCCCCTCACCCTCCCGGTGCCTCCCCCGTGGGAGGGGGAGGGGCGGGAAAAAAGAAAAGGGGAAGGCGGGGGGGAGGGGGCACCGCCCCCCCCCCCCCCCCCCCCCCCACCAGCGCGTCGGCGGCCCGGGAGAGCGCGGCCACCGCCCCCTGCGAACTTCCGGGCATGACCGACACGCCCGCCTCGCCCCGCAGCTCCACCTCGGCCCCGGCCGCCGCCGGCGGGGCCGTCAGGCTCAGGGTGAGGGAGCTGGACGCGCCGGTGGCGTGGTCGAGCACCAGATGAACGGTGTCCGCCGGACCGTGCGCCGCCGCCGCGACCCGCCGGACGTCGCCGAGGACCGGCAGCAGGACCGACAGGGCGTGCGGGCCGACGTCCCACAGCGCGCCCTTCTCCCGCCGCCACGGCGAGGCCGCGAACGGGCTGTCGCCCGTGAACACCGCCCCCAGCCAGTGGGCCCGCGCGGTGAACCAGCCCGTCTCGGCGGCCTGTTCCTCGACCCAGGCCTCCGTCTCCTTCTGGAAGCGCGTGGTGAAGAACACCACCGACGCCACCCCGGCCCGCTCCGCCGCCTCCACCACGGCCCGCCCCTCGGCGGCCGACACCGCCAGCGGCTTGTCCAGCAGCAGGTGGCGCCCGGCGCCGGCCGCGCGTACCGCCAACTCGGCCTGCACCGAAGGCGGCAGGGCCACCGCCACCGCGTCCACGCCGGCCAGCAGCGCGTCCACGTCGGCGTACGCCGCGACGCCGTAGCGCTCCGCCAGCTCCGCGGCGGCCTCCGGCCGGCGCCCCCACACCCCGGTGAACTCCAGGCCGGTGTGTTCCGCGAGGGCGGGAGCGTAGGTCGCCCGCGCCCACGGGCCCGTCCCCAGCAGTCCGATGCGCATGTCCCGTTTCCTTCCGACAGCCGTTCCCCGCCCCTTCAGGATGGTGCGCCGCGTCCGCCATCCGCACCCCCGGGGCCCCCTTCCGCCCGCCCCGCGAGCCAGCCGGCGATGGCGGCGGCGATCGGCTGGCCGGTGTCCATCTCCACGAACCCGAACTGGCCGGACTGGTTGCACTCCAGGAACCACCAGATCCCGTCCGCGTCCTCCGCGAAGTCGAAGGCGCCGTACGCCAGCTCCGCACCCGTCATGTACCGCAGTACGCCCTCGGCGACCCGCGGGGGCACGTCCGCGGGCAGCCAGGGGGAGACCGACGGCGCGAAACGGACGTCCACGTCGTCCGGATGGGCGTCCGGGTCGGCGGGCTTGCGGGCCGCGAGCAGCGTGCGGCCGACGACGGTGAGCCGGATGTCGGCCCGTTTGGCGATCCGCCGTTGCAGCAGGGTCGGGCCGTAGGCCACCGCGGTGAAGTCGGTGTCCGGCGCGATGCGGCTGGTCGGCACGGACCGGGGCGGCTCCTGCGGATGCGCCCCGGAGACCGGCTTGACCACCAGATCCGGGAAGCGCCGCGCGAACTCCCGCGCCGCCCGCGGGAACGTCGTGATGAGGGTGGCCGGCACCGCCAGCCCGCTGCGCTGGGCCAGGCCGAGCTGCCAGGGCTTGTGCCGGGCACGGCGGGCGGCGTCCGGATGGTTCATCCAGCGGGCGTCGCTGCACCGCAGCATGCCGTACAGCGCCTGCGAGGACTCCTCCGTCAGCCAGGCGGAGGGCTGCGCGGCGCGGGCGGCGGGTGTGCCCGGCCTGCGCACCCACACGGAGCGCAGACCGTCCATGCTCACCAGGCGCCCGCCGACGGACAGATGTCCCCGGCAGGCGCCCCGCACGTACTCGCCCGACAGCGCGACCCCGTTGGTCAGATCGGCGGGGTCGAGCCGGACGACGGGCACGCCGGCCTCGCCCAGCCGGAGGACCACCATGTCCGCCGTCACGTCTTCCTCACTGGTCAGGATGAGCACGGTCATCTGTGGGGGCCCGCGCCTCAGTCGTCGAAGTGCGTCTTGGAACCGGCGGTCGACGTCGTGGTTCCCAGAGCTCTCAGGGTCGCGTGGTCCATCGCGGCGATCCGCCCGTCCGGGAGGACGTTCACTTGCAGTCCGGAGTCGTACGCGTACGGAGTGGTGACGTCCAACTGCACAGCGGGGCGCGCGTAGTTGAGCGTGAACGGTTGCATGGTCTCTCCCTGATTAGGCTTTCACGTCCTTATACGAATCGAACGGGTGATTGGTTTCCTTACTCTCCGTGACCACGGCGCGGTGGAGCGCCGCGGACGCCTACCGCGCGAGCGCCTCCCGCGCCGCCGTCAGGGCCTGTTCGGCGTACCCGCGCCCGAACAGCACCGCGTGCACCAGCAGGGGGAAGAGCCGGTGCAGCCCCACCCGGTCCCGCCAGCCGTCCGCCAGGGGCGCCGCCTGCCGGTAACCGACGGATACCCGGTCCAGGTGCGGACAGCCGAACAACCCCAGCATCGCCAGGTCGGTCTCCCGGTGTCCCCCGTGCGCGGCCGGGTCGATCAGCCGGACCTCGCCGTCGGCCCCCCACAGGACATTGCCGTTCCACAGGTCGCCGTGCAGCCGGGCGGGCGGCTCGGGCGGACCCGCCAGCTCCGGCAGCCGCGCGCACACCCGCTCGAACACCACGGCCTCCGCCGGGCGGAGTGTGCCGCGGTCGACCGCGCCGCGCACATAGGGCAGCACGCGGTGCTCGGCGTACCAGGAGGGCCACTCGGCGCCCGGCGCGTTGCGCATGGGGGCCAGGCCGATGCGGGCGTCCTCGGGACCGCCGGGCGGCGCCGCCCCGAAGCAGGGCGCCCCGGCCGCGTGCAGCGCGGCGAGGGCCTGGCCGAAACGGAGCGCCGCCTTCGGGCCGGGCGGCCCGGCCGGCACCCGCTCGGTCACCATCCAGTGGTCGTCGTGCCCCAGCACCGCCGGCAGACGGACCGCGTCCGCGGCGGCCAGCCAGCGCAGCCCCGCGACCTCCGCGCGCACCGCCCCGGGGCCGTCGCCCCGCTTCACCATCACCGCCGTCCCGTCGTCGAGCAGCACCTCGACGGGTGAGCCGGACGCCGGCCGCCTCCCGGTGACGGGGCGCCCGGTGAGCCGGGCCGCCACCTGCCCTGGATCCTCTTCACGGTTGGCCACGGCCCCAGGGTACGGCCCCCAACAAGGGTGCCTCGCTGGGCAGTTCAACCATTGATACGACTGTTGCCAGCCAAACGGATGAGGTCAGCGGCCAGGAATTCCGGAGAGGCCGCCGGTGGCCGGGTGGCCTCGGTGACCGGCGGGGAACGCCCCCCGGGTGAGCCCCACCGGATTCGCGGCCGGCAGCAGCCCCGACTCCCGGACCGCGCGGGCCGGCGGCTCCAGGAGCGCGGCCAGGCGCTCGGTGCGCCCGGCGCCCAGCGCGGTCCACGGCCGTTCGGCCGCCGCGTCGGTCAGCGCCTCCGTCCGCGCGCGCAGCGCCGCGCCCGCGGGCGTGAGCGAGCCGTCCGCCGCCAGCCGGCCCTCCGCGCGCAGCCGCTCCCCGGCCGCCGCCCACTCCTCCCGCGACCACTTCCGCGTCTCGCGCAGGAAGTCGCCGTCGGACTCGCCGGCCGCCGCCTTGAGCACCATGGCCTCCACCGGTCCGAGCCCGAGGCCGACCAGCACCGCCACATGGGAGTCGCCCCGGTGCTCACGCAGGGTCGTCAGGGCCTGCCACAGCCGGGCGGCGGGCCGCTCCGGGCGGTCGAGCGCCTGGTTGGCGGCGGCCAGCACCCTGCCCGTGGTGTCCGCCGCCGCGGCGGCCTCCCAGGCGAGGTCCGCGGCCTCCGTGAAGGCGGCGGAGCCGACGGTGTCGGCGCCGAACAGCCGGGTCATCGCCGCGTCCACCGCCTCCAGGCGGGCCGCCAGCACCTGCGCCGGGGCCGCGTACGCCCAGGCGTCCGGCAGGGCCCGGGCCACCCGCGAGGGGTGGAAGACGTAGAAACAGCTCGTCACCACGGACGGGGGCACCGCGCCGAGCGGGGCGGCGCGCAGCGCGAAGTACCCCATCCAGAACCCGCGCAGCCCGAGGGCGTCCGCCGCCCGGTGCGCCTCCGGCGCGAAGTACACGAGGTCGTGCACCGGCTCGTAGCGCTCCCACAGGGCGCGCGCCCTTCCGTCCGCCACCGCTTCCTCCCGCCGCGTCGCTCCCGCCGGCCGCCGGCCGCCGTACGACCGTTGCCGTACGACCGTGCTGCCGTGCCGTCGGCACCAGCCTGCGTTATGACGGCGGTCATAACAAGGGGTCCGGCGTCACCCGTCGCCGATTGACCCGTACGAGGGGCTGGGAAGGGGGCGCGCTGGGGCAGACGGGTGGCGTGGTGACCCGGCTGGGCGGCCCGGATGGTGTGGGCCGGGGGCCTCGCTGACGGTGGTTCATGTCGGGACCGGGTCCATCCAGCTGATGAGGTATCCGCTGCCCGGTCACGGCGGAAGGACACCACTATGCGCTCTGCCCGCATGCTCCTGGCGACGGCGGCCGCCACGGCCGCCCTCGGCTTCGCGACGCCCGGAGCCGCGTTCGCCGTTCCGGCCGAACACGACAGCGGTCGTGACGACTCCTCGTACAGCAGGGAGCACGACAGCGAATCCGACCGTGACGAGGGATCCGGCAGCGACGAGAACAGCAACAGCGACGAGAGCAGCGACAACAACAGCGACAAGGACAGCGACAAGGACAACGACTACGGGAACAAGCGCGGCGGCGGAGGGGGACACGACGGACCGCGCGGCGGAATCCACACGGGTGGCGGAGCCCTCGCCGCGGTGCGCAGCGGCGACTGGGGATCGGGCGACGACGACAGCACATTCGACTCCGAGAGCTACCGCGGCAAGGGCGGGGACGAAGACGAGGAGAAGGGCGGCAAGGAGGAGAAGGGCGGCGGCAAGGGCGAGAAGGGAGGGCGGAGCGGCAAGAGCGAGTGGGGCGAGGACGACGAGCACGACAAGCCGCGCGGCGGCATGCACACCGGCGGCGGCGCGCTCGCCACGCCCGGTGTCACCGCGGGCGGCCTCGCCGTCCTGGCCGTGGCCGCCACCGGCGCGTACACCCTGCGCCGCAAGAAGGCCGCCGGTCCGGCGGCCTGACGGGCCGCCCGCCGTGCGGCAGGGGCAGCGGACACCGCCGGCACACCGTCCGGCCCGGCGGCCCGCGCCCCCCGCACCGCGCCCGGGCCGCGACCGGCTTCCGCGCTCGGGCCGTGACCGGCTTCGGCGTCTGGATCGCTGCGAGGGGCTTCCGTGCCGGGGCTGCCATCGGCTTCCGTGCTCGGGTCGTGACCGGCTCCGGCGTCCGGGTCGCTGCGAGGGGCTTCCGTGCTTGGGCCGTGACCGGCTTCCGCGCCCGGGTCGCCGCGACGGGCTCCCGCGCCCGGGTCGCCACCGCCTCCCGCCCCCGCGCCGCCGCCATCGCCTCCCGTGTCCCGGGTCGGCAGCGCCCTCCGCGTTCGGGCCGCCACCGGAGCCCGTGTCCGGATCGCTACCAGCTGCCGCGTCCGGGGCACCGCCACCGGCTCCCGCCTCCCGGGTTGTCACCGGCTCCCGCGCCCGGGCCCCCGTCACCGGTCCCGTGCCCGGAGTGCCGTCGCCTGCCCCCGTGCGCGGTCCTCGCGCGTTTCCTTCCTGGCTCGATCCCCGTGCTGCCGTGTCCGAGTGAGGTGGTGTCCGATGGCAGCAGATTCCTCCGCGCCCCCCGCGGCGCCGGCGGACGACCGGCCCGCCGGCCACGGCGGGCGGCTGACGCTGTGGGGTGTGGCGGCGGTCTTCCTCGCCGTCAGCCTGTTCGGCGGCCACCGGCCGGCCGGTGAGCCCGCGCCGCACCGGGTCCCGGGCGCCGGCGCCGCCGCCTCGGCCGGTCCCGGCCGGCCGGACGAGGCGCTGCCCCGGTCGTCACCGACCCGGCTGCGCATCCCGGAGATCTCCGTGGACGCCCCCTTCACCACCCTGGCCCTCGGCCCCTCGGGTCAGCTCCAGCCCCCGCCCGCTGCCGACACCAACCTCGTCGGCTGGTACGCCGACGGGGTCTCGCCCGGTGAGCGGGGCACCGCGATCATCGCCGGGCACGTCGACACGGTCACCTCGGCGGCCGTCTTCGCCGACCTGGGCCGGCTGGAGCCCGGCGACCGGTTCTCCGTGGAGCGGGCCGACGGGCGTACGGCGGAGTTCGTCGTGGACAGCGCCGAGACCTTCGCCAAGGACGACTTCCCCAGCGAGCGGGTGTACGCGGACGCCGACCGTCCCGAGGCCCGGCTCATCACCTGCGCCGGGGACTACGACCGCTCGGTGCGCGACTACACCGACAACCTGGTCGTCTTCGCCCATCTGGTGTGAGCCCCCGGGGCCGCCGCGGGCGGGCGCCCGAGGTCTCCGGCCGGGGGGGCGGCGCACCGGGTTTTGCCCAGGCGGCGGGACGGGGCTTCGGTCAGGTGGCCGCGCGCGCGGTGAACGGGCCGTCCGGGGCGAACGCCAGGGCCGCGAACCGTTCGCCGATCCGGTGGTGGCCGGCCGGGTCCGGGTGCAGGCCGTCGGGCAGCGGCAGCTCGGCGAAGTCGGCCTCGCCGTACAGCTCCCGGCCGTCCAGGTAGTGCAGCCGGGGGTCCTCGGCGGCCCGCTCGCGCACGATCCGGGCCAGCTCCTCCCGGACGACGCCCAGGGTGAGCTTGCCTGCCGCGCGCTCGGCGGGATCCCCGGTGGCCCGGAACCGCAACCGCCCCTCGCCCAGGGCCGCCGGGTCCATGGCGGTGGGTCCGGGCGTGTCCTCGTGCATGGGGCACAGGACCGGGGAGACGACGAGCAGCGGGGTGTCGGGGTGGCCCTCGCGGACGGTGTCGAGGAAGCCGTGCACGGCGGGGCCGAAGGCACGCAGCCGCATCAGATCGGTGTTGACCACGTTGATCCCGAGCTTGACGCTGATCAGGTCGGCGGGCGTGTCGCGCAGCGCGCGGGCGGTGAACGGGTCGAGCAGCGCGCTGCCGCCCAGCCCGAGGTTGATCAGCTCCACTCCGCCGAGGGACGCGGCGAGCGCGGGCCAGGTGGTGGTGGGGCTCGCCGCGTCGGAACCGTGGCTGAGGGAGCTGCCGTGGTGCAGCCACACCCGGCGGCCCCGGTCCGGCACGGGTTCCACGGGGGCGTCGGCGCGCAGCGCGACGAGTTCGGTCCGCTCGTTGTGCGGCAGCCAGATCTCCACGTCCTTGACGGTGTCCGGCAGACCCGCGAAACGCACGGTGCCGACGGGGCCGGGCCGGTGCTCGGCCGAGCCGGTGGCCAGGTCGACGGTGAGCGTGTCGCCGTCGGCGAGGGTGGCGCTGCCGGCCGGGCGGCCGTCCACGAGCAGGTCGTAGACGCCGTCCGGGCGGGGCGGTGCGCCGGGGTAGACGCGCTTGGTCGGCACGGCGTCCAGTTCGACGGCGGTGGCGCGGGTGCGCAGGGCCAGGCGTACGCCGGAGGGCTGGGACTCGGCCAGCGCCAGCTGCGGGTCGGCGCACTGGGCGCGGGCCCGGGCGGGCAGCCGGTGCGGCAGCAATCCGCGCCCGGTCTCCTCCAGTTCGAGGGCGCCGCGGATCAGGCCGGGGGTCAGGGGAATGGTGTGCATCGTGTCTGCCAGGGGTCTCAGGGGCGGGCGGGCCAGGTGCGCAGCAGGGAGTCGAGGGCGTCCAGGATCCGGGCCCAGGACTCCTCGGAGCCGGGGGCGCTGTGGTCGAAGCCGCCGGCCGTCTCCAGGCTGACGTAGCCGTGGAAGACGCTGCCGAGGAGGCGTACGGCGTGGGTCTGGTCCGGCTCCGGCAGGTCGTAGCCGCGCAGGATGGCCCGGGTGAGCTGGGCGATCCGGACGCCGGCGCTGCCGGCCGCCGTCGCGGGGACCAGCGGGTGGCGGGCCGCCGTGTAGCGGCCGGGGTGGGCGCGGGCGTAGTCCCGGCAGACGTTCGCGAAGGCGGCGAGGGCGTCCTTGCCGGACCGGCCGGCCAGCGCCTCGGCGGCCCGGTCGGCCATCTCCTCCAGGGCGAGCAGCGCGATCCGCGTCTTCAGGTCCTGGGAGTTGCGCAGGTGCGAGTACAGGCTCGCGACCTTGACGTCGAACCGCCGGGCCAGCGCCGAGACCGTGACCTGCTCGAAGCCGACCTCGTCGGCCAGTTCCGCCCCGGCCCGGACCAGGCGTTCGGTGGTCAGACCCGCACGCGCCATCATCGTCTCTCCTGTCTGTCGGAGACGATTATGGAACTTCCTAAAGGCTTTAGGCAAACAGGATCATCGATTAGGTGGCCGCGCCGCTCCAGCCCATCGGCGGGCGCGACCGGCCTCCCCGGAGCCGCCGGACACCCACTTTTTTGTGGGTACTTGGCAGCCCCGGCCGTCCGGGAGAGGCTGTTTCCCGAGGTCAGGGGCTGCCGGGAGAACAGAGGGGAGGCGACGGCCGCAGGCGCCTCAGGACGCCGCCTCGCTCGCGCGGAGCCGGTCCAGGCGGAGGTGGCCCCACTCGGCCAGGGGGCCGAGGGCCTCGGCCAGGTCGCGGCCGAACGCGGTCAGCGAGTACACGGTCTTCGGCGGCAGCACGTCGTGCACCTCCCGGTGCACCAGGCCGTCCTGCTCCATCTCGCGCAGCGCCTGGGTCAGCACCTTCTCGCTCAGCCCGGCCAGCCGGCGGCGCAGTTCGCCGGGCCGGTGCGGGCCGGACTCCAGCATCCACAGCAGTGACGTCTTCCACTTGCCGTCGATCACGGCGATCGCGGCGGTCACTCCGCAGACGTCCGGGTCCTGGGCGCGGCTACGCGTCATTCGTCGTCCTCTTCGTCCTGTCCCCGCGGCCCGTCCGGCCGCTCATGCCCCATGGCCCAACACGATCACCACTTACGGGAGCTGCAACATGTCGACAACCGCGAATCTTCCTGCCGTCACCGTGCTCGGCCTCGGTCCGATGGGCCGCTCGCTGGCGGGCGCGTTCCTCGGGGCCGGCCTGCGGACCACGGTCTGGAACCGCACGCCGGGCAAGGCCCGGGACCTGGCCGAGCGGGGCGCGATCACCGCGAAGACGGCGGAACAGGCGGTTTCCGCCTCGGAGCTGACGGTCGTCTGCGTGGTGGACTACGACGCCTCCGACGCGATCCTGCGCGACGAGGGGGTCACCCGCGCGCTGAAGGGCCGGACCGTCGTCAGCCTGACCGCCGACACCCCGGACCGCGCCCGGGACACCGCCGAGTGGGCGGCCGCCCACGGCATCGGCTACCTGGACGGCGCCATCATGACGCCGGCCCCCAGCATCGGCACCCCGGAGGCCGTCTTCCTGCACAGCGGACCGCGTGACCTGTACGAGCGGCACCTGCCGGTGCTGGAGGCGCTCGGCGGGACGCACACCCACCTGGGGGAGGAGACCGGGCGAGCGGCCACCTTCGACATCGCGCTGCTCGACGTCTTCTGGACCGCGATGGCGGGCTACGCGCACGCCGTGGCGATCGCCCGGGCGGAGGGCGTCACCGCCGGGGAACTGGCCCCGTTCGCCCAGGGCATCGCGGCGATCCTGCCGCCCCTGTTCGAGGAGTTCGCGCGGGACGCCGACGACGGCACCTACTCCGGCGCGATCAACCCCGTCACCTCGGCCGTCTCCACCATGTCCCACGTCGTCGCGGTCTCCGAGTCCCACGGCATCGACGCGGGTGTGATGCGCTCGGTGGAGGGCCTGGCCCGCCGCGTCGTCGGCCTCGGGCACGGGGAGGACGGGTTCATGCGGGTGGCGGAGATGCTGGGACGGCGCTGAACCGGGCGGGCGCGGCCGGCCGGGGCGCGAAGGGGGCTCAGGGCCCGGCCCCGCACGGCCCCGGCCGCGCTCCACGACCTGCCGATCCCGGCCGGCCCCCGCACCACGGGCGTGACGGCGCCGGTCGCATGTCCCCCCGGCACCCCGGCGGACCTGCGACTTGTGCCGCGCGGTACGCCATGGAACGCTTCGGTCCGCCGGCCGCCACCGCGCCCGGTCCGGCGGTGCGCGGACCACGGGCCGTGCGCACACTTCGGCCGGAGCACACGCACACGGCCGGGCCCGGGCCCCGGGCGCCGCCCGGCCCCGCAGCCGGGCCGGCCGCAGGAGACGAACGGGGGAAGCGGACCGATGGAGCTGGAACTGCGGCACCTGCGGGTGGTGTGCGCGATCGCCGACGCCGGCAGCGTGGGGCGGGCCGCCGCGCAGCTGGGGTACTCGCAGCCCGCCGTGAGCACCCAGCTCCGCCGCATCGAACGGCATCTGGGCGAGCCCCTCTTCGAGCGCGGGCCGGGCGGGGTGCGGCCCACGCGGTACGGCGCCGAGGTCGTCGAGCAGGCCCGGGACGTGCTCGCCCGGGCCGCCGCGATCGGGCACCGGCCGGCCGCCGCCCGCCCCCGCCGCACCCTGCGCGTGGCCGCGACCAACTCGCCGATGCTGTCCGGCACGGTCTCCCGCATCCGCGCCCGGCTGCCGGAACTGACCCTCGGCGTCACCAGCGTCTACGCCTCCTCGCGGATCGTGGAACTGCTGGAGGACGGCGCGGTGGACGCCGCCATCGCCGCCGACTACCCGGGCATGGAGCTACGGCACTCGGCCGCCGTCCGGCACCGCGGGATCGTCACCGAGCCCACCTTCGTCGCCCTGCCCGCCCGGCACCGGCTGCGGCCGAGCCCCCAGGTGCGGCTGGCCGACCTCGCCGAGGACCCCTGGTTCGTGACCCCCGACGACGGCGCCGGCTGGCCGGGAGTGTTCTTCGACGCCTGCGCGGCGGCCGGGTTCACGCCGCGCACCGTGCACGAGTGGCTCGGCGACCAGACCCAGCTGCAGAGCATGATCGCCGACGGGCTCGGGGTGTCCCTGGTGCAGCCGACGCTGCGGCCGATCCCGCACGTCGTGGTCAAGCCGCTGGAGGGCGCCCCGCTGTGGTGCCGGTACGTGCTGGCCTGGCGGCCGGACACCGTCACCGACGACCTCGTGGAGACCGTCGTCCGCTCCGCCACGGACGCCTACCGCGACCTCGTCGCCCAGGCGCCCCACCTGCGCACCTGGGTCTCCCGCACCTGGAGCGCCGCCGGGACGCCGGGGGCGTAGGGGCGCAAGGGGCGCGCGCACCGCCGGGACACGGCCGTCCCCCTCCGCCGGGCCCCGGCGCGAGCGGCCCCGGCCGCGGGGAGCCCGTACTGCGCCGACCGGCGGTACCCGCGTGCCGCGCGTGGTTCCCGTGGCCACCGGCAGGTGGTAGACACGGCGGGGTCACGGTTCCTGTCCGCCAGCAGGAAGGTCACTGCCGTATGTCTGCAACACGCCGTCAGGTCCTGTCCGCAGCGAGTGCCCTGGGAGCGGGCATCGCCTTCACCGGGGCCCTGTCCGAGGTCTTCGCGGGTACGGCCGCCGCCCGGGGCATGGGCAGCACCGGCTACGGTCCGCTCGTTCCCGACCCGGACGGCCTGCTCGACCTGCCGAAGGGTTTCCGCTACACCGTGCTCTCCCGCGAGGGCGACCCGCTCCGCTCCGGGGAGGGCCGGGTGCCCTCCCACCACGACGGCATGGCCGCCTTCGCCGGCACGGGCGGCCGCACGCACCTCGTCCGCAACCACGAGAACCGGGCGAGCGCCGCGATCCCGGTGCCGGCCGTCGGCGGCCTCACCTACGACCCGGCGGGCAAGGGCGGCTGCACGGCCCTGACCCTCGACCGGCACCAGCGGGTGCTCGCCGAGCGGGTCGCCATCGCCGGTACGGCCGTCAACTGCGCGGGCGGGCCGACCCCTTGGGGCACCTGGCTGACCTGCGAGGAGACCGAGGACAAGGCCGGCACCAACGGGTACACCAAGGACCACGGCTTCGTCTTCGAGGTGCACCCCACCGACCCGCACCGCACCGGCGCGGTGCCGCTGACCGCGCTGGGCCGCTTCCAGCACGAGGCGGTCGCGATCGACCCGCGCCAGGGCGTCGTCTACGAGACGGAGGACGCCTTCGAAAGGCCCTTCGGCCTCTTCTACCGCCTCCTGCCGCACAAGCCGCTGGGCGGTGTCGGCTCGCTGCGCGCCGGCGGCCGGCTCCAGGCGATGCGGGTGCCGGGCGTACCGGACCTGTCGACGGTCCAGGAGACCGGGGCGCGTTTCGACGGCGTCGAGTGGGTGGACGTACCCGACCCGCTCGCCACCGCCACGCCGACCAGGTTCCAGGACTACGGCCCCGGCGGCATCACCCACGCGCAGAAGCTGGAGGGCTGTTACTGGGGCGGCGGCAGTGTGTACTTCGTGTCGTCCTTCGCGCGCGGCGCCGACGGCTCCGCGGCCGACCACTACGGCCAGGTCTGGCGCTACGACCCGGCGCGCCGCCGGCTGACCCTGGTCGTCGTGTTCGGCCCGGACACCGATGTACGGCTGCCCGGCGAGTCCCCGGACAACATCTGCCTCGCGCCCGGCGGCGGCCTGATGGTCTGCGAGGACGGCAACGGCGCCCAGCACGTCTTCGGCCTGACCCGCCGGGGCGAGGTGTACGCGCTGGCCCGGGGCCGGCAGAACATCGGGACGGAACAGAAGCCGGAGTGGGGCGAGTTCGCCGGGGTCACCTTCGCCCCCGGCGGGGAGACGATGTACGTCAACTGCTACACCCCCGGCACCACGTTCGCGGTGACCGGTCCCTGGCGGGGTTAGCCGCGCCGACCGCGGGGCGGGCCCCTCAGGCCAGGACCAGTACCAGGGGCACGCCCCGGCACGGCACCAGCCGCAGCCCGCCGTGCGTGCCGGGCCGGGCGGCGGCGAGCAGCGCGCCGAAGTCCGGGCCCCTGGTGAGGGAGCCGGCGAGATGGGCGGTGTCGGCGGAGGCGGCGACCCGGCCGCGCGCGTTCACCAGGTGGGCCGGGCGGGCGAGGCCGCGCAGCAGCGGGAGCACGGCCGCCTCGAAGTGCCGCAGATACACATCGGCCGCCGCCACCCCGGCGAAGTCGCCCCGCACCCGCACCGGTTCGGACACGGTGAGGCCGTACTCGTCGGAGCACAGGTAGTCCACGTACGGTCCGGCCACGGTCCGGCGCCCGGTGTCCCGGGGCAGCGCGAACCAGTCCCAGTGCGTGTAGTCGGAGTAGGCCGACCGGCCGGGGTCGAGATCGAGCAGCAGCGGGCGTACGGCACCGTCCGCGTCCGACTGCCACCACTCCAGCCAGGCCGGCGCGTCGGCCAGCAGCCCGGGCGCCGCGACGAAACCGGCACCGGAGACGATCGCCTCCCGGGCCAGCCGCGCGTGCAGTCCGGGGCGCAGGGCGGCGAGGTCGCGGCTGACGGGCCGGCGCCCCCCGGCGGCCACCTCGCGCAGCAGGGCCGTGGCGGCGGCGCGGGTGGCGGCGACCGTCTCGAAGACGGCCTCCAGCGCACCGCCCACCTGTGCGGCGACCCAGATCTCCGGTTCCGTGGCGACGGCGGCGAGCCGGGACCTGACGCCCATGGTTCCTCCAGCGGACGGCAACCGTCACACGGCGCGGTCAGAGGGTGAGGCGTACGGCGACGAGCCGCGCCGTCGACTCCGTGACGCACCGCTCGGCCAGCGTGCCGGCCGTTTCGTCGGCCCCATCCTGCACCGCGGCGACGAGGCGGCGGTGCCGGTCCGCAACTTCTTCACGATACGCGTCCTCGGCGAGGACGAGACAGGGCAGCGCGCCCACCTCGCCCTGCAGGGCGACCTGTTCGCGGGTGAGCCGCGCGGACTGGGCGGCGGCGGCGAGTTCGACGTGGAAGCGGCCGTACAGCCGGCCACGCGCCGCCGCGTCCGCGGCCCGCGCCAGCTCCCGCGCCGTACGGCGCAGCGGCTCAAGGTCGGCGGGTCCGGTGCGCCGGGCGGCGAGCCGGGCGGCGGCGCCGGTCAGGGCCGCCCAGTGGTCGCCGAGGTCGCGCAGCTCCTCGGTGCCCCAGCCGCGCAGCCGGTCCCTGAGCCGGTCGTCGGCCGGGACTTCGGGCAGCGCGACGAAGCTGCCGCCACCGCGGCCCCGCCGGGTGGTGACCAGGCCCCGCTGCCGCAGCGCCATGAGCGCCTCGCGCAGGGTGACCGTGGAGACGCCGAGCTGCGCGGCCAGTTCGCTCTCGCCGGGAAGCTGCTCCCCGTCGGCCAGGAGACCCAGCTCTATGGCGTCGCCGATGCGGCGGACGACCGCGTCGACCCGGGCCCGGCTGTCCACCGGGCTGAAGACGGCCCGGCGGGTCCCGCCGTCCGCGGCGCCGCCTGCTCCGTGCCGGTTCACGATCACCACCTCGCGCGTTGACTGAACCTTTACCCTAAGGCCCTCTTGAGCTGTGACCTATGACTTCATATGTTTGCGCTCAACGTTCAGCGCGCCAGAGAGGTTCCCGTATGGAGGGAATGGCGATCCGGCTGCAGGGCCTGCGGAAGTCGTTCGGCGAGACGGCCGCCGTGGCCGGCGTCGACCTGGAGATACGGGACGGCGAGTTCTTCTCGCTGCTCGGCCCGTCCGGCTCCGGGAAGACGACCCTGCTGCGGCTGATCGCCGGGTTCGAGACGCCCGACCAGGGCCGGATCGAACTCGCGGGACAGGAGGTCACCTCTCTGGCGCCGTTCGAGCGGGACGTGCACACCGTCTTCCAGGACTACGCGCTCTTCCCGCACATGACGGTCGAACAGAACGTCGCCTACGGGCTGCGGGTGCGAGGGGTGCCCAAGGCCGAACGGCTGGTCCGCGCCCGCAAGGCGCTCGCCGAGGTCCGCCTCGAAGGCTACGGACAGCGGCGGCCCGGCCGGCTCTCCGGCGGGCAGCGACAGCGCGTCGCGCTGGCCCGCGCGCTGGTCGGCCGCCCCCGCGTGCTGCTGCTGGACGAGCCGCTCGGCGCCCTGGACCTGAAGCTGCGCGAGCAGATGCGGGACGAACTCAAGGCGCTGCAGAGGGAGGTGGGCATCACCTTCCTCCTCGTCACCCACGACCAGGAGGAGGCCCTGACCCTCAGCGACCGGATCGCCGTCGTGGACCGGGGCCGGATCGCCCAGACCGGCACCCCCGCGGAGATCTACGAGCGCCCGGCGACCGCGTTCGTCGCCTCCTTCGTCGGCGTCTCCAACCTCCTGGACGGCGAGACGGCCCACCGGATCACCGGTTCCCCGGGCACCTGCAGCATCCGCCCGGAGAAGATCCGCGTGCTGAAGGAGTCCGCCGGACCGGACGAGCCGGACCACGCCACCGCCGCCGGCACCGTGGCCGAGGTCGTCTACCTCGGGGACGCCACCCGCTTCGTGGTCGACCTCGACGGCGGCGGCCGGCTCGCCGCGCTCCAGCAGAACCTGGAGACCTCCTCCGTGGACGTCGCCGCCTACCGCGGCGCCCGCGTGTGCCTGCGGTGGCACCGCGGGCACGTCGTCCGGCTCCCTTCCTGATCCCGCTCCCCGCCCCTGGAGAACGCCGTGCGTCCCACCCGTACCCCGCGCGCCGCGGCCCTCTGCGCCGCCGCGCTGCTGCTCGCCACCGCCTGCGACTCCTCCGGATCCGGCGGTTCGTCCGCCACCGGCCTGAACCCGCCCGACCTGAAGGCCCCGGCGAAGCTGGGCCGGACCGAGGGGCGGGTCGACCTGATCGCGTGGGCCGGCTATGTGGAGGACGGCTCCAACGACCCCCGCGCCGACTGGGTCGGCGGCTTCGAGAAGAAGACCGGATGCCAGGTCCGCTCGAAGGTCGCCGCCAGCTCGGACGAGATGGTCAAGCTGATGAGGACGGGCGCGTACGACGCCGTCTCCGCCTCCGGTGACGCCTCCCTGCGCCTGATCGCCTCCGGGGACGCGGCCCCCGTCAACACCGGCCTGGTCCCGAACTACGAGGACGTCTTCGACGGGCTGAAGAACGGCGCCTGGAACTCCGTGAAGGGCCGGATGTACGGGATCCCGCACGGCCGGGGCGCCAATCTGCTGATGTACAACACCGAGAAGGTGACACCGGCGCCCACCTCCTGGTCGGCCGTCTTCGACGACGCCTCCCGGTACAAGGGGCACGTCACCGCCTACGACTCGCCGATCTACATCGCCGACGCCGCCCTGTACCTCAAGGCCCACCGCCCGGAGTTGGGGATCGAGAACCCCTATGCGCTCGACCGCAGGCAGTTCGACGCGGCCGTGGCGCTGCTGAAGCGGCAGAACGGATACATCGGCGAGTACTGGAACGACTACCTGAAGGAGGTCTCGGCCTTCAAGAGCGGCGACTCGGTGGTCGGCACGACCTGGCAGGTGATCGCCGGCCTCGCCGCCTCCGAGGGCGCGAAGGTCAAGACGCTGGTGCCGAAGGAGGGTTCGACCGGATGGTCGGACACCTGGATGGTCTCCAGCAGGGCCGAACACCCCAACTGCGCCTACAAATGGCTGGACTGGATCGTCTCGCCGAAGGTCAACGCCCAGGTCGCCGAGTACTTCGGCGAGGCACCCGCCAACTCCCGGGCCTGCGCCGAGACCGCCGACAAGAACTTCTGCACGGCCTACCACGCCGCCGACGAGGGCTACTGGAAGAAGATCGCCTTCTGGAACACGCCCATCGAGCAGTGCCTGGACGGCCGCCGGGACACCACCTGCGTACCGTACGCCGAGTGGGTCCGGGCCTGGACCGAGATCAAGGGCTGAGCCGTGCCGGCCGACGGGCCGGCCGCCGCCGGCCGAAGCCCCGTGCGGCGGCTCGCCGCACTCCTGCACCGCGGGCCCCGGCTGCGGCTCGCCCTCCTGCTCACCGCCCCGCTCCTCTGGCTCACCGTCCTCTACCTCGGCTCGCTGGCGGTCCTGTTCGTCTCCGCCTTCTGGACGACCGACTCCTTCACCTCCCAGGTGGTCGAGGTCTGGTCGACGGACAACTTCCACGCGCTGCTGACCACACCGGTCTACCGCCAAGTGGTGCTGCGCAGCGTCACGGTGGCCCTCGCGGTGACCGCGCTGTGCGCGGTGCTCGCCTTCCCGGTCGCCTTCTACACCGCCCGGGTGGCCGCGCCGCGCCGGCGTCCGGTGCTGGTCGCGGCGATCCTCACGCCGTTGTGGGCGAGTTACCTCGTCAAGGTGTACGCCTGGCGGCTGATCCTGTCCGAGGGCGGGCTCGCCGACTGGGCGCTCGCCCCGTTCGGACTGCGCGGCCCCGGCTACGGCCTGCCCGCCACGGTGCTCACGCTGACCTACCTATGGCTGCCGTACATGGTCCTGCCGCTCCACACCGCGCTCGAACAGGTGCCGGCCGCGCTGCTCGACGCGTCCGCCGACCTCGGGGCGCGGCCGGGCCGCACCTTCCGCTCGGTCGTCCTGCCCCTGGTGCTGCCGTCCCTCGCCGCCGGCTCGGTCTTCACCTTCTCGCTCAGCCTCGGCGACTACATCGCCGTGCAGATCGTGGGCGGCAAGACCCAGCTCATCGGCAACCTCGTGTACTCCCGCATCGACCTCGACCTGCCCATGGCCGCGGCCCTCGGCACCGTGCCCGTCGCCGTGATCGTCCTGTATCTGCTGGCGATCCGCCGTACGGGCGCCCTCGACAGCCTGTAGGAAGGAGCGCCATGCGTCTCGGCCGCACCGCGCGGTTCGCCCTGCGGACCGGCGCCGGGCTCGGTTTCGCGGTGCTCTACGTCCCGCTGCTGCTGGTCCTGCTCAACTCGCTGAACCCCGACCGCAGCGCGGGCTGGCCGCCGCCGGGACTGACCGGGCGGTGGTGGTCGGTGGCGGCGCACAACCCCGGTGTCCGGCAGGCGCTGTGGGTGTCGGTGAAGGCGGGGCTCGGGGCCACCGCCCTCGCGCTGGTGCTCGGCACCCTCCTCGCCTTCGCGGTGGCCCGGCACCGCTTCTTCGGCCGGGACACGGTGTCCTTCCTGGTGGTGCTGCCGATCGCGCTGCCCGGCATCGTCACGGGCATCGCGCTGAACTCGGCCTTCGGCACGGTGCTGGCGCCGCTCGGGGTGCGCCTCGGGCTGTTCACCGTGATCGTCGGGCACGCCACGTTCTGTGTCGTCGTGGTCTTCAACAACGTGGTGGCCCGGCTGCGCCGTACGGCCGGCTCGTACGTGGAGGCGGCCCAGGACCTCGGCGCGACCGGCTTGCGGGCCTTCGTGGACGTCACGTTCCCGCTCGTGCGCTCCGCGCTGCTGGCGGGCGCCCTCCTCGCCTTCGCGCTGTCCTTCGACGAGATCGTGGTCACCACGTTCACCGCGGGTCCGGGCGTCCAGACCCTGCCGCTGTGGATCTTCGACAACATGGCCCGGCCACGGCAGGCACCGGTGGTGAACGTCGTGGCCGCGGTGCTCGTCCTGCTCTCGGTGCTCCCGGTCTACGCGGCCCAGCGGCTGTCCGCCGGCACGGCCACGTCGAGCCGCGCGTAGACCACCGCCCCGGGCGGCCCGCTCCCGCGCCCGGCCACGCGGACGGCCGCCGGCCGGAACCCCGGTCGGCGGCCGTCCGCGTACGCGGCGCGGGTGCGGTCAGACCGCCGTCGCCGGGTACGTCGGGTACTCCACGCCCGACACGTGCTGGACGACGCGGACGACCTGGCAGGAGTAGCCGAACTCGTTGTCGTACCACAGGTAGAGGATCGCGTTGTCGCCGTCGACCTTGAGGGCGCCGGCGTCCACGATCGAGGCGTGGCGGGAGCCGATGAAGTCGCTGGAGACCGCGTCGGGCGCCGTGATGAAGTCGATCTGGCGCTTGAGCGGCGAGGTCAGCGATACCTCGCGCAGGTAGTCGTGGACCTCCTCGCGGGTGGTCTCGCGGGCCAGCTGGAGATTGAGGATCGCGATCGAGACGTCCGGCACCGGGACGCGGATCGAGCTGCCGCTGATCTTCGCCTTCAGGTTGGGCAGGGCCTTGGCGACGGCGGAGGCGGCACCGGTCTCGGTGATGACCATGTTCAGCGCCGCGGAGCGGCCACGACGGTCGGACTTGTGGTAATTGTCCAGCAGGTTCTGGTCGTTGGTGAACGAGTGGACGGTCTCCACGTGGCCGCGCAGCACACCGTACTCGTCGTCCATCGCCTTCAGCGGCGGGACGATCGCGTTGGTGGTGCAGGAGGCGCAGGACAGGATCCGCTCCTCCGGCTTGACCGTGTCGTGGTTGACGCCGTGCACGATGTTGGGCACGTCGCCCTTGCCCGGCGCGGTGAGCACGACCTTCTCGATGCCGGGGCGCAGGTGCCGGGACAGGCCCTCGCGGTCGCGCCACTTGCCGGTGTTGTCGATGAGGATGGCGTCGCGGATGCCGTACTCGGTGTAGTCGACGGACGTCGGGTCGTCGGCGTGGATCACCTTGATGGCGTTGCCGTTGGCGACGATCGCGCTGTTGTCCTCGTCCACGGTGATGGTGCCCTGGAACTGGCCGTGGATGGAGTCGCGGCGCAGCAGCGAGGCGCGCTTGACGATGTCCTGCGGGCCGCCGCCGCGCACGACGATGGCGCGCAGCCTGAGGCCGTTGCCGGAGCCGGCCTTCTCGATCAGCAGGCGGGCGACGAGGCGGCCGATGCGGCCGAAGCCGTAGAGGACCACATCGCGCGGCTCGCGGCGCTCGATCTTGTTGGCCCCGGTGGCGCCGGCGACCGCCTCGGCGGTGAACTCCTCGACGCTCAGGCCGCGTTCGTCGGCCTTGTACATGGTGGCCAGCATGCCGAGGTCGATCTGGGACGGCCCGAGGTCGAGGGTGGTGAGGGCCTGGAGGAACGGCATCGTCTCGGTGACGGACAGCTCGGCACCGGCGATCTGCCGGGCGAAGCGGTGCGTCTTCAGGATGCTGACCACCGACTTGTTCACCAGGGAGCGGCTGTGCAGCAGGACGGTCACGTCCCGCTCGCGGTGCAGCTTCCCGATGAGCGGGATCATCGACTCCGCGATCTCTTCGCGGATCTTCCAGTTGGTGAACGAGTCGTCGTTGACAGTCACGGATCCATCTTTCGAGCTAGGCGGCGCTCATATGATAACCACACGTGCATGGCGCGTTTATAGCCCCCTCCAGGCCACTCCACCGGCACGCCGGCGCCGGTGTCACACGGGCCGTTCCCCGCGGTGCGCCCGACCGCGGGCGACCAGCCCCGCGACGGCCGTCAGCAGCGCGCTGACCCACACCGGAGAGCGGTGGCCGAACCCGCCGTCGAGCGCGGCACCGCCCAGCACCGGACCGAGCGCGGCGCCCACGTTCAGCGCGGACGTCGCGAACGCGCCGCCGAGCGAGGGCGCGTCGGCCGCCTCGTACAGCACCCGGGTGACCAGCGTGGCGCCCACCCCGAAGGCCAGCAGGCCCAGCACCGGCACCAGGGCGAGGGCCACCGCGGGGCGCCCGGCGGCCAGCGCCAGCGCGGTCCAGCCGGCGAGCAGCGCGGCACCGGCCGCGGGCGGCACCGGCCGGACGCTCCGGTCCGCCAGCCGGCCCGCCGCCGTCACCCCCGCGAACGCCCCCGCGCCGAACAGCGCCAGCACCGCCGGCACCCAGAGCGGGCCGAGCCCGCACACCCGCGTCACCAGCGGCGCCAGGTAGGTGAACGTGCAGAAGGTGGCGCCGTTGACGAGCGCGGCCAGGCACAGCACCGACAGCAGCCGGGGACGGCCGAGCGCCCGCAGTTCCGTGCCCGCGTCCGGGACCGGACTCCCGGCGGCCGGGCCGCTCGGCACCGACCGGGCGATCGCCGCCAGCGCCGGCGCGGACACCAGGGCCACCGCCCAGAACACCGAGCGCCAGCCCAGCAACTGGCCCAGGACGGCACCCGCCGGCACCCCCGCCACACAGGCGAGCGTGGTGCCGCCGAGCAGCACGGCGGTGGCCCGGCCCTTGGCGTCCGGTGCGACCATGCCGGTCGCCGCCGTCAGGCCGACGGCGAGGAACCCGGCGTTGGCCAGGGCCGCGAGCACCCGGGTGGCGAGCAGGACGGAGAAGTCGGAGGTGAGCGCCCCGGCGACATGCACGGCCAGGAACACACCGAGGAAGACCAGCAGGGCCGGCCGGCTCGGGCGGCGCCGGGCGAGCAGCGCCGCCGCCGGCGCGCCCACGACCATGCCGACGGCGAAGGCGGACGTGAGCGTGCCCGCCGTGGGCACCGAGACCCCGAGATCGCGGGCGATGTCCGGCACCAGGCCGGCCAGCATGAACTCGGACGTGCCCTGGGCGAAGACCGCGAGCCCGAGCAGATAGAGAGCGAAAGGCATCAAGACTCCACACACCGTTGTCACGGACGGACAGCGAGCACGCGGACCCGCGACGGTCACGACCGGTGGGTGTGGTCCGGGAACGCACGGACGGCCGGGCGCGCGGGGCAGCGCGTGCGGGCCCGGCCGGCACCGTCGCCCGCACGGGGGCGACGCGTCACACGGACGAGTGAGGAGGCACGGTGGGAGAGAGGTGCGTGCCGGTCCGGAACCCGGAGGGCGGCAGCCCGGTGGTGGCGAGCGAACGACGAAAGGCCACCGGACGGCCGGTGGCTAGCGTCTGGATGCCTCGGGGCTGGACATGAACCGCACGGTAACGCGCGGCCCCGGGCGCGCGCCACCGGATTTCGCGTGGCGGCGCGCGGGCGGGTGTGCGGGGGAGGCGCGCGCGGGCGGCGCAGGCCCCCGATGCCGGGTGGTCCGGGTCAGCGCGGGTTGAAGACGACGCTGGCGAAGCGGGAGCCGGCGGGCGCCGCCTTGCCGGGGGCGAGCCGCGTCGCCGTTCCCTTGCACCGCTTCTTCGTGTAGACCACGAGCGCCTTCTTCGTCCCGTTGTGGGCGCCGCGCGCCTCCTGGGCCATGTCGAAGCACTTGTTGTCCGGTGGGTTCTGGATGCCGTACGTCTTGCCCCCGGGCCCGGTCCACGCGAACGTGCCGTCGGCGGCGAGCGCGGAGCCCGTGGCGGTCAGGACGAGGGCGAGACCGCCGAGCACGGCGGCGAGCGGACGACGGTACAGACGCATGGGATGCCCTTCGGATACGTCGGGGTCGGAAGACGGGGAGCGCGGCGCGGGGCCGTCTCCGTGACGCGGTACGGAGCCGCTTTTGTAATCTCCCACCCGCGCCCGGCCCGCCCGCGGAGCCGACACGGGCACGTCCACCGTTCGGGTGACGGGCGGCGGGCGGGGGCGACGGACGCGGAGACCGGCGCACCCCCATCGGGGCCGTGCGAAGCCCCGGAAACGGGGTAGACGAGGGGACGCCCGACGAAAGGACCGTCTCATGACGACCTACGTGATCAGCGTCCCCGGCACCTTCACCAGCGGGATCGGGGCCGATGCCCGCACCCGGCTGGCCAGGGCGCTCAGGCCCGCCGATCCGCACGGCACCCACATGGGCAACGCCGAGGACCTGGACGTGCTCACCGTCAACGACGACAACACCTTCACCCTGCGCCTGACCGTCGACGCGGACACCCGCCCGCACGCCGAGGAGCAGGCCCGGCGGCTCGCCGGCGACGCGCTCCGGGACGCCGGACTGGACGAGCGGAACGCGCCGCTGGGGCCCGCGGTGGTCACCGGCATCGACTCCGAAATCCACTGATCACCCTAAATAGGTAAAATCTAGGCGTTTGCTGAAAACTCGGGCTACCGGCCCACCGAGAGTCACCGCCCCGCCGGAAGTGATCGATGCCCCGCAAGCGCACCACGGACGAAGGCGAGGAGTTGCTCGCCCGGCTCGGTTCGCTCACCGCCCAGGCGCGCCGACGCGCTCAGCTGCAGCGCACCCAGGTCGAGCTGGCCATCGCCCTCCAGCGGGGCATGCTCCCCCGGGACCTGCCCGTCGCCCCCGGCGTCCACGTCGCGGTGCGGTACACGCCCGCCAACCTCGGCCTGAACGTGGGCGGCGACTGGTACGACGCCTTCACCATGCCCGACGGCCGGATCGGGCTGTCCATCGGCGACGTGCAGGGCCACAACATCGAGGCCGCGGCGTTCATGGGCCAGGTCAGGGCCGGGCTGCGGGCACTCGCCTCGGTCACCGGAGAACCGGGGGAGCTGCTGGCCCGCACCAACGACCTGCTGCTCTCCCTGGGCAGTGAGCTGTTCGCCACCTGCACCTTCATGCGGCTGGACCCGGCCACCGGGGTGCTGGAGAGCGCGCGGGCCGGGCACATCCCGTTCGTGTGGGCCACGGCCGACGGGAAATCCGGGGTCGTCGACGACGAGGGCGGCCCCCCGCTCGGCATCGAACGGGGCGTGGAGTTCCCCGTCACCCGGCACCGCCTCACCACCGGCGGGGTGTTCGTGCTGCTCACCGACGGTGTCGTGGAGGGGCCCTCGCTGGACGTCGAGGACGGGCTGGACCAGGTGGTACGGCTCGCGGGCATAGCCGCCGTCGCCGGGCTGGAGGCGCACGCGCTGGCGTCGGCCGTGATCAAGGGCGCGGAGAGCGTCGGGCACGAGGACGACGCCGCCGTCCTGGTCGTCGGCCTCGACGGCCCATGCGCCCTCGCCTGACCGGCCCCCCGCCGGGCGAACCTCGCGATGGCCGGTTCTCGGCCGGCGGCCCGCCGCCGTGCCCGGAGCCCCGCGACCGTCCCCTCGGCGGCCCACCGCCCCGGCGAACGGGTCCTGGGGCGGCCCGCGATCCCGCCGACCCGGTTCTGTGGCGGCCCGCGACCCCGCCGATCGGGTTCTGCGGCGGCTTCGCGTCCGGCCGACCGGGTCCTGGAGTGGTCCGGCGTTGGCGTCGGCCGGGGTTCTGTGGCGGCCTCGCGTCCGGCCGGCCGGGTTCGGGGACGCCCGGTGTTCAGCCCGATACGGTTCCGCGGTGGGGCCTCGCGTTCGGTCGACCGGGTTCCGGGACGCCCGGCGTTCAGCCCGGCCGGGTTCTGTGGCGGCTTCGCGTTCGGTTGGCCGGGTCCTGGAGTGGTGCGGCGTTGCGCCGGCCGGGGGGCCGCGGTGGCACGGTGTCCGGCCGGCCGGGTTCGGGGAGGCCCGGTGTTCAGCCCGATCCGGTTCCGCGGTGGGTGGCCTCGCGTTCGGTCGACCGGGTTTCGGGAAGCCCGGCGTGCAGCCCGGCCGGGTTCTGCGGCGGCTTCGCGTTTGGTTGGCCGGGTCTTGGAGTGGTGCGGCGTTGCGCCGGCCGGGGGGCCGCGGTGGCACGGTGTCCGGATGCCCGGCGCCCGGCCCGACCCGGTTCCCGGGTGGCCCCGCGTTCAGCCATAGGGCCGGACGGGACCGCGCCTCGCCTCGCCGACCCGCGCCCGCCGGTGTGAGATGGCTGCTGTGGTGGGTATCGAGGAGCCGCGCCGGCCGGGCGGCCTTGCCGTCCAGGTGGCCGCCGTCGCCGCCTGCTACTACGCGGCGGCCCGGATCGGTCTGCTGCGCGAGCTGACGGTCGAGGGCGCCGTCGTCACCCCCATCTGGCCGCCCACCGGCGTCGCCGTCGCCGCGCTGCTGATCCTCGGCCTGCGCTGCTGGCCCGGCGTCACGCTCGGCGCCTTCTTCGCCGTGCTGTCCCTGACCACCCCCGACGTCGAGATCCTCGGGATCCTCTTCGGCAACACCGCCGCGCCCGTGTGCGCGGCGGCGTTGCTGCGCCGGACCGGCTTCCGCACCGACCTCAGCCGGTTGCGCGACGGCCTCGCCCTGGTGTTCCTGGCGGCGCTGGCGGCCACGCTGATCAGCGCGACCGTCGGGGCCGGCCTCCTCGTCCTCACGGACGGCCTGCCCGCCCACGGCTTCTGGCCCGTCTGGCTCGCCTGGTGGGTGGGGGACGCGACGGGCGTCCTGATCGTCACCCCGCTGCTGCTGTCGCTGCACCGGGCCCGCCTGCCGCTGCCGCTGGGCCGCTGGAAGGAGGCGACCGCGCTGGCCGTCGTCGCCTGCCTGCTCGTGCCGCTGGCCGTCTACAGCCCGATCAGCACGCTCTTTCTGGTCTACCCGGTCGTCGTCTGGGCGGCGCTGCGCTTCCAGCTGGTGGGCGGCGTGCTGTGCGCGCTGCTGACCTCCGTGGTGGCGGCCGTCGCAGCGACGGACGGCGCCGGCGCGTTCACCGGGCTGAACCGGATCGAGGTGATGCTGAAGCTCCAGGCGTTCAACGGGACCACCGCCCTGACCGCGCTGCTGCTGTCCGCCGTGATCATCGAACAGCGCAACACCCGCCGGTCGGTGGAGCAGGCCTGCCAGGAGCTGGTCGAGGTGCTCGAACACCTCACCGCGGGCGAGGCCCCGCCGCCCCGCCCCCGCCCGGACCCCGACGACCGCCCCCGCCCGACCGGCATCCCGTGAGGGGCCCGGCCCCGCTCACTCCGCGAAGGGCGCGGACATCAGCAGGTCCTCCACCGTGGGAACCGGGAAGCCGGGCAGGTGACGGCGGCCGACCTCGGCGAAGGGGTGCATCAGTTCCCCCATGGGCTTGGTGCGGCACAGCGACAGCACCGTGTCCAGCGCGGCCTTCTTGAAATCCAGCCGGGGGAACGCCTCCAGCACCTCGGCCACGGCGCCGGCCGGGATCCGCTCCAGCCCGTTGCCCGTGAAGTCGAGCCCGGACCCCACGGCGACCAGGGCGATCTCCGGCCTCTTGCGCGTCGCGATGCCCATGCTGGTGTGCAGGGCGATCGCGTCCCAGACCACCTCCACCCGCTCGGCCGGCACCCGCAGCCGTTCCAGGAAGCGGCGCGCGGCGTCGGCACCGTCGACCTCGAAGCGCTCGGCCGGCGTCCGGTACGCCTCCACCAGTCCCAGGTCGTGCAGCACGGTGGCGACGAAGGCCAGCTCCCGGTCGTAGCGCACCTCCTGCCGGTCGAACACCAGCGCGCCGAAGACATAGCTGCGCAGGACGTGCTGGAAGAGCGACGGGGAGCTGACGCGGCGCGCGAAGGCCACGGTGCGCCGGGCGAGAGCGCTGTCGGGGACGCGGACCCCGGCCACCGTCGCGGGCAGCGCGTCGGCGGCCAAGCCCGGCCGGGCGTGGGCGGCGGCGGGCGGACCGGCGAACGCGGTCGCCGCGCCGGCCGCGGCCACCCCGGCCCCCCGCCGGAGCGCCGTGCGCCGGGTGATGTCACGTCCGTCGGTGTGTGCCTCGGTCATCTGCGCGTTCCTCTCGCGGGCGACTGGTCACCGTGAGCCTAGGAACGGCCGGCGAGGGCCGACAGCGGCGAAAACGACAGACGGTCACGGAATTCCGCCGGCACCGGCGGAACGGGACAGGAGCGGACCGGGGCGCCTCCAGGCGTTCCCGCCGCGGTACGACCGCGCCAGGCCCGACCGTCCCGACGGGTGGCGGCCGGCAGGCCCGGGGCGCGGGTCAGTCGGGGGACTGCGTGGTCAGCGGTACCGTGACCGAGACCCTTTTGCCGTGGGACAGCCACGTCACGTCCGGGTCCCCGGCGAGCATCGCCACCAGGTGCAGACCGTGGCCGCCGACCCGCCGCGGGTCTGGCGGGCGCTTGCACGGCGCCTTTCGGGACGTGTCCGTGACGGTGACGCGCAGCGCCCGCTCGCCGGGCAGCAGTTCCAGGCCGAGCGCACACGGGCCGGGCGCGTGTTTGGCCGCGTTGGTGACGAGTTCGCTGACCACCAGCTGGGCATCCTGGACCGGACGCCGTCCGGGGGCCGGCCGCGCCCGCGCGAGCAGATCGGCGACCGCCTCTCTGGCCTCGGCGATGCTGGTGACGCCGGTGTCCCAGGTGCGGCTGTGACGCAGGACCGCCGGGCGGTCCCGCGTCGTCGCGTGGGTCCTGAGCGGGATGTCCATACCTAGTTGCCCTTTTCCTCTGGGGTCAGGGGCCCTTCCTGTGCACAGGGGTGCCGTCCCTGCTCGGCTACCCGCTGGGGCGCCGGTCAAGGGGACGTTCGCGAGGAATCCCCCGGACGGACACGAACGGCCCCGGCCCCACGGCGCGCGAACGGGCCCGGGACCTCCCGCGGAAGCGGGAGGTCCCGGGCCCGTCGTGCGGCCGGACGGCGCGCACCTCGGTTCAGTGCTTGAAGACGTCCTTCGCCTTCTCCTTGGCCTGCCGGGCGTCGCCCTTGGCACCCTGCGCGCGGCCCTCGGCCTCCATGCGCTCGTTGCCGACGGCGCGCCCCGCGGCCTCCTTCACCTTGCCCTTGACCTGCTCGGTCTTGGCCTTGGCCTTCTTGTCGCCGGCCATCGCGTGTCACTTCCCAACGTCGTGCGCGGTCTATGGTCCCCCTCCGGATTGCCGCTCACCCGCCGCCCAAACCCCGCCGGCGGCTCAGCGGGCGCGCCGCCGCACGAGGTGGCGCACGGCGAACCCCGCGATCACGAGGGCGCCGGCGAGGACGACGTACAGCTGGTAGCGCCTGATCTCGTCGTAGACCGCGGTGATGTGGCTGCCCGCGACGTACGCCAGCGTCGTCCACAGGCCGACCCACAGGGCCGCGCCGAGGGCGTTGAAGGCGAGGAAGCGGCGCCAGCGCATGCCGGTCGTGCCCGCGATGATGCCGTTGGCCTGGCGCAGGCCCTCCACGAACCGGGCCACGGTGACGATCTTGCCGCCGTGCCGGGTGAAGAACCGCTCGGCGGTCTCGAACCGCTTCGGGGTCAGCAGGACGTAGCGGCCCCAGCGCCGGACGAAGGCCCGTCCGCCGGCCCGGCCGATCAGATAGCCGAGATTGTCCCCGGCGACGGCCGCGGCGAACGCGATGAGCGCCACGGCCACCGCGTTCAGCCGTCCCGCGCCCGCGTACACCCCCGCCGCGAGGAGGATCGTCTCGCCGGGCGCGGGGACCCCGAAGTCCTCCACGAGGACCACGGCCCCCACCGCCCAGTAGCCGTAGTGGCCGAGCAGCGGTTCCAGCGGGGCCAGCGGTCCCGGCAGCGGCGACGACATGCCCCCACCGTACGTCGGTGCCGCCGGACGCCGGTCAGGAGCGGCCGACCGGGGCGTCCTGGCCGGGGGCGACGGCGTCCGGTCCGGTGCCGGCCTCGGCCTCGGCCTCCGGTGCCGTGCGCGGGCTCCGGCGGCCGGTCAGCCGGAGGGCGAGCGGCTCGGTGTACCGGGCGGTGAGCGGTCCGATCACCACCAGGATCAGTACGTAGGCGGTGGCCAGCGGGCCGAGGTCGGAGTCGATGCCGGAGGTGACGGCGAGCCCCGCGATGACGATGGAGAACTCGCCGCGGGCCACCAGCGTGCCGCCGGCCCGCCAGCGGCCCCGGCCCGAGATGCCCGCGCGGCCGGCCGCCCACCAGCCGGTGGCGATCTTCGTGAGGGTGGTGACGGCGGCCAGGGCGAGGGCGGGCAGCAGCACCGGCGGGATGCTCGCCGGATCGGTGTGCAGGCCGAAGAAGACGAAGAACACCGCCGCGAACAGGTCCCGCAGCGGTGCCAGCAGATTGTGGGCGCCCTCGGCGACCTCCCCGGACAGGGCGATGCCCACCAGGAAGGCGCCGACCGCCGCCGACACCTGGAGCTGCTGGGCGACTCCGGCCACCACCAGGGTCAGGCCGAGCACCACCAGCAGCAGCTTCTCCGGGTCGTCGGTGGAGACGAAGCGCGAGATGTGCCGGCCGTAACGCACCGCCACCCCGAGCACCAGGCCCGCGACGCCGAGCGCGATGGCCAGCGTGACGCTGCCCGCGGCGATGCCGGTCCCGGCCAGCAGGGCGGTGACGACGGGCAGGTAGACCGCCATGGACAGGTCCTCCAGCACCAGGATGCTGAGGATGACCGGTGTCTCCCGGTTGCCGATCCGGCCCAGGTCGCCGAGGACCTTGGCGATGACACCCGAGGAGGAGATCCAGGTGATGCCGGCCAGGACGACGGCGGCGATCGGGCCCCAGCCCAGCAGCAGGGCCATGGCGGCGCCGGGCAGGGCGTTGAGGGTGGCGTCCACGATCCCCGCCGGGTACTGCGTCTTCAGATTCGAGACCAGATCGCCGGCCGTGTATTCGAGGCCCAGCATCAGCAGCAGCAGGACGACGCCGATCTCGGCGCCGACGGCCACGAACTCCTCGCTGGTGCCGAGCGGCAGCAGGCCGCCCTCGCCGAAGGCCAGCCCCGCCAGCAGGTACAGCGGGATGGGCGAGAACCGCAGGCGGGCGGCGAGCCTGCCGAGCAGCCCGAGACTCAGGATGATCGCGCCGAACTCGATCAGGAAGACCGCGGAGGAGTGCATCCCGATCACTCCCGCCCGAGTATCGCGGCGGCGGCGTCCACGCCCTCGCGGGTGCCGATGACGATCAGCGTGTCCCCGCCGGCCAGCCGGAACCCGGGGCCGGGGGAGGGTATCGCCTCGGCGCGGCGCAGGACGGCCACGATCGACACGCCGGTCTCCGTGCGCATCCGGGTGTCGCCGAGCAGCCGCCCGTTCCAGTGGGAGGCCCCGGACAGCTCGATGCGTTCGGCCACCAGCCCCAGTTCCGTGGTGGACAGCAGGGTGGGGCTGTGATGGGTCGGCTTCAGGGCGTCCACCAGGGCCTCCGCCTCCTGCCCGGTGAGCCGGACCGACAGCGCGCAGGCGTCGGGGTCGTCGTGCCGGTAGGCGCTCACGGTGCGCGAGCCGTCCCGGTGGGCGACCACCGACAGATGGCGGTGTTCGCGGGTCGTCAGGTCGTAGCGGACGCCGATGCCCGGCAACGGTGTCCTGCTGGTGCGTGCGGTGCTCATGGCAGCCCCCCTGCTCGGCTTTGAATGTTTCTTGGTGAAACTATTACCCGAAGCTTATCCGGAACGTGATCGTCCCGGGCGGGACCGAGGTCGGGGGGTCTGTGCGGCGGTGCTAGGAACGGGCGGCGCCACCCTCCTCCGTGCCGGGGGCCGGCTGGCAGGCGCGGCACAGCTCGTGGTCCCCGCTGGGGGTGACGACGGTGCCCCAGCCGAGGCACCGGTCGCAGTCGCGGGCGAGGACCGGGTCGGGACGGGGCGGCAGGAGGGGGCTGCGATGAGATCCGTGCGCCATAAAGGGAACGGCTCCTTGGGGATCGGGAGGATCGTGCCGGAGGCGGACTGACAACGCTGTCCGACGGACTCCATTATGTCCTACTTTTTTCCTACGTCTGTGGCGTACGTCACATTTGCCCGACCGGGGCGGACGTACGGGTTCCGTTTCCGGTCCGGCCAAAGGGGCAGGCGGTGATCGAAACGGCGAGCGGAAGGAAGGCGCTGATGAGCGGTGAGAGGTCCGGCGCGCAGTCCGCGTCCGGCGGGGAACGGGGGGCCCGGAGCGGGGTCCGGGTGCCGAAGGCCGTGGCCCGGCTGCCGCACCAGGTCCGCGAGGAGCTGAGCCGCAGGCTGCACCGCAACCGGCGGGCCTTCGACGCCGACGACGTCCAGGTCGTCGAGCCCCCGCTGCTGCGGCGCGCCGTCGGCGCCTCCGCGCTCGGCAACTGCATGGAGTGGTTCGACTTCGGCGTCTACAGCTACCTCGCCGCCACCATCGGCAAGGTCTTCTTCCCCGGAGCCTCCCCGGCCGCCCAGGTCATCTCCTCGTTCGCGACCTTCGCCGCCGCCTTCGTCGTACGGCCCCTCGGCGGCCTGGTCTTCGGACCCCTCGGCGACCGGATCGGCCGGCAGAAGGTACTCGCCACCACCATGATCATGATGGCGGCGGGCACCTTCGCCATCGGCGTCATCCCCGGCTACGCCACCATCGGCCTCGCCGCGCCGGTGCTGCTCCTGCTGGCCCGCATGGTCCAGGGCTTCTCCACCGGCGGTGAGTACGGCGGGGCCACCACCTTCGTCGCCGAGTACTCCCCGGACCGCCGGCGCGGCTTCCTCTCCAGCTGGCTCGACTTCGGCACCTTCACCGGCTACGCCCTCGGCTCGGCGCTGGTCACCGCGCTGAACCTGGCCCTGACGGACGACCAGATGCTGTCCTGGGGCTGGCGCGTGCCATTCCTCATCGCCGGGCCGCTCGGTGTCATCGGCCTGTACATGCGGATGAAGCTGGAGGAGTCCCCGGCCTTCCAGCAGCAGCTGGACGAACACGAGAAGGCCCTGGCACAGGAATCGGCGGGCAGCGAGTTCAAGGACATCGTGCGCAACCACTGGCGGGCGCTGCTCGTCTGCATGGGCCTGGTGCTGCTCTACAACGTCACCAACTACATGGTCACCGGCTATCTGCCGACCTACCAGACCGAGACCCTGCACCGCTCCAGCGGCTCCGCCGACCTCCTGGTGCTCGTCGGCATGGTGTGGATCGTCATCCTGATCACCTTCCTCGGCCGGCTCAGCGACCGGGTGGGCCGGCGGCCGCTCTACGCCGTCGCCGCCGTCGCGATGATCGTGCTCGCCGTGCCGGCCTTCCTGCTGATCAAGGCGGGCGGCACCTGGCCGCCGATCGCGGGGGTGCTGCTCCTGTCCACCGTCCTGGCCGGCTTCGCCGCGCCCAGCGCGGCCACCCTGCCCGCGCTGTTCCCGACCGCCGTGCGGTACGCGGCCATGGGCATCGGCTTCAACGTCGCGGTCGCCGCGTTCGGCGGCACCACCCCGCTGGTCACCGCCGCGCTGGTCGAGCTGACCGGCGACGACCTGATGCCCGCCTACTACCTGATGCTGGCCGGCGTCATCGGCCTGGTCACCGTCCGGTTCCTGCCGGAGAGCGCCCAGGTGCCGCTCAAGGGCTCGCAGCCCATGGTCGGTTCGCGCGAGGAGCGGCGCGAACTCATCGCCACCTCCAAGGAGCTGTACGCCTTCGCGCGGGAACAGGAGCGGGAGCGGGCGCGGCGGGACTGAGCCGCGCCCCCCGGGGCGGACGACCCCGCGAAGAAGGAGGTCGCCCCGAAACCGGCGCCGAGCGCGGAGCACCCCCCGCCCGGCCGCCACCCACCGGCGGTGCGTCCCCGCCGGTGGGGCGCACTCGCACCGCGCGCCCCCCACGGGGAAAGATGTGCGGTGAGCGAACGATCCCACCGACGTGGAGGAATGCTACTCATGCCGCATGAACGAGCCGGCCGGCCGGCCGGTCCCGAGGACCTCGTCGACGTGGCCCGGCTGGTCACGTCGTACTACACGCTGCACCCCGATCCGGCCGACCCGGCGCAGCGGGTGGCGTTCGGCACCTCGGGGCACCGGGGCTCGTCCCTGGCGAGCGCCTTCAACGAGGACCACATCGCCGCCACCAGCCAGGCCATCTGCGAGTACCGCGCCGCCCGGGGCACGGACGGCCCGCTGTTCCTGGGCGCCGACACCCACGCCCTGTCCGAGCCGGCGAAGGCGACCGCGCTGGAGGTGTTCGCCGCCAACGAGGTGGCCGTGCTCGTCGACGGCGCGGACGGCTACACGCCCACCCCCGCCGTCTCGCACGCGATCCTGACCCACAACCGGGGCCGCACCTCGGGCCTCGCCGACGGCGTGGTGGTCACCCCGTCGCACAACCCGCCCGCCGACGGCGGCTTCAAGTACAACCCGCCGAGCGGCGGCCCGGCCGCCTCCGACGCCACCTCCTGGATCCAGGATCGCGCCAACCAGATCATCGCGGGCGGGCTGAAGGACGTGCGCCGGCTGCCGTACGCCCGCGCGCTCGCCGCGGACACCACCGGACGGTACGACTTCCTCGGCACCTACGTCGCCGATCTGCCCAGCGTGCTGGACCTGGACGCGGTCCGCGCGGCCGGGGTGCGCATCGGCGCCGACCCGCTCGGCGGCGCCTCCGTCGCCTACTGGGGCCGGATCGCCGAACAGCACGGCATCGACCTGACGGTGGTCAACCCGCACACCGACCCCACCTGGCGGTTCATGACCCTGGACTGGGACGGCCAGATCCGCATGGACTGCTCCTCGCCGTACGCGATGGCCTCCCTGATCGAACAGCGCGACCGCTTCCGCATCGCCACCGGCAACGACGCCGACGCCGACCGGCACGGGATCGTCACCCCGGACGCCGGCCTGATGAACCCCAACCACTACCTCGCGGTCGCCATCTCCTACCTCTACCGGCACCGCGAGCAGTGGCCGGACGCCGCGGGCATCGGCAAGACCCTGGTCTCCTCCACCATGATCGACCGGGTCGCCGCCGACCTCGGCCGCCGGCTGGTCGAGGTGCCGGTCGGCTTCAAGTGGTTCGTGGACGGACTCGTCGGCGGCGACCTCGGGTTCGGTGGCGAGGAGTCGGCCGGCGCCTCCTTCCTGCGCCGCGACGGCTCCGTGTGGACCACCGACAAGGACGGCATCATCCTGGCGCTGCTCGCCGCCGAGATCACGGCCGTCACCGACAAGACGCCCTCGGAGCACTACGCCGAGCTGACCGGCCGCTTCGGCGCCCCCGCCTACGCCCGCATCGACGCGCCCGCCACCCGCGAGGAGAAGGCGCTGCTCGGCAAGCTGTCGCCGGCCCAGGTCACCGCGGACACCCTGGCCGGGGAGCCGGTCACGGCCGTGCTCACCGAGGCGCCCGGCAACGGCGCCGCGATCGGCGGCATCAAGGTCACCACCGAGAACGCCTGGTTCGCCGCGCGTCCCTCGGGCACCGAAGACGTCTACAAGGTGTACGCCGAGTCCTTCCTCGGCCCCGACCACCTCGCCCGGGTGCAGGAGGAGGCCCGGGCCGTGGTGGGGAGCGCGCTCGGCGGCTGACGCGTCCCGCGGGGCGGCTCCCCGCGGGGGCCGCCCCCGGTTCAGCCGCGCCCCCGCCCCAGCCGGTCCAGCACGGCCCGTGCCATGGCCGCCTCGCCGCGGGCGTTGGGGTGGGCGGGTGCCGCGGGCGCGGCCGGCCGGAGCGGCTCGATCCAGCGGTCCCCGGGTGCCTGGCACATGTCGTGGCCGGCCGTGGGGCCGTAGGTGTCCACGTACTCGGCCCGGTTCACCGCGGCGACCAGCCGCAGCATCCGGTTCAGCCGCTTCTCGGTGTCCCGCAGGTACGGGAAGTCGCCGCGCGCGAAGGGGACCTGGGGGAAGCAGCCGCCGCCGTCGTCGGGCAGCAGGGCGGGATAGCCGACGACGAGCACCCGGGCGTGCGGGGCGCGGGCGCGCACGGCACGCAGTACCCGGTCGGCCTCGGGGGCGGTACGCAGCACGGCGAGCGCGAGTTCGTCGTGGCCCGAGGCCCGGTACGCGCGCTCGCAGGGGTTGCCCGCCGGGTCCTGGGCGGCGAGGCGGGCACAGGTCTCGATGATCGGGCCGAACCCGATGTCGTTGCCGCCGATCTGCACGGTGACCAGGTCCGTGTGCCGGTCCAGTGCGTCGAGCTGGGGCGGGTGGGAGCCTTGCGCCCGCCACATCTCGGCGGTGGTGGCCCCGCCGCAGCTGACGTCCGTGAACGTCCCCGCGCGCAGCCCGGCGGCCAGCAGCGAGGGGTAGTTGTGGTCCGAGCGGGCGCAGCCGGCGTCGACCTGCGCCGGGATGCCGGGACCCGAGGTGTAGGAGTCGCCGAGTGCCGCGTAGGCGACCGCGCGGCCGTGGCCCCCGGGGTGCGCGCCGGCCGGTGGTGCCGTGGCGGCCACGGCCAGGAGGCAGCCACCCAGTGCCGCCGCCAGTGCGGCGGCCCGCCGCCGTCCCGCCGGACGCCTCTTCCGTGCCATGCGCCCTCCCCCTGTGCTCGCCCTCGGCTGTGCGACTGGGTCTGTATACCGTCCGGCGCGTCCCGGCGACCAGAAGCGGGAGGCGGCGAGTTCGGGGGAGGGGTGCGGTTCAGGCCCCGGATGTCTGGAGCAGGGAGTCGTCCTCCGGGCGGGCACCGGAGAGGCGGTGCCGGGCCGCGATGAGGGCCATGTCGACATCCCGGGTGCCGGTGGCCACGCACAGCGTGTACGAGATGTCGGCGAGCCGCTGCCGGGCCTCGGGGGTGCTCTCCTCGGCCCCGAGCAGGGACAGGGTCTCGTACTGGGCGATGAGGTCCTTCAGCACCGCGGGGTGTGCCATGAGCATGCTCTTTGCCTCCTGAGTGGTGCGCCGAACGAACGAATTCGCAGGCCGGATACCCCCGCGCCGCGCGTACATGCCCGGTCCGGCCCGACGCGTGACGGCCGGAAACCGCCGAGTGGCCGGGAATGACCCCCCTCACAAGCGGCGGTCCCCGTTCCGTCGCCGGCGGAGCGGCGCGTCCGCGCCAACGGTTCTCCGCGCGTCGCCGGCCCGGAACGCCCCGCCACCCGCTCCCGTCCACCACGCCCGGCGTGCGGGGATGCGAGAAGCGGTGCGCCGTCACGCCACCATCGCAGCTTCTTCACACGGCGATCACTTTCGGCCGAACCGGCTCCGGGCGCGTGCACGGGTGCAGACGCCGCGCCGGGCCGGTGCCTAGCCTCCCGGGCCATGCGATCACCTCTGCCGAGACGCCTCGGTCTCACCGCCGTCCTCGCGTTCCTCCTCGCCGTCTTCGGCCTCGCCCCCAGCGCGAGCGCCGACCCCGCGCCCACCACCCTGACGTTCGCCACCGACACCGCCACCACCACCCCCGGTGGCACGGTGAAGCTGTCGATGACGCTCACCAACAACAAGAGCTACGACGTCTGGTTCGTGTACCAGACCATCGACCCGACGTGGCTGACCACCCAGCGCCCGGACCTGAAGTACAGCTTCACCGGCTGCAGCCTGGCCACCGCGGCCGGCTCCACCCCCTGCTCCGGCACCGGCCCGAGCAACCTCGGCGGCAACTACGGCTCCACCATCCCGCCCGGCCAGAGCCGGACCGTCACGCTGACGCTCCAGGTCGCCGCCGACTCCGGCTGCAACGGCAACATCGGCTTCTACTCGTACTACTACGCCGAGTTCAGCGACAGCAGCAACACCAACGCCGGGCCCGTCTACACCCCCGAGACCCGGGTGCTCTGCGCCTGACGGACGCGAGGCGGCCCGGCCCCGGTGACTTGAAACGGCCTCGGCCGACAACTCGTCACGGGGGCGCACCACGACCCATCGCCCGGCGGACCGGCATGGTCCGCCGGTGCGTCGTCCGGCGGCCGGACCAGCCCCCCGGGTCCGGCCCGCGTCCTGTACCACTCGCACGGCCACGACGGGAAAAAGGTCCGGCAGGTTGCCTCGGTCGAGGGGCAACACGCGCCATTTTCCGTCATGTTTCGTATCTCGACCACAAAAGCTCCACAGAGACATCACCATGTGACGCGACGGATTTGCCGATGACCGGCTTCTGAGGGGGACGCCGGCGTCGCGCGAGGGGGTGCGTCCGCTCCACGGGAGCCGTGCTCACCCCTGTCCGGGGAGGGGACTTCACCGCAATGAAGCGGACCATACGCACCACCGCCCTGACGGTGGGCGCGCTCATCGCCGCGCTCGGCCTGCCGGCCGGCCCGGCGCAGGCCGACACCACCGCACCACGCATCGACCTCAGAGTCCTGGTGGTGAGCGACGGCGGCCCGGCCACCGACGCCATAGCCGCCGAACTCGACACCGCCGGAACGCCCTACACCAAGGTCGACCTCACCCGCGCCGACCGGCCCACCATCGACGCGGCCTTCCTGGCCGACACCGTCGACGGCCGCCCGCGCGCCAAGTACCAGGCCGTCGTCCTGCCCAACGACAACCCGTTCGCGGCCGGCAGCGCCGAGATGAGCGCGCTCGCCGCCTACGAACAGACGTACGCCATCCCGCAGGTCGACGCCTACACCTACGCCCGGCCCCAGGTCGGCCTCCAGGTCCCCACCTCCGGCGGCTACTCGGGCAGCGTCGACGGGGTCCGCGCCCAGGTCACCGCCGCCGGGCAGGCCGGCCCCTTCGGCTACCTCGACGGCGCGGTCCCGTTCGAGGACAACTCACCCACCGTGGGCGAGAGTTACGCCTACCTGTCGACGCCCGCCGCCGGCGCCGACTTCACCCCGTACGTGCAGGCACCCGTCCCGGGCACCACGAAACAGGGCTCCCTGGTCGGCGAGTACCGGCACGACGGCCGGCGCGAACTGGTCGTCACCTTCGTCTACAACCGGTACCAGCAGCAGTTCCGGCTGCTGGCCCGGGGCATCGTGGAGTGGATGACCGGCGGGGTGCACCTCGGCGCCTCCCGCAACTACTTCGCCGTCCACGTGGACGACGTGTTCGCCGCCGACGACCGCTGGGACACCGAGCTGAACTGCACGCCCGGCGACGTCGACTGCGCGAAGGGCGCGGGCACCCCGAACCCGATCCGGATGACCCCGGCGGACGTCGACTACGCCACCACCTGGCAGAACGACCACCGCTTCACCCTCGACCTGGTCTACAACGGCGCCGGCAGCGTCGACCAGCGCGAGGACAACGACGGTGTCGACCAGCTCGCCGACAAGCTGATCGCGGACCGGAACAAGTTCCGCTGGGTCAACCACACCTACACGCACGCCTTCCTCGGCTGCGAGCAGAACGTCACCGTCGTGCCCTGGACCTGCGCCACCGACTTCCTCGGCAACACCAAGTGGGTCGGCCTCGCCACGATCGACTACGAGATCGCCACCAACCGCGCCTGGGGCCAGGCCGCCGGACTCCCGCTGGAGACCGACGAGCTGGTCACCGGCGAGCACTCCGGCCTGAGGATCCTGCCGCAGCAGCCGCAGGACAACCCCAACCTGGGCCTCGCGCTCACCGCCGAGGGCGTCAAGTGGCTCGCCTCCGACAACTCCCGCGACCCCGACCAGCGCAAGGTCGGCCCCGCCACCACCGTCTCCCGCTACCCGATGAACGTCTTCTACAACGCGGGCCGGGCGGCCGAGCAGGTCGACGAGTACAACTGGCTCTACACCAGCCGCGCCCAGGGCGGCAGCGGCATCTGCGAGGACAACCCGGCCACCACCACCTGCCTGCCGGCCCCGCTGGACACCGCCACCGGCTACAGCGACCACATCGTGCCGCTGGAGACCCGGATCGCCCTCGGCCACGTGCTGTCCAACGACCCCAAGCCGCACTTCATCCACCAGGCCAACCTCGCCGAGGACCGCATCGCCTACCCGGTGCTCAACGGCGTACTCGACGGCTACGACGCCCTGTTCGCCGACAGCACCCCGGTGGTCAACCTGCGGATGAAGGACACCGGCGCCGAACTCCAGCGCCGCGCCGCGTGGAAGAGCGCCGTCCAGGCCGGCCGGGTCACCGCCTACCGCGTCGGCACCACCGTCACCGTGCAGGGCCCGGGCGGCACCGCCGTCCCCGCCACCCTGCCCACCGGCACCACCCTCGCCGGCACCGCCTACGGCACCGCGTACGCGGGCGCCGTCTCCGGCTGGACCGCCTCGACGGGCACGCCGCTCACCTTCACCCTGCCGGCCACCGCCGCCGCGCCCGCCGCGCACCCGGACGGCGCCCCCGCCGCCACCACCCCGGCCCCGCGCACCAAGGTCCCGGCCGGCGTCACCGAGCAGGCCGCGCACACCGCGGACAGCTGAACCGCGCACCGACCCCAGGGCCCGTCCGAACGTTCCCCGCGAGGGGCGGACGGGCTCCGGTCCCCCCCCCCCCCCGGGGGGGGGGGGCAGGGAAACCCCCCCCCCCCTGGCTTGGGACCCCCCCACGGCCGTTTGGTGCTGCGCGTGTGGTGCCT